>NZ_PDYP01000007.1:0-151957 GCF_002743115.1 Sporosarcina sp. P17b | reverse complement strand
TGCCCACGTGTTACTCACCCGTCCGCCGCTAACTGAAGGAAGCAAGCTTCCAACAGTTCGCTCGACTTGCATGTATTAGGCATGCCGCCAGCGTTCGTCCTGAGCCAGGATCAAACTCTCCATAATACTGACCGTCGATTCGCAGCGAATTGCGTCGTCAGTTTCACTCGCTTAGTCGGTCACGTACCTAAGTACGCTCCCTTCTTCGCTCGATCACTTCCTAGCACTTCACTACAACTCAACGCTCAGCGGCATGAAAATTCGATTAGCTCGAGTTTCATTTGCTGGCATCAATTAAGATACTCATTTTGTTTATGTCACTGGCAAGCCAGGCACAAACTGTATTTCGTTAACGTTTTGCTGTTCAGTTTTCAAGGTTCGTGTTGCAGTCGCGTTCTTGACTGTTCTATTACTATATCAGGCACTATTTGAACTGTCAACAACTTTAAACATGTTTTTTCAATTTCTTTTTATTTATTATTGAAATCAATGGTTTCAGAGTTTCGAAAGCAGTTGAATAAATAGATAAAACCGCTCCCCTATTGAGTTTGGGAGCGGTTCATTATTATTTGATATAAATGAAATACAAAATGAAAATCACAAATAACCCGTACATAATCGGATGGATCTCTTTTCGTCTGCCGCTTACTAGCATAGTAATTGGATAGAAAACGAAGCCGATCGCGATTCCTGTTGCGATACTATACGTCAACGGCATAGCGATAATCGTAAAGAATGCAGGCACCGCAATTTCAAAACGTGTCCATTCAATATTACCCAATGTCGATACCATCAACACCCCTACGATAATTAAAGCAGGAGCCGTAACTGCAGGCGTGATGACCAGTAGTAAAGGAGAGAAGAATAAGGCTAGCAAGAACAATAAGGCCGTTACAATAGAAGCAAACCCTGTTCTAGCACCTGCTGCGACTCCCGCAGTTGATTCAATATAAGAAGTAGTTGTGGATGTACCCATTATTGCTCCCGTTACTGTCGCCAATGAATCTGCAAGCAATGCATTACCAGCACGTGGAAGACGATCTTCCTTCATCAGACCTGCTTGCGTAGCTACTGCAACTAGCGTTCCTGCAGTATCAAAGAAGTCTACGAAAAGGAATGTGATGACAATAACAAGGAATTGTGTTGTCATCAATGAACCTGGATCATTGATGATTGCGTCGAATGCAGCGCCGAATGTCGGAGCGACCGATGGGATTTTATCTACTACTTTGTGCGGAATGTCTATTAGACTGACCGCCATACCTAAAACAGTTGTCATAATCATACCGTAGAAAATAGCACCTTTGATTTTCCGCACCATCATTATGATCGTGATTACTAACCCGAAGATTGTTAATAAGGTTGGACCAGCTGTTAAATCACCCAAGCCTACCAACGTGTTTTCATCCCCTACAATGATATTTGCATTTTGCAGACCAAGGAACGTAATGAATAAACCTATACCTGCCCCTACCGCAAATTTCAGTTGTGCGGGTATGGCATTGATGATCATCTCGCGTAAACCAGTTAATGAGAGAACGATAAAGATTAATCCGGAGAACAATACGCCAGTCAATCCCGTTTGCCAAGGAATGCCATACGTCAATACTACTGTGAAAGCGAAGAATGCATTCAATCCCATTCCCGGCGCCAACCCAATCGGATACCTGGCAATTAAGCCCATAAATAAAGTTCCGACAGCAGCCGCAAGTGCCGTTGCAACGAACACGGCGCCTTTATCCATTCGCATGGAATCAGGTAGGTCGGGTACAACGTCTAAAGATAACATGATCGGATTAACCGCTAAAATATATGCCATGGCTAAAAATGTAGTAATTCCACCGATGATTTCACGACGATAGTTAGTGCCTAGTTTCTCAAACTCAAAATATTTTTTCATGGTGACCTTCCTTACTCTTATTGTGTAAAAAGAGGCATGCGAAATGGATTCGCATGCCTCTTTATTAATTCAAATAGAAAGAACTCTTCTATATATTGAATCGTAGTCGAAACATTTACGGTGTTTCGGTAGAGACTTCTAGGCCATATTCCCAGCGTTATACGATCATATTCTGTTGTTTATCTTATTCCCACTCAATAGTGCCCGGTGGTTTTGCTGTAATGTCATAAACTACGCGATTGACTTGGTCAACTTCTGCTGTAATTCGTGTACTGATTTTAGCCAGCACATCAAATGGGATACGAGCCCAGTCAGCTGTCATACCGTCTACAGAATGAACTGCTCTGATTCCGATTGCATAGTCGTACGAACGCTGTTCATTGCGAACACCCACACTACGGATATTCGGTAATACCGCGAAGTACTGCCAGATTGAACGATCTAGGCCAGCTATTGCAATTTCTTCACGCAAAATATAGTCTGCATCGCGAACAATATTGAGCTTATCTTCTGTAATCTCACCAAGTACACGAACTCCAAGTCCTGGACCAGGGAAAGGTTGACGATTAACGATTTCTTCAGGCAAACCAAGCTCTGCTCCAACTGCACGTACTTCATCTTTAAATAATGCACGTAATGGTTCGATTAACTCGAAGTCCATATCTTCAGGCAAACCGCCCACATTATGGTGAGATTTAATAGTTGCTGAAGTTGCAGTACCACTTTCGATAATATCTGCATAGATCGTACCTTGTGCTAAATACTTGATGCCATCCAATTTAGCGGATTCTTCGTCGAATACGTAAATGAATTCATTGCCGATAATTTTACGTTTTTGTTCAGGCTCTGTAATACCTTCAAGCTTCTTCAAGAAACGTTCACGCGCATCCACTTTAATAAAGTTCATGCTGAACTGTTCACTGAAGGTCTTAACGACACTTTCAACTTCGCCTTTACGAAGCAAACCATGATCAACAAAAATACATGTCAATTGATCACCGATTGCACGGTCGATCAGAGCAGCTACTACTGAAGAATCTACGCCGCCACTTAGCGCACAAAGTACTTTACGATCGCCAACCGTTGAACGGATTTTTTCTATTTCAATTTCAATGAAACGATCCATCGTCCAATCGCCCGATGCTTTACAAATTTCAAAAACAAAATTACGTAGGAAATCTTTGCCGTTCTCTGAACGGTGATCTTCTGGATGGAATTGAATCGCATAAACTTGCTGATCATCATTTGAAATTGCTGCAATATTACCAGCAGAGTCTTTTGCAGATGCAATGAAGCCTTCAGGCAATTCCACAACGTTAGAGCTGTGACTTACCCAAACATTTTGTTGCTCTGTTAAACCAGCAAACAATGCAGATGCAGTTTCCACTGTTAACGTCTCTTCTTTATTTTCGCTATTTGTACTCTTTTCTACAGTACCGCCAAAATGATTGACAATTAACTGTGTTCCGTAGCTGATACCCAGCACAGGAATGCCCAATGTGAATATTGCCGGATCGATATCATACGCTTGCTCGTCTCCAACAGATGCTGCACCGCCTGAAAGCACGATACCGACTGGATTCATTTCTTTGATTTCTTCAATAGTTGTTGTATGTGCGTGCAACTCACTATACACACCAAATTCACGAATTGTACGCGTGAAGAGCTGATTATATTTACTGCCGTAATCGAGAACTACAATTTTTTCTTGTCCAGCTAATACAGGAGCGTTTGACAACTGATCCACCTCTTCCAATTTTTTAGTACCATTTCATGACTCAACTACAAAAGACGCGTGAGAAAGTCAACTTTCCACGCGTCTCTTCTATCAAAGAATACAGGTACTACTATTCGATGATAGCTGACGTTCGTTAGTGCAAGATATGTCGAGAGCATTTCTTGCATCATCCGCTACATATTTTACGCATATTTTGTTGAAAAATCAATATGTAGTGCTAATAATTAAATCTTCCCACACTTCATTTAACTTATCCCACTCTTGTGACTGCCAATCATTCCCGTAAATTCCTCTTTCATATGCATTAGTTAAGACTTTCATTCGATTTCCAACAAATCGTTCATCTATAAGTACGGCATAATTTGAGAGTGTCATTGCGGTATCTTTTGGTGCGCCGATACGAGCTAATTGTTGTAACAACTGTGTATATTGCTGTTCAAACTTCTCGCGACCGTTTGGCTGCTTTCTAAGCTGTTGTACACGCCATTTCGGTAACCAATTGCTTCTTCGGCTATACAGTACGATACTTGCAATAATAATTAACGCAAGTAGCAGTGCATAAAGCCACCACTGAGAGAACCACCACGTAAGCTTCTGTTTAAACGCATCAAATAACGGGGATTTATTAATCTTCTTTGGAGCAACTTTCTCTTTTTCCACTTCTGGTTTTATAGGCTGTTTGATCTCCTCTTCTTCCGGATCAACACTTGGAATATCAAATTCAATATCTGTCGGATGTGTAAACCCTAATGTCGGCTCAAATGGCATCCAGCCGATTTCAGGAATATAGGCTTCCACCCAGGAATGCGCCTCATCATTTGTTACGCGATAGACATTTTCCCCTGATGCTTCAATCGCCACCTTACCAGGTGCAAACCCTTTTACCCAGCGTGTTGGTATGCCTGCCGACCGAAGCATGACTGCCATAGACGTTGAAAAATTATCACAATAACCTTTTTTTGTATCAAATAAAAATTGATCCACATAATCTTGGTCATCATCTGGCACAGGAACATTTTGCGTATCATAAACAAAACCATTCTTTTTAAAATACTGCTCAACAGCCTTCACTTTGTCGTAGACAGCAGTTTCGTTTTTCGTGATTGATAACGCAAGTTCTTTGACTCGATCAGGGAAACTCTCTGGAAGTTGGACGAAATGACTCATGTCTTCCGCTACCGTCTCATAGTTCACCATTTCGGGTTCTTGTAATTCAGACATGACATATTCCGGTTGTGTAAACTCCAATTCATACTGATTTACTTTCTCTTGAAGTCCCATCAGTAGATACAATCGGTTTGCAGCAACTTCATGCATTAGATGTAACCCTTCTGGTGAAGAAACCTTGTTGGTTCCATACGGGGTAGCCAAAAACGGGAGTGGTTCCGCAAATAACAACATGGCTTTTGACATTTCACTTTTCTCCGGGAGATCAACCAGATCTTCACCTGTAAATAATAGTTCTTTATTGTTTTCTTGGACTTGCTCCCAACCCTTTGACGTATATGTATCTTTCGTTTCGATACGCCAATACTGTCGTTCATCTACGGTTGCTTCAAACACTAATTGATGATCTTGAACGAACGCGCCACCTAGCTGCGAATCGTCAGGGTCATACCCTGCGCTTGCTAGCCCTTTGTCGGAATCATTATCTTCTACTCCACTTAACGATAATAAGTACGGTACAGGATCAGGCCAAGCAGGAGGATGTACTGGTGCATTTTTTGAAAGCAACCCAACAGACACAACAATCAGTAATACCGGCAATGAAAGGAGAAGTAGTCGTTTCGGACGAAGTGACAACGCTCCATCATCCGACAATTTAATCAATGTTAGGTACCCTATGATTAATAAGCCCACAATCATAATTCTGACAATCGAGGAAGTTGCATCATATGGAGTGAACGTATCCAAGATGGAGACAAAAACTACCGTAAAACCGAAAAACATCATCATACTACGTCGAACTTCAATCCAGTGACGAAGTAAATAAGCTATCATCCAAACTAGCGTAAACAATAATAACGTACGGAATAAATTCGATAATTCACCAAGATCTCCTTGGATCAGAAATAGGATGTTCCGCTGTACGTCTGCTACTATTTCGCCTGTCGTCTGTATAGATATCCATAATCGATCAAGATACATATAATGTATAGCCCATAACACATAAAAGATCTGAACCGCGCCACTGATCCACCATGGCAGTCGAAGTAATGCCAATGTGAAAAAAAGCACCAAATAGATAATGAATAAAGAAGGATGTCCAAAATCAGTTAAATCCATAATGGGGATAAACCATTCCCATAGCAATACGGTGCTGAGTGCGTACAAAAAAATAAGCACTTTCCAATCCAATGTTTGTTTCTTCATAGAGTCACCGCCTTATTTAAAGCCGACGAACGATTTGACGGATAGATTAATTTCACAGTAATACCAAGCGTTTTCACTTGCTTAACAATAGGTTCTAGTGTTTTCGCAGCCTTTTCATCTGCCATCATGACAAAGCAAGTTATTGTGGAAGCCTTACGCGTATGCGTCAACAGATTACGAATGAACTCCATGCGAAGATTACCTGTAATAAGCAACAAGGCACCTTCAGATATGGTTTTCTCTACCGGTAACTTAATCTTTTGTATGTCTTCAGATTGAATTTTGGCGAGGTGCACTAAAGCTTGCCGTGTCTGATCAGCGGATTGTATTAACGGAAAAACTTTCGGATGATCACTAGCTGTCATCATGGTCAGCTTGGATTGATTCTGTCTGGCGGATGCAACAATTGATGCAGCAAACTCCACCGCATCTTCAAATGTTTCGGATGTTCCACAATCCAGTACCAATGTATATTGTTCGGATCGCTGTTCGTCAAATTCCTTCGTCATTAATTTCGAAGTACGTGCAAACGACTTCCAATGAATCCAAGACATTCGATCACCTGGCGCATATTCCCTGACGCTCGATGATGTAGTGGCCTCCTTTGCCAGCATATACGCGGAAAGTTGCTGACCACCACTCGTCCCATTCGATCCTGATTCATAGACGATCGTTGTTATACTTGGATAGACCAAAAAATTATCTCGAACGGTAAACACTTTTCTTTTTTGAATCCAATTAAAAAAATCCACTACTTCTATTGTCACTTCCGGCAAAGTATATTCTCCACGTTGAACATTCTTAAGCAAATAGGTGTACTCATACGTCTTTCGAAATCCTAGAAGCGTGATGTTCCGTTCGACTTTTTCGCGTTTAGCGTGCACTCGTTTATCCATAAGAACAACATAAAGTAAAGGGAAGGGTAGTTTCCTTTTTAGAACTACCCGAATGGATACTTGTCCATTTCTCGTAACATGGTGTTGATCGATATGTCGTGCAATAGTTATATCACGTAACGGATAGAAGAAGAGAAGCACGGAGTACGTTACGAAAGGTATTAGCGTGTAGAAAACAAACCAGCTAACGAAACTCCCTTGAAATTTCGCAAAGGCATACGCAGCCGCACCAATGACAATAACACCTGCGAAGCGTCCGAATGATTGCAACTGCTTCATAAAGAAGCCGACCTGCGCATGACCGGAACTTCTAGACGATCAAGAATACGGCTAATGATTGCCTCTGCATCAATTCCTTCGTATTTTGCTTCAGGGCGAAGTATCATTCGATGGATAAATGCGTACGTCACTAAATATTGCACATCGTCCGGCAACACGAACGTCCGTCCTTTTATGAATGCATAGGCCTGACATGCTTTCATTAGTGCCATCGAGCCACGTGGACTCACGCCTAATGAAACTGATTCATGCTGACGAGTGGCATCTGCACAATCCACAATATAAGAAACAATCGTATCGTCTACCGCAACTTCTCGCACATGATGTTGTAATTCAAGTAATTCATCCACTGTTAGAATAGCCTCGATCTCGTCGATTGGCGTTTGCCTTTCTGCTCTTTTTAATAATTCTATCTCTTGTTGCTTCGTCGGATAACCCATCTTTAATTTGAAAATAAAGCGATCTAACTGAGCTTCTGGCAGAGGGTATGTTCCCTCATATTCAATAGGATTTTGTGTCGCCATAACGAAAAATGGTTTCGGTAATTGAATAGTCGTTCCATCTACTGTAATCGAAGCTTCTTCCATTCCTTCTAACAACGCAGCTTGTGTTTTCGGTGATGTCCGATTAATTTCATCCGCCAATATAATGTTTCCTATTAAAGGTCCTGGACGAAATTCGAATTGCATTGTCTGAGGATTGTAAATAGATACGCCCGAAACATCCGACGGCAATAAATCCGGTGTGAATTGAATCCGCTTAAACTGTGCGCCAATTGAGGTAGCCAGCGCTCTTACTAGCATCGTCTTACCGACACCCGGCACATCTTCCAATAACACATGCCCCCCTGCGAGTAAGGCGGTCAAACTTAATTCTGCTATATCCCTTTTTCCCACAATAACTTTTTCTACGTTGTTCAATACCCGTTCGATCCATTGTGCATGCATAGTTGTTCTCCCCCGTCACGAACTGAATCCGCCTTTTATATGTGACTATCATACCTGAAACACATAACTCCGACAAACAGAAAAACTGCCGACCCTTTGTCTTTAAAAAGGTCGGCAGTTTTCATTTCCAAAATTCATCAAATATTGTAATCGGCAAGTGTCGTTTATGGGCTGATTTTAAATAATGTGCTTCTATTTGCTTGCGCGCTTCATCTGACACTTCTTTGCCTTCGAGGTAATCATCAATTTCATCGTATGATACACCTAATGCCACTTCGTCCGGAATCGCAGGTTTATTACCTTCTAGATCGGCTGTAGGGATTTTATTGTATAAATGCGGAGGACATTCTAGCGCCTCCAATAATTGTTTCCCTTGGCGCTTATTCAAACGGTAGATGGGCATAAGATCGGCTGCCCCGTCACCAAATTTCGTGTAGAAACCAGTAATAGCTTCTGCAGCGTGATCCGAACCAAGAACGACGGCGTGATGAACAGCAGCTACGGAATATTGTACCTTCATACGTTCACGCGCTTTTTCATTTCCTTTATCAAAATCCGTAATATGAATACCAGCATTAATCATAGTTCGTTCACTGGCATCTACAGCATCTTTAATATCGACTGAATAGACAACAGACGGTCTGATGAAACGCAATGCATCTTGACAGTCGTCTTCGTCAAATTGCACACCGTACGGTAAACGGATCGCATAAAAGCGGTACTTTTCTTCTCCCGCTTCTTCATTCAACTCATCAATCGCCATTTGCGCCAGCTTTCCAACTAATGTGGAGTCTTGGCCACCGGAAATACCGAGGGTGAATCCCAGTAGAAATGTATTCTTTTTCAAATACGCCTTCATGAAATCAATGGAAGTCCGGATCTCTTGCTGCGGGTCGATTTCCGGCTTCACACGTAATGTCTGGATAATTTCTTGCTGCAATGTCAACGCTTCCACTTCCTTTTTATTGTTTTGTATAATTTTCGACCATTTCATGCACTTCTTCAATATTCCGTCTTTTATTGTCCCAACACTTTTGACTAAGATCAACAGGATACTCTTCAGGATTTAATGATCGTTTATATTCTTCCCAAAGTAGAGAAAGGTTTTGTTGTGCATATTCTCGAATTTCATAGACAGAAGGGTTTTTATAAATAACTTCTCCATCCTGAATAACTTTCTCATGTAAGTTTACGGCTTCAAAATTCGTTACAAACTTCGAGATGAACGTATGAACAGGATGGAACATTTTGATACGTTCTTCCTTTGTTGGATCCTCGTCGTGCATCGTAATATAGTCGCCTTCCGCTTTACCATTTTCAAGATCAATGATTCGGTACAGTTTTTTACGTCCAGGTGTTGTTACTTTTTCTACGTTTGCTGAGATTTTAATCGTATCCTCCATCTCGCCATCGCTCGTTTCAATAGAAACAATTTTATAGACTGCTCCGAGTGCCGGCTGATCGTATGCCGTAATTAACTTCGTACCGATACCCCAAATGTCTACTTGTGCTCCTTGTGCTTTCAAGTTCAAAATTGTGTACTCGTCCAAATCATTGGATACAACAATTTTCGCGTCCGGGAAACCTGCTTCATCCAACATACGGCGAGTTTCTTTTGACAAGAATGCAATATCACCGCTGTCTAGTCGCACTCCGATGAAGTTAATGCTGTCACCAAGCTCTTTTGCTACTTTAATAGCTGTCGGAACACCAATTTTTAATGTATTGTACGTATCCACCAAGAATACGCAGTCTTTATGACGCTCTGCATAGACTTTAAATGCCGTGTACTCATCTTTATAAGCTTGGACAAACGAATGCGCATGTGTACCTGAAACATCCAATCCAAATAATTTTCCTGCACGGACGTTACTCGTAGATTCTACACCGCCAATAACAGCTGCCCGGGCGCCCCAAACTGCGGCATCCATTTCATGTGCACGTCGGCTACCGAACTCCATCACGATATCATCTTTCACTACTTGCTTGATACGGCTCGCTTTAGTGCTGATCAACGTTTGATAGTTCACGATATTCAATAATGCTGTCTCGATTAATTGTGCTTCTATAAGATTTGCTTCAATCCGAATAATTGGTTCATTCGCAAAAACGAGTTCTCCCTCTTTCATGGAGTAAACGTCTCCGGTGAAACGGATGTCTTTCAAATAGTCTAGGAAATCATCCGCGAATCCTAGTTCTTCACGTAAATAGGCTAGGTCGCTTTCAGTGAATGAGAAATTCTCAAGATATGTCAAGATATGTTCAAGGCCAGAAAATACTGCATAGCCGTTGCCGAATGGAATTTTTCTGAAATATACTTCGAATACTGCTTTCCGTTCGTGAATACCATCTGCCCAGTATGATTCTGCCATATTGATCTGGTACAGGTCTGTGTGTAACGCTAAGCTGTCGTCTTTGTATGATGAAGTCATAGTCGTCTCCTTCTTCCGCTGCAATAATACTGTCATTATACACTATTTTCCCTATTTCTCAGTAAAGTAATCATCAAGTGGTGAATTGTCTTGAGAAATTGGATTTTAAGTATAAGTGTGTTGGCACTGTTGTTTTCCAATACTAAATGTTAATGCATTAGAAAAAAGCTAATTTCCGATAGTTGTCGGAAATCAGCTTCTTTCTCACGTAATTATTTTACATCCGTTTCTTGTAAAGGTTCTGATCTTCAAAACCACTCAATAGCATAAAGAGTTTCTTGCGTTAGCAATCTTCTATAACAATATACGTCGCTTTGACCGGTCCGTGTACGCCAATGACTAAGTTCATTTCAATATCGGCGGAGTTGCTTGGGCCTGTGATGAAGTTGATGCAGGACGGAACTTTCTCGCCGTTGTTGAGTTTTTCCCGAATCATGTCTGATGCTTGGGTGATTCTTGGGACTAGTGTACTTTTTGGTATTAGGGCAATATAGTGTGTTGGGAGTAGGCTGACGGAACGTCCTTTGTCTGGGCTACTGAATAGTACGACGGTGCCTGACTCGGCTAGTGTCATGTCGCTGAAGGTGATGCCGATATTTGCTTGCTCGGCCAATTCAATATTCTTCTCCCCAAGTGAAGTGTCCCAACTATTGACTTCAATTTGTTGTGAAGGCCAATCAGTTTCTAGCAGCTTAGATAATCCGTATTCCGCAAAACGTTCGTCTTTCCATAAGGATAACGGTCCGCCACCGTAGGCTTTTACTACTTCATCAAGCGCAGCTGGGAGCGCCTCTTTTGTTGTTTCAACGATGTCTGTATGGATCTGCTCACATTGAACACGTAATACTTCTAGTAACTCATCAATTGAAGCGTTTGCAAGCACTGTGCGTTGAGGCTGATGTTTCCATTCGGGCTTTTCTACTTGTGCCTTCTGCTCACGACCTAATTGTGTCGCAATATTTCCAAGAAAAGCATCACGATTTTGAATTGTTCCTGTCATACTTATTTGCCCCCTTTCTGATCATAAAACCAGTCTCGGAAACGTGTATTTCCAACAGCCGGGAACTCCCGTAGATCCGTCCATTCCTTTAACGGACCGGGCCCTTTTGAGATACGATCATTTTTAGTCAATGGCTTCATTGCAGTGGATGCAACTTTCGCACCCATCGAGTACAACGGGTTTGAAGAAGCACCTATTCCAAACGCTTTCATCGCAAGTCTTTCCGATATTGGGGAGCGACCTTCTTCTTCTACAATGATACGGCGATGAGTATGAAGTAGTTCGTGAAGAGGGATTTTTACTGGACAAGCATCTGTGCACGCTCCACATAATGTAGAAGCGAACGGCAACTCCTTGAAGTCATCGTATCCTCCAAGCAATGGAGATAGTACCGCACCGATCGGACCAGAATAGATGGAGCCGTAAGAGTGTCCGCCAATATGCCGGTAGACAGGGCATACGTTAACACATGCAGCACAACGGATACATTGCAGTACGGACTGGAATTCCGTTCCTAATATTTCAGAACGTCCGTTATCGACTATCACTAAGTGAAACTCTTCAGGTCCATCTATATCTCCTTCATCGCGAGGACCTGTTAATGCCGTTACATAACTTGTTAATTTTTGTCCTACTGCACTTCGTGTCAATAAACTAACTAGCACTTCGAATTCTTCAAAGGAAGGTACTACCCGTTCCATCCCCATGACGGTAATTTGGGTTTTTGGCAACGCGGATACAAGTCGCGCATTGCCTTCATTGGTTACAAGACTAATAGAGCCAGTTTCAGCTATAGCAAAGTTGCATCCTGTAATACCGATATCCGCATCTAGAAATTCCTGACGCAGTTTTTCCCGTGCATGCAAAGCTAATTCTTCGGGTTTGGATGTATTATGATAATCTAATTTCTCCGCGAACACTTCGCGGATTTGTTCTCTGTTTTTATGAAGAGCTGGTGCTACGATGTGGGACGGTGGGTCATGGTCGTCTACTTGTAGAATATACTCGCCTAAATCCGTCTCGATTACTTCACATCCAGCTTCTTCTAAAACAGCATTCAAATTAATCTCTTCCGTTACCATAGATTTTGACTTCACAACTTTTTTGCCATCTTTTTCTTTGATAACATTACGAACATAGTTACTCGCTTCTTCAGCGGTTTTGGCAAAGAAGACATGGCCGCCACGCTCTGCTACATTTTCACTTAGCTGGTATAAATAAAAGTCTAGATTTTCTAGAACATGCTGACGAATTTCTTCTCCATGCGAACGCCATTCTTCCCAACTGCCCAATTCTTCCGCGGCATCCAATCGTCTACCATGCAAACGCTCCTGAGCACTTGCCACTGCTTGTCTCATAAAATCGTCTGCTATATTGTCTTTTGTTCGATCCGTAAAATTTTTCTTGCTGAATTTCATCGACATACTTATCACCTCACTTTTATTTACTCGTGGCTATTTAATACTTGTGCGATGTGCATTACACGGATCGGCTTACCGACCCGTTCTGCACGCCCTCCAATATTCATCAGGCAACCACAGTCCGCTCCAATTAAATAATCTGCTTCTGTCGCCATGGCACTATTGACTTTCTCATCTACCATTTGTTCCGAAATATCTCCCATCTTGACGGAGAACGTCCCACCGAAACCACAGCAATTATGCGCGTTTGGTAGCGGGATCATTTCGAGACCTTCCACCTGATCCAATAGTTTTCTAGGTTCTTCACTGGCACCTAGTAATCTCGTCATATGGCAAGAGGGATGATAAGTCGCTTTTCCTGTCAATTTTGCTCCTACATTTTCGACTTGCAAAACATTCACAAGAAACTGTGTGAATTCATACGTTTTATCCGCTAGCTTCTGTGCTCGTGGTAACCAATTCGGATCGTCTTTAAAGACGTCCGGGTACAATTTAAACATTGTCGCACATGATCCAGAAGGTGTAACTACGTATTCAGCGTCCTCAAACGTCTTAATCATATTCTTCATAGCTGACTTTGAACTTTCAACATATCCACTGTTATAGGCAGGTTGTCCGCAACATACCTGTCCTTTGGGAAATGACAACTCACAGCCTTGTCTCTCCAATACTTCCACCATGTCTTTGCCTGCGTCTGCATAAAACATATCAACCAAACATGTTATAAATAAGCTAACCTTCATCCCTTTCACCTCTTCGCAATATCTTTATAGTCAACAGGTCATCAGATGACTAACTTTTTACATAGCATACTATACTTATCCTTCCATTAACAGAGCATTCATTCATTATTATTAAAAAATTCACTCAACGTATAGTGAGTGAACAGTGTTATTCATGTACCGACTGCCAATATGTCGTTAACACAGACTCTACATTCAACAAGTGGGCTTGCATGGTACTAGCCGCTTTTTCTGGTTGCTGTGATTGAATAGCTAAAAAGATCGCCTCATGTTCATCGTGTAAACGCTCTACTGTTGCTGTTTCTGTGTAGAGACAAATGCGACGCGTCTCTCTCATCGATTCACTCATCAACTCGGCTACTTGACTTAATAAGTTTAGCAATAACGGATTTTTTGTTGCTTCTGCGATGGCAAAATGAAAGTCCAGATCCGCTTTTTCTCCCAGTAGAATATCTCCGGCATGCTCCTTCATTTCATGAAGCGCCGTTTCCATTTTCTCCAAATCATCTGCTGTACGTGATTCCGCTGCATTCGCCGCCGCTCCGGTCTCCACTATTTTTCTTACAGCCAATAAGTGTTGAATATCCTGTTGATTCATAAGCATGGCACTTTGCAGAGGAAAGATTAGATCGACAGAAGAGAACTCCTTGACGTATGTACCCTCTCCCTGACGCATTTCAATCAGTCCTCTAGCACGTAATGTAGATAAGGCTTCACGGATTGTAGATCTGCCAACGGTAAAGTTTTCAGCCAGTTGCTGTACAGAGTCCAATTTGTCACCCGGTTTTAACTCTCCCGACTGTATAGAGTTCAATAAACTATCTGCTACTTCTTCATATATTTTCTTTGGTTTAATTTGCTTATATTTCATCTTGCTCACTCCGTCCTATCACTAACCCAGCTTATCTTCTCTAATTGTAATAAACTTTGCTTACAATCCTTGCCATCGCGGTAGCCTGATAAACTTCCGTCTTTTGCAATAACACGGTGACAGGGTACTACAATCAACACGGGGTTTTTACCTATTGCAGATGCCACCGCACGAACAGAAGATACATTTCCTATACGTTCCGCTATATTTGAATATGTACGAGTTTCCCCATACGGTATTTGTTGAAGGGCTTGCCATACTTGTTGCTGAAATAGTGTCCCTTTTAAATCGAAGGAAACCGTTGGGAAGTTCGTTATTGTACCTGATAAGTACTCTTTCAACTCACTTATATAGACTGTTAACTTCGTTTTGTCTTCTATTAATCCTTCCGTATCAGAGCGTTTCAACCATTCCTTTAATCGCTCTACACTATCGTCAGCCATTCCGACATAGCACAGTCCCTTTTCCGTAGCTGCCAGTGTCACTAGCCATTCATTAAATTCAAATTGTGTCCAATACACCAAAATATTCACTCTCCTTCATCCGAATAGTTTTAAGCCCACAGCCCCTAGAATAATGAGCGAAAGAAAGAAAAGACGTTTGAGGCTGGCGGATTCTTTGAAAATCAATATTCCCATCAACACGGCTCCAGCTGCTCCAAATCCTGTCCAAACCGCATAAGCTGTGCTCATCTGAATTTCTCTCATCGCAAGTGACAAGAAAATAAAGCCGAAGCCAAATACCCCTACAATGAGAAATAATCGTTTAATGGAACGCTTTTGCAAGTAATAATTGATACTCATTACACCGAAAATTTCACCGAGACTGGCAATAGCTAGATACACCCATGCCATTATCAGCCACCTCCTTCTGCATCCACCTGATCATCGTCCGTTGTAAGCTTAATGCCAACTACGCCAATGACAATCAAACCGATGAACGATAGCGTAACCCATGTGAACGCTGCATGAAAGACGAATATATCCACTAATAGGATAGCGGCGGCGCCGGATCCTGTAAAGACTGCATACACCGTACCCGAAGGCAATTTTTCACAAGCCTTAATAATGAAATAAAAACTAAAGATAATGGCCACACCGGTTCCAGTCCATTGGAGTACTGTGTCAGAGTACCGAAGACCGACTACCCAGAGGATTTCTATAACTGCCGCCAATACGACGTAACTCCAAGCCATAAGGAAGACTCCCCCCATCGTGATGCGTATCTAGTAAGTATAGCAAATATTTTACTGAAACAAAAAAATCATCTGATCGCACTTTAAAGGAAGCTTGCATCTAGTATATCTGCATGATAGAATAAATTCGTCAACAGTTTTGCCTATATTGCGAATATTCTTATCGAGAGAGACGGAGGGATAGGCCCAGAGATGTCTCAGCAACCAGCCACAGGCACGGTGCTAAATCCAAGGGTGACAATCACCTTGAAGATGAGAATATTGTATACACTTGTATGTTCGAGGGCCTATTCGAAAAGAAGAGGTTCTTTTTTATTTTTTCTAGGGGGATGGATATTCATGACAAACAACGGATTAGAAACAAGACTAGTACAACTTGGCAACCATAGCGATGAGAAAACCGGCGCAGTCAACACACCAATTTACTTGTCAACAGCTTATCATCATCAAGGACTAGGCAAGTCAACAGGGTATGATTACACACGCACAAAAAATCCAACACGTTCTGTTTTAGAAGAAGGAATTGCAAACTTGGAATCAGGAGATCAAGGATTCGCATGTAGCTCTGGGATGGCTGCCATTCAACTAATATTATCTTTATTTAAGGCTGGTTCAGAATTATTGGCGCCTGAAGACTTATACGGCGGCACGTATCGCTTATTTAATCAATATGAAGAAATGTATAATGTGAAGACTCGTTACCTTTCGTTCAATGATGTAGCAGAAGTCGAGCAAGCGATTACGGATCAAACAAAAGCGATTTTCCTAGAAACACCTACGAACCCGCTAATGCAAAATATAACAATCCGTACGTATGCGGAATTGGCTCAAAAGCATAATGTATTGTTGATCGTCGACAACACATTCTTGACACCTTATTTCCAGCGCCCAATCGAAGAAGGCGCAGATATTGTCATCCATAGTGCAACAAAATATATCGGTGGACATAATGATGTGCTAGCAGGTCTTGTCGTCGCTAAGGGTGAAGAATTATGTGAACGGTTATTTACAAACCACAATGCAATCGGTGCTACATTGTCCCCTCTTGATTCATGGCTTGTTGTACGCGGTTTAAAGACACTGCACTTACGCATGAAACAACATGACGCAAATGCAAAGGCGATGGTATCATATTTAGAACAAGAACCTCTTATTGTAGATGTGCTCTACGCAGGAATCGGTGGTATGTTGTCATTCCGAGTGCAGAACAGTGAGTGGGTTGGACCATTCCTAGAGAGTATGAATCTAATTTCATTTGCGGAGAGTTTAGGAGGAGTCGAAAGCTTCATCACGTATCCAACTACGCAGACGCATATGGATATTCCATTGGAAGAACGTAATCGTCGCGGAGTAGATGACCGACTGCTGCGTTTCTCAGTGGGCGTGGAAGACGTGGAAGATTTAATTGCAGATGTGAAACAAGCACTTTACGCTGCAAAAGAGGTAGTAGAAGGTGTCAAAGTACAATAATGTATGACCAACAGCTTAAACAGTCAATTTCATTTTGACGGTTCAAGCTGTTTTTGATTTGATCGAAATAAAACGAATAACTTCATTAGTTAGACGTTAAAGTATATAATAGAATGAGAAATACGAATACAATTGGAGGCGGCTTTAATGAAACGATTAGAAAATAAAGTAGCAGTAGTAACAGGTGCCGGATCTGGTATTGGACGAGAAATCGCTGAACTATATGCCCGTGAAGGTGCAAAACTGATCATTGCAGATATGAATATGGAAGGTGCAGAAGAAACTGTCCAGACTATCATAAGTGCAGGCGGTGAGGCTCTTGCGGTTAAAACAAACGTTACCATTGAAGAAGATGTACAAAACATGATTGATACAGCTGTTGAGCAATTCGGCACACTGGATATTCTAGTAAACAATGCGGGGATCATGGACAATATGTACTCTGCTGCTACAGTAACTGATGATGTATGGGACAAAGTTTTGGCAATCAACACAACAGGAGTAATGCGGGCAACTCGTAAAGCACTAGCTATATTCGAAGAGAAAAAAGCAGGTGTTATCGTTAATATGGCATCTATTTCAGCGGTCACTGGCGGACGTGGCGGTCTCGCATATACGGCGTCAAAACACGCAGTTGCAGGTATGACAAAAAGTGTCGCCTCTCAATTTGGCCCATTAAACATACGCTGTAATGCAATTGCTCCCGCACAAATACCGACCAACATTACAAACAGTTTAGTTCAACCTGATGAATTCGGTATGAAGCAAGCATTAAGAGGTGTAAATATGATGAGTCGTCCTGGAACGAAGGAAGAAATCGCTAATATTGCGCTATTCCTAGCTTCAGATGAATCCTCTTATGTCAACGGTGTCGTAATGGAAGCTGACAACGGTTGGTCTGCATATTAAAATATCATTATCTACTTACATGCAAAAAAGCATCCAAAGTTTGGATGCTTTTTCTTTATTAATGAACTTGTTGCCACTTTTTCTTTTCACTTGAATAGACGACCGCTGCCGGTGCTGCTATAAACGCAAGTGCGGCCATTCCCGCGAACATCCCAGCGAACTCTTTACTGCCAAATGAAAATCCCGCTACTGCACCTAATATAATTCCTGCAATTACCGCTGACGCAACAATCTTATACATAGTAGATCCCCGACCTTTCAATTGTAAGACGCGATCGTCTCTCTGATTCATTCGTTGCTTTTAGCATACTCTCATTGAGAACCTTTTTCAAGTACAATTGAGAATCTTTTTCAACTAATAATAAATTATACTGTTAGTGTATGTTGGTGCGGTAATTTAAAGTACAAAAAAACCGTCAAGGCACATTACGCCCTGACGGTTGAACTAGTGTTTATTTTTCTAGTATTTTTAGTGACTCGCGATTAAATGCCGGTATATCATCTGGTGTACGGCTTGTTACGAGTTGGTTCTGGCAGACGACGACTTCTTTGTCAGCATACTTTGCACCCGCATATTCCATATCTACGCGAATAGATGTATAACCTGTTGCATCGCGTCCTTCAAGTGCTTTTGCCGTAATAAGCAATTGCGGTCCATGACAGATTGCGAATACCGGTTTATCTGCATCCATGAATTCTTTAACGAACTTCACGAAACGATCATCTGCACGTAAAATATCCGGTGAGAACCCACCAGGGATAAATAATGCATCATAATCAGATGATTTAGCATCATCAATCGCTTTATCGATTTTCACTTTTGTGTTTTCCTTCATACCGGTGACTTCTGATCCTGCTTCCGCACCGATCACTTCTACTTCATGGCCAGCTTCCTTATACGCTTTCGCCGGTTTCATGTATTCCGAGTCTTCAAACATATCTCCTAGTACTGTTGCAATTTTAGCCATAATGCTTAACACTCCTTAATGTGATGTTCTGTATATACTATTCCACCACTATAAAGAGTCTAAACATCGTTACCCTAGATCTAGCTCTCCCTCAGCGTCCAAATGAGCAGAAATATTCGTTGCATCTTTGGAGAAAACATACTTACGAATACCGACATAGATTTCTGTCCCAGCATACGCTGTGCCTATTTTTATACGTCCGTCTTCACTAGTACGAACCACTGTTTTGACAGGACTTTCAGAACCTGCCTCTTGCAGTGATACTTCCAATCGTGCATAAATTTCCCCACCTCTGCAAACGCCTTTTATCTTAATGGTTTCATCCGCCGTTAAATTACTATGGTAAACACCTTTGGAAACTACATCAATATGTCCGCAACTATACAAAGTGCTATTAATGGCATATGGAACAATCAATTTAATATTCGGAGAGCTTTCTGTATCATATAGCTGAATGAGAATATACGCATCCTCAATCAATTGTTCAAACTCCCCCATGTTTTGAAGATTCTCATTGAGCGGATTAATAAACAAATCGTATAAACGATCCGCAACGTGGACCCACTCTTCATCTACTTTGTCCTTTTGTTCACGAACTCTCTGGATGAACTTCTTATTCACGTCTTCAAACTGGGCATATCGTTTCTCCATCAATATAGAAATCAAACGCTTGAGTTCTGATGGGCTTAGTTCTGCTTCTCCATGGCCACGAATAATAAAAACCTGATTGACTGCTTCTTTGATTTGTACAAGCATATCTGTCACATTTTTAATCAAAGTAGCTAATTCACTTACAATTGCTTCCTGCTTACCTACACTTATAGTGGAAGACAGCACATTGCCTTTCACCATGGTAGTCTTCATAGCATGTATTTCAGCCTTCGTAACTGAACCGCCAACAAAGACACTACCTGTTGCACCAACAAACATGGAAGGTAAGACGTTGCCCCCAATACGAACATCGCCTTCAAAACGTATATTTCCACTTTCGAGACTAACTTCTCCCGGATGATTAAACTCATTATTCACATCGATTTTCACCAATCGATCACGCCAATCCAACACGGGTTTTCCAGAAATTAACGTTACAATATCTTCTTGTACTTGCTTCACATTTTTTCCGGTCCGTAACACAATATCGCGGACTGGTTTTACAGGAATCGGCCTTCCAAGCAAGCTTTGACCAGGCGTACCAGCAACAGGTGCAATATGTGTCGCAATTACTTGTCCTTCTTTCACATTAGTAATTGCATTCATTTCTCTAAAATCTACTTTTTCTTCGCTGTCCGGATCGAATTCTTCATAGCGTATATGTACTTCCAAATCCCCATCTGTCCCTGCAACGGGTAGTGTTCCCTTTGCTACAATCAACTCGTATGGCTTATCTACTTCTGTCACTTTTTTGATTGCGGGGAATAGGATTCCCTGCTGAACACCCATCATTTTCAATTCATCAACAATTGCTTGTGGTTTCAGATCATTGGTATACTCAATCGTCTCGTCTACGCGAATTGCCAATCTTGATGACCATGACGTATCGACTAAAGAACGCTTGACTCGCTTTCCCGGCGTGAAAGAAAGTAAGGCAATCATGTCCTTCTCCATCAATTGAATAGTGAATTTCGGGGCGACGACTTCATCCTGAATGGTTATATTCACTTGATCTTCGGGTTGAATAAGTACTGGTTCTAATCGTAATTCACCATTGATTGTTAAGATTGCTTGGTCATTTGGTATAACAGATGGTAAGCGACCTTCCCCGAATTGAAATTGAATTTCACCGTTTTGAATTCTAGCACTGCTTATATTCTGTTCGGACTTTACAGGTGATTTTTCTTGCACAGCCGATTGTTCAATTTTTGGTGTTGAATGAGTGAGTTTCTCCATATCCAGTCCATCTAATAATGCTGCAAGTTCCTCTACTTTAGAAAGTTGACGTTTAATAGGCTTATTTTCTGCCATGCTTTCTTTACCTGAAACTTTTATTTCTGCCATGACTTTACGCAACCCCATTAAACGTCGTCCTGGATTGGTGAGAATCTCCACATGCACTTGTTGACGAGTCAGCTCTAAAATATCAAGAGCTTGTTGTACCGCGTCTTCGACTGTATTCGCCTGAACTGTTACTACTTTTCTCATCACACCCACCCCCGCCTATAATACTACTACTTTTATAGTATCACACCGGGACCTCCGCATTAAAAAAATATTCCAATAATAACTAGTATGGCTATAATAAAAGATCCAATTTGTCCTATTACCGCAGCAGTGATGACTGGCTTTTTTTGAAAGACATCAATTAAATCAATATCTTCACGTAGTTGTTTTACTTCTTTGCGCAATTCATCTACTTCTTGATGTAAGGTATTGATTTCCTGTGTCTGTCTGATGATAAGTTCCTTTTTTTCTGAGCTGTTTTCATGCTGTTCCATACATGATCACTCCTTATCTTTTCACTTCTATACGTTCTATAGTACGTTTTGGTTTCATGAAAAAGAATAACCTTCCATTTGCATTTTCACTTTTACAGGTGTAAGATAAATCTACAAGCTGTATTGTTCGTATGACATTAAGTTTTAACCTTTAAGCTGTAAAAGGGAGTTTATTACGAAACGGAAATGGCATGCTGGATTCCTTTTTAGCAACCCAGACATACAGGAACGTTTTCCGCAAACACCCACTTTGAGGAGTGGTGGTTTAAAACTTTCTATGACAACGTACGGCAAACACGGCTTACATAACGTAGAAAAAACCTTCCATCTTGTATGGAAGGTTTTTTATTTTGAATGTATATACGTTATTACGCTACACTACGACAAGCGTCCGCACACTTACGGCATGCTTCAGCACATTGTTGGCAATGTTCATGATCATGCTTGCCACACTCTTCTGCACACTGTTCACAAATCTCAGCACATAACTGCAAAATTTTATCCGTAAATGGACTTTGGCGAGTAATCGCTTGAATTGCATATGTACAGATATCCGCACACTCACGATCCAAGCGTATACAGTCTGCCATCATACCTACGTCTTCTTCTTTTAAACACGCATCAAAACAATGGTTACAAGCCTTGACGCAATCCTCTAATACAGCTAACACGTCTTCGTATTTTTGATTCATTCAAACGCCTCCAATTAGTAGTTTTATACATCCTCTTCCCTCCCTTTTTAAAATTAAACAGCCAACATGTATTTCTTATTTATTGAAAGCATTTTCATTTCTCCGTTATACTGTATAGTAATCAACAAAATAGAAAATGATGAGGTGTTTGAATTGAAACTATTTAAATGGACAGGCCCACTAGAAGAAACAGGTAACTTACCAGAAGAAGCGCGTGCATCATTAATGAATAATGATGAAGAAGTGCTCGTGCTTCAAGAAGCGGAAACGACAACTCTCGACCATGCCGTCGAATACGATATTTTAGATCAAAGCGGAGATTTACCATCTGGTCGTTTCGCAGTATTAAACAATATTCCTGTAACAGAAGAAGGTAGAGAAACGTTTGAACAGCGCTTCAATAATCGTGCGCGTCTTATAGAGGCAGAACCAGGATTCGTAGCAATCCGTGTATTGCGACCTGTACACTCCGACACATATGTGATCTTAACTATGTGGGAAGACGAACAGTCCTTCAAAAACTGGCAAGAGTCGCAAGCTTATGGAAAAGCACATGCAAAGCGCGGCACAAAAGAAGGCGTCGATCAGCGTCCTAATATTTTCTCTGGACCTTCATTTGTAACGACATATAAAAAGTAAGTATAAATAATGGATATCTGCAAAGACTACTCATGAAGTTAAAACAATGATGAGGAGAGTGTTTTTGTGGGTATTTTAGATGGTAATCCAAAAGATCAGCCTTTACATTACGGAGAAGTTACAGCCATTTGGTCATTTATGGGTGCGAATAATGGACTAATCAGTGGGTATGAAGCTTTTGTTAATCATGCTGGTGACGAAGATCTGATTCAACTACTAGAAGAAGCTATCAAAACTATGAAAGCCGAGAATAAAGACTTTGGCAAAGTATTGAAAGCCAATGGAATCACACCGCCTCCTGCCCTTCCGGAAAGACCAAAAGCAAATGCCGAGGAAATTCCTGCTGGTGCACGCTTTATGGATCCCGAAATCAGTGGAGCTATATCAATTAACGTAGGTCAGGGATTAGTCTCATGCAGCATGGCAATGGGTCAATGTTTACGTGAAGATGTTGCGACACTGTTTGCCAAATGCCATATGGAAAAAGTAGCATTCGGTGCCAAATTATTAAGCTTAAATAAATCAAAGGGTTGGATCATTCCTCCACCACTACATTTAAACTAATCATCATATAACTTCGTCAAGCGCATATCGCTGGCGAAGTTTTTTTAGTATGAATAGATTCTGTATTTTTACTCATTCTAACTAAGTAAATGAAATTCATCTAAATGGTAGGAAGGATGTGGATTACCATGAAAAAACGGAAGCCTGAGAGAAAACTGCAAGTACAACCTGTACAACTTGATAAGCCGCATCGGCTAGATAATATGGAGTTCGGTGAGGAGTTTACTTTCGATCAGAAACGCCAGCCACCAGCTAACTTGGAAAATCAAGAGCGACGTAACCATAGAAAGTAATAAGAGCTTTCAAAAAACTACTAGAAAAACGTCATCCAACACTTTGCTGGATGACGTTTTTCTACTAATTATTCTATCGTTCCTGTGCCCTGTAGTTTGACATCCACAGTGACTTTAAACTCAATATCAGGGTATGCTTGTTGCCATGTAGTAAATGTATCTTCTGTATGCAACCGTGTCGTTCGGTAACGTAAGCCAAAGCCAAAAGGATCCAGATTTTCCTCTTGCATTTTAGTTAGAAAGTGGAAGATTTTTTGTTTCACTTCTTTTGAGGCCAATCGATTATATTCATCCAATTTAGCAATAGATAAATCTTTATTAGCTTCACCTATCGTCCCTTTCATCCCAATGTGCATATCTATCGCATGCGGTGCCGATTTTCCTTTATTCGGTACAAATTGATACGTCATCTTCGTTTGGCTAATATGCAATAATAACTCCAAACCTCCTTCTTTTACCAAATAAGTGAATCCAGTTGAATGTTTCAATAATGAATTAAAGTATTTCGTTTCAGTGGTAGATAAAACAGCTGGGTCTTCCCTTCCGCCCACTACTACAGCATTATTTACTATGAGTTCATCGCCTTTTTCATCTGTTTCAATTAATGGCACAACAGGATTAATACCGTCAGTTAGTATATCTCTGCGCAATTGAAATAAATAAGTCGTCACAACGTATGGACTATCATTCGCTGTCGTTCCAAAAAAGTTGATTAAAGAAACCGATGCCGGTGCTTCAGTATTTGGCTCAACTTTTAAAATCGTTTCGGCAGACGGTCTGGCACCTGCAACATATGCGATTAATTCGATATCACCGCGTCGAATAAAATAATCCATGAACGACTGCATATCATCCCTAAGAAGTTTTTCATGAACAACAACAGTTTTCATATGACCGAGTTCCAATACTTTGTCTACATGTGTCTCCAGCATACGAATCGCTTCGCCTATCGATTGTCCTTCACGTGACAGATACGCAAAACTAGGCTTGGGGGAATCTTTAATTGCGCCAAATGGCAAAGCGACTTTCAATGTCACTTTATATCCATTCTCAATATTTTCGGCAGGATCAATCCCAATCGCAGACACAAATAAGCGTTTATCTATATCTTTGAACGCACAGCCATATTGAAGCAACAGACCACTCATACATAAAACAACCATAAACCATTTACTCACTGAGAGGAATTTCAAGACTTCGCCCTCCTATTCACTACAAGCATAAGAATTATTAGACCAATAAATACTACTGGAATCGTATTAAAGTAATACTTACTGTAAAGAAACAAATCATACTCAGTAACTTTTAGTGTTGTATAGATTGCGATTAACCAAAATACCGTAACTACTATGATAAGACTGGCTTTTTTACGCAACTTCAATTTCACATGTTCTATACCAAAGGCACTCTGAAATAATTTACAAGCAACATGCCAATGAATCGTTATATTTAAAAAGGCAATCGCTAAGAATAGAAGCAAAAATATAAATATTACACGCTCAATTACCCCGAACTTCATTCGAATAGAATCACTGGTCAGAATCCATGGGTACATAATACCTTCCACTTGATCAAATCCTAATACACCTATCGGAATAAAATAAGTCGTAAAAAGTGCAAAAGCGCCCAAAATAAACACAATTAAAGCCTGCTTAATACCAAAAGTCATTTTTTTATTAAGGAATGAATTGAAAATAATGATATCAAAAGCTCCAGCAAATAAATATATCGCAGTAGTAAATACTGTATAGTCAGGTGGGTTATCTATAAAAGTCATCGCAATTCCCACATGATCCCAACTCACCTGTTCAGCAAAGTAAAGTTTTACTATATAATATGCCGCAGCAGGAAATGCCAAAACAAACACCAATTCAAGTGTAAATAATATATTCCGACTTTGCATGATGACTCCAAAAGTGATCACTGGAATGAACATCGCAATCACTAAATAAACAGACATCTCAGGTGTTAAAAATCGTAAAAGAATATCTATGTATGTAATCAGTGTCTGAAGACCCGAAACATACCAAATCACTCCTAGGATAAACAATGCCGGAATAGTAATCCACTTCGATAGATATAAAGATAAAATTTGCGGTAAGCTTTTCCCCGGAAACGCTTTGAAAGAAGTGATCAATGCCCAGTTCATAAATACGCCGAAAAATAACGCAATGATCATTGTGACAATTGCTCCATCTTCACTTTTAGCGAAAAAGATTCTTGGGCTAGCCGCAATGAGGTTGGCAGTCATATTAGATATAAGTAAAAAATAAACAAAGCGGCTCATGAATCATCCACCTTCAATTCTTCCTGTCTATTTTTCCAAAACATCCGTAAATATGGCTCGCCGAAACTGTCTTTGTTCACCAAATACAGCAACAAACCCAGCATTCCGAGTATCATTCCTGCTAGACCAAATACCGTCGTATATAACAATAGTAAAAAACGACAAACCCGGACAGCGTAATTCATTTCACTTATTGGGATAACAAAGGTGGAAATCGCTACAAGGGAGACGACAATGACCATGATGTTTGATGTCAATGCAGCCTCTACTGCTGCAGTACCAAGTATCAACCCTCCAACTGTTGTAGCCGTCGCGCTAATACTATTTGGCAACCGCATACTAGCTTCCGTCAGTAGTTCAATAAATATCAACATGAAAAACACTTCAATAAACGAGGGATACGGAACGCCAATCCTGCTCGCTGCCACCGTCAGAGCAAGCTCTGTTCTGAGGACTTCCGGTGTATAGGAAGTAACGCCAACATATATAGATGGCAACATAATACATGTAAACAATCCTGCATATCTAAGAAATCGTATTAACGATACTACCCAAAATGAGTAATACGCATCTTCCATCGAAAGCATAAAATCAAAGAACGTTGTAGGTGCAATAATTGCATGAGGGCTTCCATCTACTAATATAATGACTTTTCCAACCGCCATATTATGGAGTATACGATCTGGGCGCTCAGTCAGAAGACTGGTTGGAAACAAGCTGTATTTTTTATTATTCAAGTAATACTGTAAGTCTCCGCTTGCCTGAACCAGCTCTACATCCAACGTTAGAATACGCTTTCTAATTTTCTTCAATAGCTGAAGATTTACTCTTTCGCCATCGTAAATTAAAGCAATATTACGATTCGAAGCATCATCCAATTGCATCGGTTCAATAATCAAGGAAGGCTTATGATAGCGTTGGCGCATTAGATTAATATTCGTCTCAATACTCTCACTGAGTCCAAGTTGGGGACCGTGCACTGTAGGCTCCATAATAGCTTCTTGCACTGCATTGGCGGCTACTATTTTTAACTCAAGTAACGTGATTTGCTTGTTGATCATGACAAAGACATTACCCTTCGTTATTTCTATAAGAACCTCTTCATCTCCAGTTGGCATCTTGGTTTCATAAGGTAATGATTGTATATACTCTGCAAAATTCTGTTCGGCTGACATCTCATAGAAAGGTTTCACCACAATTTCTTGTAGTTGCATCATATCTACTACACTTTTCAAATACAAAAGGTGCACTACTCGACCTCTACTTTTCAAAGTTTTTTTCACTATATCTGCAGTTGGTTCTAGTCGTGTAGCCAAACGTGTAAAGTATGCAGGTGGTTCTATATGACGTGTTGCTTCATCCATACTCATCACTTCTTTCTCATCAAACAAGTTATTTATTAGTTTGTCCAATCATTGGAAGTTTAATCATTAGAGGGATGAATTACTCTTCTTCATTTAAATCTTCAAATAGTGTTTTGTGCAACCAAATATAGGTTATGATATATAGAGGACTACATTTTTCAAGCAATGGGAGGAGGAATCGCTATGAACTTAGCCGCAATTGGGGTACCTGGCTTAATTATTATTTTAGTGATTATTTTAATTTTGTTCGGCCCTCGTAAATTACCCGAAATTGGTTCGGCAGTAGGAAAGACATTGTCTGAATTCAAGAAATCGGCAAAAGACATTATGGATGACGATGATGATGAGCCCAAGAAAACAGAAGTACAAAAAGTAGAAACGAAAGAACAAGTAAAATAAAATCTATACAAAAAATCCAATCGCGTATGTGATTGGATTTTTTGTATTAGCATTGCAGATGAGATTACAAAGATGAAATTCTTAAGAAAATACTCATTGTATCTTAAACATCTTGAATTTCAATTGAACAATTTCTGTTATCACCTGTTAAAGCTAATGTCGTTATGCACAGAATCTACTAACTCCCAAAATTGAGATGCAGCTTTGGAAACCCGCTCACCCTTTGTTTTGATCATGACCGGTTCAACACGAAAATCAAATTTCTGTAATTCATAGATCTTTAATTGATCCATCGGCACCGCATAAGCTACACGTGGAATAATAGAAAGTGAAGAGATCGTTGAACCTGTTCAGCAATAATTTTTATAAACAAAAGGAGATGTTGAATACCGTACTAATACGGGCTCAACATCTCCTTTTCCTACCAATAGAAGTAATCTAATTAGCATTCAAATATTATGATGAATACTTACTGTTAGCTCAATAACTCTACATGGCTAATTTAGTTCTTATACAACAATTTAAACGTCTCACAAACTACAGGCAATTCATGATAAAAGTCTTGATTTACGTCCTTTAATTCATTTGTAAAAAACTCTTCATGAACCTTTTTCCAATAATGCAATGAGCGATCCCCTTCCCCTTCTAAATACGCATGTTCTTCTGTCACTTCATTGAAAGGCATTACTTCTACTGACATATTCTTGACGATTGCTACCGCTATTCCATTGCCGTCCAAAATAATATTGTGAAGACCTACCGCTGGTAACGGTTCATCTTCTAATTCGTAGAGTGTGTAGTTAGAAGATGTAGCAGTTTTAGTTCCTTCCACTACCAACTTTGCAAGTTCATCCGCCATTTGTTTTGAATTACCGAAAGACCATGCTTCGTACTGTGCAGGCGCGTCCGGATGAACTCTCTTAAATTCTTCCCATATTCGTTCAATCGACTCGTTACTCACATATTCTTTCCACGCAGTTATTCCGCCTTCCAATACTGTAACATCGTAGTCTTTACTTGAAAGAATGGTTGCACATTTAGTTGCAGAATTTCCTGTTGTACACGTAATAATCATCTCTCTATTTTTCGTCAACTGTGGGATCACTTTTTCCACTTCATTTTCTAACGCAAAGATTTCTGTTTTCGGCACGTTTAAATCTTCTACCGTGTTTGCTTCGATATGGAATTGATTATATTTATCCTCAGCACGTACATCTAGGAGTACAAGTTCTTGTTCGGCTTTTATTTTGCTGAATAATTCCTCCGCAGTAATCGTTTTAACCATAATTGGATACATCCCCTTACTTTCTCTATATTCTTTCCTATTATAGCTTTAACTAACTATTTTCTGATACATTTTGTGTGTTTAATATGGTTGAATATATTTTTGAACAATAAAAAGATAGGTATCCTCCAAGAAAACGAATTAGAGAACGTCCTATCTATTAGTAGTATGGATCATAGTATTGGAAGTTATACATCCTTTTATAAAAATACTCAGTCAAACGAAGTTGACTGAGTATTTTTATGCATTCACTTGTACTGGGTCATGCCATGGGTAATTATTCGTTAACACAGTTGCCAATTCCTTACTCTGTTGTTTTCGCATTTTACGTATTTCTGCGCGTTGTGGTGCAGTTTCATGTAAATATATTTCCTCTTCCGTTACAGGAATAACACGTGGGACAGTTAAAGGCTTTTTGTTCTCATCCAATGCAACAAATGTCAATAATGAAGTTGCTGCTATTTTACAACTACCCGTTGCTAAATCTTCTGCAATAACTTTTACGAAAATCTCCATGGAAGATTTTCCAGTCCACGTCACGTATGACTCAAAGCAGACTGAATCAGAAGGACGTATTGGATACAGGAAGTCGACGGAATCCATAGATGCCGTAACACAATCTGCTCTACTGTGTCGGGCTGCGGAAATCGATGCGATTTGATCTATATCGCTCATTAAACGTCCGCCAAACAACGTATTATGGTTGTTGACGTCATTAGGAAATACCCTGCTCGTTCGTACGACCCTTGAATCCCGACACTGCTTTTCTAGTTTCATTGTAAACACGGCCTCCTCTAAGAAGTGAACCAAATTACTTTATAAGTAATTTGAAAAATTAAAATATTCTCCATTTGTATATCATCTAAATATACTCTTCGTTCACACAACTGTCAAGAATGATTTTCATTTTACATAGTTCGACTTAGTGTTTACAGTTTTGTTGAAGTAATGGAATGTCTCTCTCCTCTAGTAAACCGACTTGAAGTAAACCTTTCATTATTCCATCCTCTGAACAAGAAGCGGTAACAAAATCCGCTATTTCTTTCAATTCCGGTATTCCATTATCCATTACTATTCCAGTGCCTACTGCCTCGATCATTTGCATATCATTTGCACCGTCTCCAAATGCATAGCTATTTTCAGTAGGAATATCCAGATGTTCTAATATCTTTTGAATACCGATTGCCTTGGAAGCCCCTTCAGGCAACATATCCACAGAACTTTCATCCCATCTGACAAAGGAGTAACCTTTAAATAATTCCATATATTCTTCCGTTTCTTTTGGCGTAGAGTATATCTGAACCTGATTCACGTCAGAATGGGAATATACTTCCGGATCGACGACAGGATAAGGTATTCTTAATCGCGCTGTTCCTTCTTGTACAAGAGGATGTGCTTCAGCGTTCGTGACAAACGACTCGAACGTGGAGTACGTTAATCCATGACCATTTTTATGAGCAAGTTCGGTAAGTTGCTGAATAACTTCAGGTTTCATAGGATTCGAATAGATTACTTTTCCTTCCCAAACTACATGCTGTCCATTCATGGATACGTAGGAATCAAATTCTAGTTCCTCTAGCAACGATTTGAACATCAGTGGCGCTCTGCCAGTACATATTACAGTGTAGATCCCCTTCTTACGCAATGCCGTAAGTGATTGTTTAGTTGAATCTAAAATCGTTTTATCATGATTCATTAAAGTACCGTCTAAATCAAAGAACACAACTTTTTTATCAGAATTCATTTTCATGCCCCTTTCGCATCTCATTATCTAACATGTAGTTTACCAATTACCTATCAGATATGCTGTGAAGTTGCCTATTATTAATGTTAGAAGTAATAAAATAATGAAATTAAGTTTGATATTTTCGTAAAATCACGTTATTCTTTTTAAAGAACATCTAATTACTAAAGTGGAGGTCTATTTCATGAATTTCATAGAAGAACGTGTAAGCGGTAAGAATGTAATTGATTATTTGCAATATCCTATATTTACCACCCTTGATGAAGAACGCCAACATAATAAACAGCGATTAGCAGGTGCGTTCCGACTATTTAACCGTTTTGGTTTTACAGAAGGTGTCGCTGGTCACGCAACGTATCGCGATCCAGAATTCAAGGATCATATGTGGGTGAATCCGTACGGGATACCATTTGGCAAGATCAAAGCATCCGATCTTGTCTTAGTAAATCCAGACGGTGAAGTCGTAGAAGGTAAATACTCTCTTCATAAATCGGCTCTAGTGATCCACTCTGCGATTCATGAAGCTAGAGAAGATATCACAGCTTCAGTTCACTTACATCCTGTGTACGGAAAGACTTGGGCATCTACAGGTAGATTGATCGATCCATTAACACAAGATGCTTGTGCATTTTACAATGATCACTCTGTATTGGATGAGTTTTCTGGTGTAGTGTATGAAGATAATGAAGGAGTAAAAGTTGCAAACGCATTAGCGAATAACAAGGCAATGTTCCTTAAAAATCACGGTCCCTTAACTGTTGGTCAGACTGTTGATGCTGCTGCATTTTGGTTTATTACGCTTGAGCGTTCTTGCCAAGTTCAATTACTTGCGGAGGCCGCAGGTATTGTCAATCCGATTCCTGCAGAGTTTGCTGTTAACACCGCCAAGCAAGTAGGAAGAGATATCGATGGTTGGGAAAACTTCCAGCCGCTATGGGAAATGATTGTAAGTGAGGAACCGGACCTATTGGATTAATCTATCTTCATCATTTGTCATCCGTCATAAAAAGGGGGTCATCCTATGTATTCCAAACAATTCATTCGTGGAATGCGCTTGAAGCGGGACATGGTTCCTTCTTTTGAACACTATCCCTTTCATTTACCTAGTATCAATACACTCACTGAGTTAGATTTTCATCCTAATGTGACGTTTTTCGTTGGAGAGAATGGGATGGGGAAGTCTACATTACTTGAAGCAATCGCAGGTTCCTTTGGTTTTAATCCAGAAGGCGGTTCGCTGAACTTCAATTTTTCTACTTACGATTCACATTCCATCTTAGATGAATATATCACACTCATAAAAGGTGTCGCCCGACCGAAAGATGGATTTTTTCTGCGTGCAGAAACTTTCTACAACTTGGCGACGACGATTGAAGAGCTGGATCATGCACCTGGTACGAGTCCTCGGATTATAGATGGCTTTGGAGGGACATCATTACACGAACAGTCTCATGGCGAATCTTTTTGGGCGACTTTCATTCATCGCTTTAGAGGTAACGGCATCTACTTACTAGATGAACCTGAAGCTGCCTTATCACCTATGCGTCAACTTTCCATGCTAAGCAGGATTCACGACCTTGTGGGTGAAGAATCACAGTTCATGATCGCAACACATTCGCCCCTTCTATTATCTTATCCAGGTGCAAAAATTATCGAATTTACAGATGAAGGTGCACATGAAACGACACTTGAAGAGACAAGCCACTATCAAATTATGAAGCAGTTTTTTGACGACAAAGATCGAATGCTACATTATTTGCTAAAATGAATATATATCACCAAAAAGCGATTATTCCCTCGGAAATAATCGCTTTTTGACATTACTTATTTTCTTTTTCTACTTGCTCTCTTGCATCTTTTTTAATTTCTTCTACTTGTTTTTCGGCTTTTTTTGCCGCCTCATTGGCTAGTTTCGCGGAACTTTTTTCATTATCATTTCCAGGTGTATCTGCATAACTTTTCGTCATTTTCCACACTCCTGTCTAATTGAATGACTATATTATTCCCCAAACACGCAAAATAAAACGCGTTTTTTAAATTTCTTGTTTTTTCATGCTACAATAAGGGTACTACCTAAGAAAGGTGGACTACTTGTGCCTAAAAAATTGTCTATCTACTTACTAATGCTGGTCATTGGTTTTACATTTCTATTTTTAGCGATTTTTCTGAATTTACCCGAGAAATTAAAATGGTTGTTTTTAGCGGTTGCTGTCATATTAAATGTGACGAGTGCTGTAGCTGCTATGAGAATGGGCTTAAGAGAAATGAAACCTGATAAGAGATAAAATTGATTGTTGCAGAAAGAGGAGCTGCCTATGAAGCGTTCTGCTAGTTACCGTATTACACGCATTGTATGGATGGCAATCGTATTTTTCACTCAAATAATAATATTTCAAAGACGCCATCGAGGTAATTTTACACCTACCGTTACCGATCAGTGGAATACGCTTGTTACAAAACAAGCAAAAGTCTACAAAAAAACGGCACTTGAATTAGGTGGGTTACTTGTCAAACTAGGGCAGTTCCTTTCTACACGTGCAGACATCATGCCCGCATCATTCATTGCAGAATTAGAAGGTCTTACTGATCAGGTTACACCGGTTCCTTCTGATAAGGCATTACAATTGCTAGACGATGAATGGGGAAATCCTCACAGCGAATATCTAAAGGATATTACATCAAAGCCTGTAGCATCTGCATCTATTGGCGAAGTTTACAGAGCAGTTTTACATAATGGTTCAGAAGTCGCCATAAAAATTCAACGTCCCGATATCGAGCGTATTTTACGTGCAGATTTTAAGGCCGTACGAATTGTCATTTGGCTGGCTAAGAAGGTATCTTCCGTAGGCAAACAAATCGATTTAGATTTATTGTATCAAGAAATGACAGATGTGATTGGCGCAGAACTAAACTTTGTTGAAGAAATGAAGAACGGACGAGGTTTCGCTGAACGATTTCCCGACATGGCAGGGGTCAAGTTCCCAGTTTATTATGATGAATATACAACTAAAAAGGTTCTTGTAATGGAGTGGATAGAAGGCTCCAAAATAACTGACATTCCTTTTTTAGAAAAACATCATATCGATCGTAAAAAGTTATCTGATCGCTTGTTTCGATTGTTCTTGGAACAAATTCTTGAAGGTGGCCAATTCCATGCTGATCCACATGGCGGCAATATACTCATACGTTCAGATGGCACGCTTGTATTGATCGATTTCGGCATGGTCGTCAATATTACACAGGAAAATGCAGATGCAATGTTCGTAGTCACAGAAGGTGTCATTTTCAAGCAATACGACAGAGTTATCGATGGCTTGGAGACGATGAACTTCTTACTACCTAACGCGGATCGAAAAGTGCTGGCCAACGCCATCGAGAAAGTCGTGAAAGCATACGAATCAAATGATTTATATGATATGAATGGGCTCGTTGTGGAGAATCTTCTTCGGGATCTGCAAGTGATTGTCCGAACACAACCTGTACAAATGCCAGCTAACTTCGCTTTTCTTGGTCGCGCAGTATCCGTATTTGTTGGTGTTCTCTATATACTAGATCCCACAATCGATTTACTCGCTATCACTAAACCGCGTTTAGTAGAATGGGCTAAGCAGAAGAGTAAAGATAAAAATCCGTTTACTAACCCTAAAGAGTTTCAGCGCTCGTTATTAAACGGTGTAGGGCAGATTCGAAGTTTTGGACCAAGAATTTCTTCGTTTTTGGAGCAACCTGCAGCAATCTATAGCTATATGAAACAACGCGATATAGACCATCGCAAATTCCAAATAAAGATGCAGAACCGTTTATTCGCAGGTATTGTAGCAGTGGGCTCTTTCGGTACTCTTGCATATAGTTTACTTGACGATTATTCTACATTAGCAATAGGCTCAAGTATTGTTCTAGTGATTTCTTTCTGGCGATATCGTCGGCTAGAAAATTAAAAAACTCAGAGTTTATAATAAACCCTGAGTTTTTATTATGCATTTATTCGTTTTTGTACATAAGCTTTTAAACCTTCCGCTGAATAGACATCACGTTTAGGTATAATATATGCGCTAACAGTACTAGTGTAAATATAAAAGTACTCAGCATCTTCAATCAGATCCTTTACACCAATCCACTGTACATTCGTTTCACCAACTACTGTTTTATCGTGTATACCCGCCTTGTTCATGTTCATTGTATGCTTCCCAACAAGACCTTCATTTTTTCCAGCTTTCAGCATCTTACCAACTTGTCGCGTGATGTGGAAATAGAAATACTTTGGATATAAAATCACCCATATAATAGCGGTCAAACCAAACGTTGCAAACAGCGGGCCTCTTGGCATGTCTGTAAAAACAGACAAAAAGTAAGCAAACAATAAAAATATGAGTGGGGATATATATCGTTGCCACTGTAGTGAGTTTTTTCCTACCTTAGAATTTTTCACATGGTATAAATTAAATGCAACAACATCTTCCTCGGTCAATTCATACTCAATCTCCATCTGTTCCTCCTGCTAAGTGTGCCGTATCATTCAACAATACACAACTTTTCTTTTCTACATCTAACACTGTTAAGGAAGTGTTATCGATCTTTACAGCATAATTTTCATCTTCCATTAGTGCAACAACTATTCGTTTAATAAAACTTCCATGACTGACGAAGAGTAGACGCTGATTAGGATACTTTTGAACCTGTTCATTCACAAATTCAAGACCTCTAGCCACTACACTCTCTCCAGTCTCAAACTGTAAATCCAATTCCTTCCACAGTGGTCCCCACTTCTGCTGGCGTTCTTGTTCCGTCGTGCCTTCAATCATTCCACCACTTCGCTCACGCAGACGTTGATCTTCTATAACTTCTATCCCGGACTGCTCTGCAAGTAGATCCGCTGTTTGCTTAGCGCGAGTCATCGGGCTCGTGAAAATGATATCCCAATCTTCATCTGCCAAGCGTGATGCTAACATCTTCGCAGCCTCTATCCCCTCTTCGTCCAAAGGAATATTCGAACTCCCTTGTGCGCGGCCTTCTTTATTCCAAGCAGTCACACCGTGTCGAACAAAACCTACGATGGTCAATGAAATCCCTCCTAAATATTAGGTCTGAAAGCTGGTGTTCTTTTTATCCATAGATAATTAAGTGCTACTCCAAGCATTAATACAAATGCACCGAAATAGAAAGGATAATCCACATCGACATCGAACAACGCTCCACCTATAATGGGTCCAAACACATTTCCAATACTAGTGAACATCGAGTTCATACCGCCAACAAATCCTTGTTCATTGCCAGCAACTTTAGATAAATAAGAAGTTGCTGCAGGCCGTATTAAATCAAATCCTACAAAGATGATCATCGTAACGGCCAATACAGCAAAATAACTCTGTACGAACGTCGCGAGGAAGACTAAAATCGAAGAAAATATCAGACAAAAGAAAATCAAACGTTTCTCCCCTATTGTCCTGGCAAGCTTATCGAATAATAGTACTTGCGCAACAGCCCCAACTAGACCGCTCCCTGTAATGATGATCGCAATATCTTTTGGTGTAAATCCAAATTTATGATCCACAAACAAACTAAAAATCGATTCAAATGATGCGAGACCAAAAGAAAGTATTAAAATAATGATAAAAACGATGAAATAATGACGGGCAAAAATCCTCTTTAATCCAGGCTTAGTTACATCCTCTGCCACTGCTTCTTGATATCGTTCAGGTTCACGCAAAGCGATAAAAGAAAAAATTGCTGCGACCAAGGCGAGTCCACCTGCAAAGAAGAAAGGAACCCGCGTACCATATCCAGCTAAAAACCCACCAATACCCGGCCCTAATATAAAGCCTGTGGAAATCGCGGCAGACATAAAACCGAGCGCTTTAGAGCGCGTTTCCATCGTCGTAATATCCGCAATAAACGCTGTAACGGCTGGCATAATGAAAGCCGCACTGATTCCACCCAAAATTCGGGAAGCAAACAGCACTGGCAATGTTTGTCCTACTCCAAATAAAAACTCTGATGAACTAAAAATGATCAAGCCAATGACAATCATCTTTTTTCGACCAAATGTATCGACCCATCTCCCTGATAAAGGAGAAACTAGCAACTGCGCCATGGCAAAGACTGCCACCATATAGCCCACCACTGTACCTGTTATATGTAATTCATTCATTAATCTAGGCATGACAGGAATGACTAATCCAATTCCTAAAAAGGCGATCAGTAAATTCGTCAACAATAGCCCTAATGTGATAGATTCCTTTTTCATTTACTCTCTCCTACGTTCATTCTATGTTGATATTGGAACATCATAGCAAGCGTGGAATGAAGTTACAAGAAGAAAAGATTCGATCTTTTATTGATTTCACCACTTTAATTGCAAAAACTGTCGAATGAGATGTTGACGTGCACTTGCCTGTAGTGGCCAGCTTTCAATTTCGGTCAAAACTTGATCTCGTGTGCTAAATCCTTTGACGAAACCATTCAATCTAGCAGCAAATGTTGAACCCTTTAACGACTCTTCAGAAGTATATAGAGGATGTAACTGCTCCAAAACATTTGGGTAGCGCTTCAAATAGTATTTCTGATGACGTGCTTCAGCTAGTGTGAATTGTTCTAATCGCGTGATTTCCGTTTCAATCTGCTCCCCAAGCTCCTTCTCCATCTCATTTTTTACTTGAATGATTATCTGTTCTTGTTGATCATTATGGTAACGCAATGAAGAGACGTATTGTTGTCCTTTATATTGATCTCGATTAGGATAGTGATTACGCCAAAAATGAAGTAGTATTTCTTCGTATGAAATAATTTTCGGATCGTAATCGATTTCAACGGTTTCAGTATGATCTCCGATTGTCTTGTAAGTGGGGGCAACCGTAGTACCGCCTGCATAACCCACCCTTGTCCTTATTACACCCTGTAAGCTACCGAAGCGAGCTTCAGGACCCCAAAAACAGCCCATTCCAAATGTTGCGGTTTCCATTTCCCTGTTCTGTATTAGTTCTTTGTCCATTTCACTGATAGTTAGCAAGTCGAACCACTCCCTCGTATTAATCTCACTATAATGAAAATATAAATATAAAAAAGAGTCCATTTAGAGGTGGACTCTGTAAGAAATGCATCAAGATTTCCTGTGCTTTTTCCAATCATCTTCAAGCATACTATATACAATTAAGTCATGATAATGATCATACAAGTACTCGCCATCACGAATGATTCCTTCCTTCTTAAGCCCTAATCGTTCAGGAATCGCTCGACTTCTTTTATTTTCCATACCACAGCGAATTTCTACGCGATGTACATTGTATTCGTCAAAAGCATAGTCAAGCAGTGAGGAGACCACGGCATGCATAATACCTTTTCCTTGATATGCCTCTGCTAGCCAAAAACCAATACTTGTTTGCTTATTTACATAGTTTACTGAATGAAATCCTGCGAAGCCAGCTAGGTTGCCTTTATACAGAATCCCCGCTTGAAATCCATCTTCTTCAGCAAACTGCTGTAACCAAGCTTCAATAATAGGACCGTACTGATCCGCATCAGTCATGGAATCCACCCACGGCAACCACTCCCGCAAATGTTCTCTTGACTCATCAACCAAGGCAAATAAAACTTCTGCGTCTTTCTGTCCTACAAGTTTTAATGAAATATCCTCTGATACTTGATGCACGAACATATCCTAACCCCTTTCACTGGCAGTTACTTTATCCCGTTCCCATCTCTTATATACCTACTTTAAGTCTGCCAGAAAAGAAAGTCAACTTAGGTATTTGTAATAATGAGAGAATGAAAGGTCCATCCTGATTAAATATTTTTACCCACTTTTAGTATTCCCTAGCAATGCATTATTCATCGCGGATATCTAACCCCAACATTGAGGCGAATTGAATTGCTTGCAAAGAAGATACAATACAACCTTCTAATTCTTTTAATGATACAGTCATACTTTCGAATTCTGAAGTCTTAATCTCCACACCTTTCAATGGGGTTTCATCAAAACTAGCAGAATCCAGATTGCTTTCTATAAAGTAGGTATGTTTCAGTTTACAATCAAAGAAATCTGCATCTTTAACGAGACATTTGTCGAACCAGACCCTTTCCCATTTTGCATGAACAAACGCAGAAAGATTGCATATACATTCCTCAAACAAGACATCTGTGAATCGAGAATTTGTAAAGTTCACGCCTAGCATTTTGCAATTATGAAAGCTTACTCGATGAATGCTTATACCGGTCAAGTCCGCATTAGAAAAATCACAGTTTTCAAACCGAACATCTGTAACAAAAAGTTCAGGTAGAGAGGCTCCTTGAAAACTTGAATTCTTAATAAGCATGCTAGTTAATTGAACACGCTCAATTTCTTGTCCATCTAGTCTTTCATCGACTATACATGCATTCTGCAAAAAGGGATCTTCATCATGTCGTACATCCTGTAGCTGTACGGATAGTAAGTGATCAGGAATTTTAGGTTGATTGCGCTTCATTTTATTTTCTCCTTTTCTTCAGGCTTTCCCAAAAGTATTATGGCCTAGTAAATGGTACTATATTAAAAAGAGGTGACGATAATGGAAATTAATGATCAAGTACGTAAAGAACTATTAGCGCAAGTAGAAAAGTTATCAGATGAAGAGATCAATAAAAAGCCTTCTGAAAACGAATGGTCTGTCAAACAACTTTTGCAACATCTGTATTTGATGGAAGGTGGAGTCACTAAAACCATTCAAAAACAGCTCGCTTCCGATGAGCAGAATATCACAACAGACAAGCCGATTCAGCTTACAGTAGATCGATCAACCAAAGTAGAAGCACCTAACTTCGCTACACCGACAGATGACTATTCTACGCTAGATGAGTTAAAATCTAAGCTTTCTGCTACTCATACCGCTTTGCGTGAAGTTGCCGATAGTGCAACAGAAGATCAATTAGCAGTGAAATCTTATCCACACCCTGTTTTTGGTGAAATGAGCCTTACACAGTGGATTCCATTTGTCGGTTATCACGAGTTGCGTCATATTGAACAAATTAAAGAAGTTAAAAATCAAATCGGTATCTGATAAAGACCCCCACTACGTATCATCAGTATAGTGGGGGTCATTTTATTTTCTATCGATATAAAAAATTGCTTGCTGAATACTTGAATATGTTTTCAACTCTTGATTCGGATCTTTAGCTGCCACCAACTTACGCGCTAGATCTGGAGAGACTCCCGTGACATATAAACTGCTGCCCATAAGCTCCAGAACTTGTTGTATTTCCAAAAGACGCTCTATAGAAGTTTCTTCATGCCAATAGAGACCCGTAATATCAACCATTACATGATCCACTGCTTGAGTGTGGACAAAACCACTTAACTTCTCGATTAGCAAATCAAATCGTTCTTCATTCATCTGACCGATCAACGAAACAGCTGCCAAATTATCGTAAATCATCATAATAGGAAGCATAAGCTGTTCAATCTCATGATCTTTGCTGTGAAGCTCTTCTATTTGTTTGTATTGTACAGAAACGTCTGTCTGTGTTCCAATAAAGAAATTCTTTCCTTCAATAGTGATAGGACGGATGCTTAAGCGATTCCAAAATAGACTACCATCCTTTTTATAGTTTTTTATCACAACTGTAAGAGGATTTCTTTCTGCTACCGCCCTTCTAATTTTCATCACAGTAGACGGATCCGTATCCTCTCCTTGTAGAAATCTGCAATTTCGCCCCAATACCTCATCTTCGGTATAGCCCGTCATAGTTTCGAACGTTTTATTCACAAAAATTATAGGATTGTCGTCTTGTGATGCATCTGTCACGATTGCTGAAACTCTACTTCCGTTAATTAACGCTTCCATTAACTGTTTTTGTATCGTGTCTGCTAAATTCTTTATTTTTCACACATCCCGTCGTTTTCAATAGATTCTTTTATTTATAGTAGCATATTCTTCTATATAAGACTTAGAAATATGAATAATCTATCTTCATCAATAGAAGTAAACTGTAAATGTCTCATTCAACACGATAATTTACTTGAAGACTTTTTCAACTGATAGAATAAAAAAACTCCCCTGACTTTTCAATAGTCAGAGGAGTTTCTATCTTATACACGTGCAACTTGCATCTCGTTAAATTCTTTTTCTGAGCACAAAACAAAGTGTTCAGGAGCAACTTCACGAAATTCCACTTTATCCTCTGGTTCGTATTGATGATCTTTCGGATTATACGGATGGCGTACACGTGACCGCTCATAAACTGGGTCCGGTAAAGGAATTGCTGACAGTAGAGACTTCGTATAAGCATGCATCGGATTTCGGTATAATTCATCCGCTGGAGCCATCTCTACCAGTTTACCAAAGTACATTACACCAATGCGATCGGAGATATATTTAACCATTGATAAATCATGGGCAATGAATAAATATGTCAAGCCTTTCTCTTCCTGTAATTCCTTCAACAAGTTTACAACTTGTGCTTGAATAGAAACGTCGAGTGCCGATATTGGCTCATCCGCAATGATGAATTCGGGATCTACGGCTAATGCACGAGCAATTCCGATACGTTGACGCTGACCACCTGAGAACTCATGGGGGTAACGTTCAGCGTGTTCACGATTCAACCCAACAGTTTCAAGCAAATCAATTACTCGTTGCTTGCGGTCTGCTTTGCCTTTTACTAGACCATGTATATCGAGTCCTTCAGCGATAATATCTAGCACTTTCATTCTCGGATTCAATGAAGCGTAAGGATCTTGGAAAATCATTTGCATCTTTCTATTCAATACGTGATTTTCCTTTTTACTTTTCGGTGCGTGTACATCTACACCATTGTAAAGAACTTGACCCGCTGTCGCGTCATATAATCGGATCATAGTACGACCTGTTGTGGACTTACCGCAACCTGACTCCCCTACTAAACCGAATGTTTCACCACGTTTAATAGTGAAGCTAATGTCATCAATCGCACGTACTTCAGTTGATTTCCCAGCGTTAAAATATTGTTTCAAATTACGTACTTCAATTAAATTATCTGACATCACACAGTACCTCCCGTCTGTTCAACATAGTACCGGCTACCCTTAAATGTTTTCATACGTTCAATAACAAGCGCTGGCGGTTCAACCTGTGGTGCTTGTGGGTGCAATAACCATGTCGCAGCATAATGTGTATCACTCACTTTAAAGAACGGAGCCCGACGTTCCATATCAATCTTCATGGCATATTCGCTCCGCAACGCGAAAGCATCACCTTTTGGAGGATTCAATAAATCAGGCGGTGTTCCCGGAATTGCATAAAGTTTTTGATCCGCTAAATCCATGGATGGCATAGAGCTTAGCAAGCCCCAAGTGTATGGGTGTTGTGGATTATAGAAGATTTCATCCACTGTGCCTATTTCAACAATTCGACCACCATACATAACAGCTACACGGTCTGCAACGTTTGCTACAACACCTAGATCATGCGTGATAAATATGATAGACGTATCTGTCTTCCTTTGGATTTCTTTCATTAACTCTAGAATCTGCGCTTGAATCGTTACATCTAGTGCCGTAGTTGGCTCATCTGCAATCAACACTTTCGGATTACATGCTAGCGCAATTGCAATAACGATACGCTGGCGTTGTCCGCCCGAAAATTGATGCGGATACATTTTATAACGATTTTCCGCATTAGGAATGCCTACAAGATTCAATAGCTCAATCGTCTGCTTGCGTGCTGCTGACTTGTTCAGCTTCTGATGTTTTAATATAGGTTCCATAATTTGTCTACCAATTGTCATAGTCGGGTTTAATGAAGTCATTGGATCCTGGAAGATCATCGAAATGTCTTTCCCACGAATCTTTTGCATATCTTTTTCAGGGATCTTCGTTAGATCTTTTCCTTCAAATAAAATTTCTCCATTTTTATATTCAGCACTCGACTCTGGAAGAAGTCGCATGATCGATTTCGTTGTTACCGATTTACCTGATCCCGACTCACCTACGATTGCGAGCGTTTCACCTTTGTGTAAATCAAAGTTTACACCACGGATAGCTTTCACTTCACCTGCAAATGTATGGAAGGAAAGCTCGAGGTCTTTTACTTCTAATATTTTTGTCAACTTGCTCTCCTCCTCTTAATCTTTCATTTTAGGATCTAGTGCATCACGCAGTCCATCACCAATCAAGTTAAATGCAATCATAAGAACACTGATAACAATAGCCGGGAACAATAAGACGTATGGTTGATTCTCCATCACTTTATATCCGTCATTGATCAATGTACCTAATGAAGCAGCTGGTGGCTGGAGTCCAATTCCGATAAAGCTTAGAAATGCCTCAAAGAAAATGGCATTTGGAATCGTGAACATTGTATTGATGATAATAATTCCAAGCATATTCGGCAACAAGTGCTTTGTAATGATTTTGCCATCTTTGGCACCTAGCGTACGTGAAGCCAAAACGAACTCCTGGGATTTATATTTTAATGTCTGTGCTCGTACAATCCGCGACATCCCTATCCAACCGGTTATGGTGATGGCGACAATTATCGCAGTTATTCCTGGGTCCATGATCATAATCATCAAAATGACGACAATTAATGTAGGTATACCGATCAATATCTCAACAATCCGTTGCATGATGTCGTCTGTCCGTCCACCAAAGTATCCGGAAATCCCACCATAAGCTACCCCTATAACCATATCAATAGCCGCGGCTACAAATGCGATGAATAGTGATACACGAGAACCTTCCCAAAGTCGTGTAAATAAATCACGACCAAGTCCATCTGTACCAAACCAATAGTACTCGTCAACTTTCTTCATTTCATATAGATTGACAGTTTTTCCAGCTAATTTACCGTCCCCATCAAATAGTCCTGTTGCTTCAATACCAGGAATTTTAGGTGGTAAGTTGGCGTGACGTAAGTTTTGCGTGTCACCCGCATGCCCATTTAAATGTGGACCGATTAATGCCATCAGTATAACTAATAGAAGAACGACCATACTGACAATAGCTGCTTTATTTTTACGGAGTCCTAACCATGCATCTTGCCAGAAACTCAAACTTGGTTTCTCTATACGTTCGGAATGATGCGCGTCAATTGTCACTCGCTCAAAATCTTCTGGTGTTAATTTTTCTTGTTCGTTTTCAATACGCATTATCCCTTACCTCCAGACACACGGATACGTGGATCGATAACCCCGTATAAAATATCCACAATAAAAATAACTACAATAAGGAATGCTGAGAACAATAATGTCGTACCCATGATCGTGGCATGGTCATTCGTCATGATAGACGATACGAATTGCTCACCAATTCCTGGAATTGCAAAAATTTGTTCTACTACTAGTGAACCTGTTACCAAACCAGCTGCAAGTGGTCCAAGAACCGTGATTAAAGGTATTAATGCATTTCGGAATGCGTGTTTGAAAGCAATTTCAAACCCATTGGCACCTTTTGCTTTTGCTAAAATAATATAATCTGAATTCAATACTTCTATCATCTCAGTCCGTATAAAGCGCGCGGATAGGGCTAGTGGCCCCATAGCGAGTGCAAGCGATGGCAGGACACTTGACTTCCAACCGTCATTCCACAAACCGACCGGTAATAGATGCCACTCTGAAGCAATCCAATATTGCAACAATGATGCAAATACAAAGGAAGGAATAGAAATACCTAGTATTGCCAAGAAGGTGCTTCCGTAATCCCAAAATGTATTATGCTTTAATGCTGCAAGCATACCAAGCAGGATACCGACAATGGTCCCGAAGACCATCGCTTGCGCTCCCAAGATTAAAGAAGGTTTCAATCTTTTAGCCAATAAGTCGTTGACACTCTTACCTTTAAATACAAAGGACGTCCCCAAGTCACCTTTAGCCAAATTTTTCATATAGATTGCATACTGCACAGGCTTAGGCTTATCGATCCCATATTTCTTTTCAACAATCGCTTTTTGTGTATCATTCAACTTATTGTAAGAAGCAATTGGTGAACCAGGCAATGTCTGCATGAGGAAAAAAGAGGCAGTTGCAATTAAAAATAGCGTTATAAACATATATACTATGCGTTTTCCAATATACTTAACCACGGTACGTTACACCTCCAAAAGAGTTTCTTACTTTACTTATTAGTAATCACTTGACAATTTTCGACAAAATACTTTTTAAATATTGCAACTATTCGCTGTTACTAAAAAGAGAGTATATGGAATACAGATCCCCATATACTCTCCCCTATTAAACTCAAGACTTTACAACGATACTATTACTTACCTGAAATATACGCCCACTTGAAGCTATAGTCCGCTCCGAATGGATGATCAACTAAGCCTTTGAAGTATGGCTTATGCAAGAAGATCAAACCGCGTTGGTAAATTGGTGCAATTGCAGCGTCATCATCAAGTAGAATTTTCTCAGCTTGTGCGAATGCTTCATAACGCTCCTCAGGCTTAAGAGCCAATTCACCTTTAGAATCTTCAATCAATTTATCGTACTCTGGATTAGAGTAAGACATCAAGTTATTTGTACCATCTGTTACAAATAGATCCAAGAATGAAATCGGATCCTGGAAGTCTGGTCCCCAACCTGATACTTGAATATCATAGTCTTGGTTGCCATCCAAATCCAAACGTACGGAGAATGGTACTTCTTTCAACGAAATTTTAAGTCCTTCTAGGTTACCTTCTAATTGAGACTTGAAGTACTCGTCCATTTTCTTAGAAAGTTCAGTGTCGCCACCAAGAATTTCTAGATCAAGAGATTCAACACCTAGTTCTTCAAGACCTTTTTTCCAATGATCTTGTGCTTCTTCCACATTGTACTCTAAGTGGTTGCCGCTTAAATCACGGAAGTCTTTTTCGTTTTCATCAAATGCAAAGTTTGTTGGTACTAAGAAGTTTGCAGCTAATGAACCGTTAGCTAGTACTACATCTACCATATCTTCCTTTTCGAAAGATTTAGCAATAGCTTTACGAATGTTCTCGTTCGCAAGTGGTGTTTCTTTACCATCACGCTCTTGGTTAAACTTGAAATAGAATACAGATGTTTCTGGTTGAATAACTGCTTCTTCATCATCACGGTATTGCATAGCTAGGTCACCAGAAACTCCGGCACGATCCAACTTACCATCTTGATAAAGTTTAATTGCAGTTGCAGAATCTTTTACAACGTTTACATGAATTTCATTAAGTTTAACGTTTTCTGCATCCCAGTAATGTTCGTTCTTAACATAAGTCCAGCTATCGCCTGTTCCATCCCATTTAGTTAAAACGAATGGTCCATTTGAAAGAAGGTTATCAGAGTTTGTTGCAAATGCATCCGCTTTAGAAGCTACAAACTCTTCTTTAAGTGGATAGAAAGTTCCGAATGACATAAGTGACAAGAAATATGGTACTGGACGCTCAAGTTTAACTTCAAACGTCTTCTCATCTATAGCTTTAACGCCAAGCTCAGATACTTCCATTTTTTCTTCAGAAATTGCTGTTGCGTTTTCTACTACACCAGACATCATGAATGGTCCGTAAGGTGAACCAGTTGCTGGATCAATTGCACGCTGCCAAGCATAAACGAAATCTTCAGCTGTTACAGGTGTTTCATCAGCCCACATTGCATCACGAAGTTTGAATGTATAAGTCAATCCATCTTCACTTACTTCTGCTTCTTCAGCAGCCATTGCAGGTTCTGCGATATTTTCTTGGTTTAAACGGTATAAACCTTCGTTGATATTATTCAACACGTTGAAGCCAACTGCGTCTTCTACGATTGATGAGTCAACAGATGGGATAGCAGCAGATTCAGCTAAGTATAATACTTGCTCAGCATCTGGCTCTCCTTCTTCATCTTTGGCATGCTGTTTTTCTTCTGGTTCTTCAGTTGCCGCATCCTTGTCCTTGTCGTCCCCATCTGCTGCCGGCTTTTCTTCGTCTTTCGAACCGCCACATGCAGCTAAGAACATACTTAGCACTAATGTTAGTGCCATTAATAAAAGCCACTTATTGCTCTTCAAATTGTTGACCTCCCCTTTGGTGTTTTTGAAGTACTAACTTTTTCATTATACAAGAAAAACTTCCGAATGTAAACGCTAACAACAATATTATCTTAATTTTAAACTATTATTGAAGATTCTACACATTCTTACTCATTTCTTGTATGATAGACAGTAGCTATCAACATTAATTAAGAAAAGAAGGACTTCTATGAAACGTAATAGTATTGTATTTCTCATATCGCAGCTGGTGATTATTATTTCTGCCTATTCAGTATACGGTAAAATCTCATTATTAGGCTATATTAATGCTTCCTTTTTCGTCAGTGGTCTTTTGTTATTCTTTGGTGGGCTTGTGTTTGTCGTCCGTACTGGCTTCTTCGACTTCTTCATGACGAGTTCACGTAAAGTGTTTGCTAGAAAAGGTCAAAGAGAAGCTATCGAATCTATGCGTGCTCCATCCGAAGTAATGTCGGCGAGTCCAGCTTGGTTCTTCATTGCAGGTATGCCAACTTTCATTTTAATGATTTTGGCGCTTATTTTATACTATCTATAAAAAAATCTCGGTACTTCCTTTATAGGAAATACCGAGATTTTTAATTTACTGATATATTTTATAACACAACGGTGATTACTTGCTATTTACTTCTATCGCATTTAAAAAAGCTTGATTATTTACGATCTTCTACCTCAAGCTTACTACCATCGTTGAATTTGATTTCCACTTCGAATTTTTCATAATCCGCTTGAAGATTAAAAGCTTCTAGTATACGATCAATTGTTTCTTGCTGCGAGCTATCTTTTGTCACATCTAGGTTTTTCACTTTTGAATATACATCATCAAATGCTTCCTGACCTTTCAAATAAATTTCATTTAGTTCATCTTCTACTTTGGCTTTAATTGGTTCATTTTCATCTTGTTCAATTTCCGCTTCATACTCTTTGTCTTTTCCGTATGAAACATCTAATTCAATTTCTTTAAATGATAGCTTGTCCATGTTGGCTTGCATATCTCCTGTTGCCGAGTCAGTCGAGGAATCTGTTGTAGTATCTGGTACAGCTCCATCAGTATTTTGATTTGTATCATCAGTAGCTGGTTCTAATGGTTGCTCTACCGGCGGATTAGCTGCATTAGAATTTTCTTCTACTTTATCATCTTTCGCATTCGTTCCACATCCCGCCAATGCAAGCGCCATGACTGATACCCCTGTTATTACTAAACGTTTCATAAAAATATTCCTCCTAGATGTCGTATTAACCCTAGTATTACCCTTTTTGCTACTTTCTAATCGGTTAGTTTTATTTAATGAAGGGTATGTTGGTAAGTAAAGGAGTGTTTTCGAATGAATAATCAGAATCCCTTAACCGCTAAAGAAGCAATTGATTCCATTGAGTCAGCTGTACATACGGAAAGTAGTTTGCGACGTGCGCACGCGACCGGAGTTGCATTTGATGCCACTTTCAAACCAACCGGAGCCGCAATGCCTTGGACAATAGCTACTCATCTACAGCAATCTGAAGTTCCTGCTGTTGTACGTTTTTCTCACAGTTCTACGAGCCCGAACCCGAATGAGCGTTTGAATCCAATTAAAGGAATGGCAGTGCGCTTTCAATTATCTGATGGTACATTTACAAACTTGACTATGGTTAATATACCAATCTTCATTAGTAAAACTCCAGAAGCCTTTATTCGTCTAATACAGGCATTTGATTCAAACAGTACATGGTCACAACGAATAGATGCTCTGATGCATGACACAGAGTACAAAGCATTTGCTTCCATTTTAAAAGAACTGAAACCGTATCGTAATTTCGAAACCCTTCATTACTATTCTATTCATGCGTACTTTTTGAAGAATATGGACTTTGATAGACAAGCCGTGCGATTTGAATGGCAACCTGTACCTCAAAATGACTTTGATACGGAAGGCAACTCTATGGAAAACGAACTCATTCATAAAGTAGAACAAGGACATCCTGTACGTTTTCGCTTACTTATGCAATTAGCTGAACAAGGAGATCAAACGAGTGACCCCACTATTGCCTGGCCGAATGACCGAAAGAAAATTGAGGCAGGAACTCTGACACTGAACTCTCTTCGTGCAGATAACGCAGAAGCCTTTGTTTTCGATCCAACAGTTACTATAGAAGGAATAGAATGTAGCGATGATCCGGTATTACTATTTCGCTCCGCTGCGTACGAGGAATCTGCCAAGCGACGTGGCGTAAATAATGAACTTTAATAAATCTCTAGAAAAACCTAAAGGAGCGGTTATAATGCTGAATTCATTTTTACTATTTTCACTAAACAAAATACATTATAAGCGTTAGCAAATTTTTTCTTGAAGAAAAGATAGGCTATAATCATCTAGAAAATCAAGTTCTTTCACTATCGCCAATACAAAGCTATGCTATCCTTGATTTTTTCATTATGTTTTTGTTAAACTATTGACGTGTCAAATCAATGGACGAATCAAACTCAATTTCCGATATGAATAAGAACGTGCTAGCTAAGCTGGCAGAAGGGGTTGACTACTTACTACAAGGAGCTGATGTGTATGACAACGGAAGAAGAAAAAACATTAAATACTATGGAAGAAGAGGAAACGGAAAAGGATTATTCCTTAGATCGTGTACCTCTAGAAGACCGTACTAAAAGTTGGCTAAGCATTACGAACATCACGTTCGGAATCGCGACTGCCATCTTTTACTTTCAAATGGGCAGCGTCATGGCTTTGCAATTCGGTGCACCAAACGCTATTGTGTCCGCAATCTATGCCATAATTGTAGCAGGCTTACTCGGTACCGTGATTGCCTACTTATCGGCTAAGTCCGGAATGAACGTGAATCTATTATCACGCGGAGGCGGGTTTGGTTATATTGGCTCATCGCTAACATCATTGATTTACGCCTCAAACTTCATTATGTATTGTGCATTTGAAGGACTAATTCTTGTATCGGCTGTGCACATTTTCATGCCTGACTTTCCAAAGTGGATTTTGATTGTCGTCTTTGGGACACTTGTCATTCCCTTGAATTGGTTCGGTATTGAGCAGCTAGACAAACTTCAAAAATGGTCTATGCCAGTTTTTCTTGTGTTTCTTGTTGCAGCTATTGTTTTATCATTTATTAAACCGGCTGTTTATACAGGTTCCGTGTTTTCGTACATGCCTGAAGGTGTCGAATTTGGTGGAACAGCATTATTGTTCTGTATCGGAATGCATAATGGAATCATGGGATTGACTGCTTTACTCGCATCAGATTATGCCCGTTTCTTAAAACCATCCGACCGAAAATTTGGTTCTATTGCAATCGGTTTCATTCCTCAAATTTTCTGTTACGGTGTAATGGGCGGACTTGGAATTTGGTTTGGCGTACGTTTCTTGGAAAAGGATCCCGGTGTATACATCGTACTATTGCTAGGTATTGGTGGAGCATTGTTTACGATGCTGACACAGTTACGAATTAATGTAACGAATATTTACAGCAGTTCCCTATCGCTATCAAATTTCTTCGAAAATGTATTCCGTTTCACACCGGGACGCAGATTCTGGGTAGTCGTCTCAGCTGTAAGTGCTATATTACTGATGCTTGGTGGAATCGTGGATCATCTAGATACAGTCATGACATTCCAGGGTGTTTTCCTATTTTCGTGGGCTGCTATTCTAGTGACGGATGCATTGGTCGTCAAAAAGTGGCTGAAAATTGGTCCGACCTATTATGTCGCTCGACAAGAGTACTTGTACAAGTGGAACCCAGTCGGTGTCGCTTCGTTACTGATAGCAAGTACATTTGGCGCCGTTGCGGCGTCTGGTTATCTAGGTATATTCCTACAATCTACAGCTGCATTTGTCGCTGCTATACTGGCTGCTATACTGACAGTAATCATTGCTAAGTATACAAAAGGTAAATACTATTTAGTGCGTGAACCGAATGATATTACCGCAGATGATAAATTAAGTTAATAACTATAGTAATTCCCTACAAAGAAAAAATGCCTGAAAGATCGGTCAAGTCGATCCTTCAGGCATTTTTCATTCACTGTCTTCAGATAATCCCCTACGTTGGATGCTCCCCCACTCACGTTTACCACGCAGTGCACGTATAATTCCTTCAGCGCGCCAAACTAACGTTAGCGGACGATACCAAAATACTTCAGTTAACGATAGCATTACTAAACGAAATAGATCTTGCACTTTCGGATAGGTGTTACGGCTCCATGCTTCCAATAATACCGATGCCATTGAAAACAGGGATCCATATAGAATAAATAATAATCCTAAAATGCCCGCGAAGATCATATACACCTCTCCCATGAATAAAGAAAGCACAATGTACGCATAGCCAGCCAATTCAATTAATGGTCCAAGTAATTCAATGAATAAGAAATACGGAATCGATATCATACCTACTGAACCATACTTCGGATTGAATGCCATCTTTTTATGCAACCAAAGACTTTCAGCCAGTCCTTGATGCCAACGTCGGCGCTGTGTGCGTAGATCCTTGAAGTTATCAGGAGCTTCCGTCCAACAAACAGGATCCGGTGTAAAGACGATTTCTTTATCTTCTTTACGATCCGATATTTCCTCATGGAGCTTAACCACAAGTTCCATGTCCTCGCCGACTGTATTCTTGGCGTAACCACCTACTTGTAACACCCATTTTTTCGAAAAAACACTGAATGCACCCGATATGATTAATACTAGATTATATTTACTAAGCGCCATACGTCCCATTAGAAACGCACGCATATACTCTACAATTTGCATCATCACAATAGTTGAGCTTGGCAAGCCTTCTTTGACAACTTGCCCCATTTGGATTTCATATCCATTGGCAATCCGGACGTTGCCGCCTGTCGCAATAACTTCTTTATTAGACTCCATGATAGGCTTCATTACACGCAAGAGTGATGTGCGATCCAATATTGAATCCCCATCAATCGAACAGAAATATGGATACTTTGACACATTGATGCCTACATTTAAAGCATCCGCTTTTCCGCCATTCACTTTCGTAATCAAAAGTAAATTGGGGTGCATATCAGATTGATAAATTGTTTCGATAGGCTGTGTTTCAATTTGCTGATTCACTACTTTTCGAATGGGTCTCATATTGAAATGCTCAATCACGATATCTTCGGTATTATCGGTAGAACCATCATTAACTACAAGTATCTCAAATTCAGGATACTGCAGTGCCAACAAAGAATAGATGTTGCCAAGCACCCCCTCCTGCTCATTATAAGCAGGGACGATTACGGTTACAGGCTGTGTGTATATAAAATCTACTGCACCTTCATCCGATAAATTCTTCTGTAACTTTCGTTCTTTTCCTAACTGAGTGAATGCGATGATTAACATCGACGTATATGAGAAAATAACAGCCAACATATATACGAGCAATATATAGCCAACAAACGCAAAAACCGAGGAAGTAATTTCAGGTAAGTTCATCTCATTACTCCTTTCCGAGCATCTCTTCAGCTACATCCACCGCGAACTCATCAGATGAAGTGGTAATGACAGAATAAAGTGCTTGTTGACCATTTTTTAATGATTTTATCGATTTTGCAGCTTGCGCGCGAACTGGATAAGTAGAATCCTTTATCAAGTGTTTAAGAACAGGCAATGCTTCTTCTGTAGGAGCAGAACGAAAAATCTTGGCAGTCATCAACCGTTCTTCCCAAACATCTGAATGTGAAAAACCTTCATATAATTTGAGCGCATCTGCGACTTCCAATTTAGCTATACTCTTTAACGCGCGGATCCGCAATTCTTGTGCCGGGCTATCCAGGCATTCATGTAACAGCGGAAGCCAATCGAGATAGTGACGAACACCTATAATTTCAATCAACGTCAATTGCAATACGTCAGGTAATTCGTTAAAGTCTTCAGCTAGTAAACTAATTTGTGTCTCATCCAATTCTAACAATAGCCTTTTATAATCAAACTCGCCTAGTGGAACTTTAGGGTGGATAAAATGTGCAATAAAATCAGTACGAGAAAACTTTATTATTATCTCGTAAATCAATAGATATTCTGCTTTTGGATAAATCTTTCTTTTGGCCAATACCTTGGAAACAGGATCCAGCATAAATGTTAAATTGAATAAACTGATCTTATTGAGTGCATTAATACGTACACCACTGCTCCGACTATGGAGATTCTTACTATAGTAGTCACTCATGTATAACGCTGCAAAAGTATTAACTTTTTTGTTGATTTCATCGGAAGAAAAATGGTAGCTAAAACGAAAAAACAATTCATCAATCGCTTCGAGTTCTAGTGGTCCGTTGGGCATAAGGACTTCAATCGGCATGCCATCTCCTAGTAAATATTCATACCAGTCATCTTTTCGAGCTTCGATATACTCTCTAATTCCTTTCTTGTTTTTCATTTCTTGCATTCTATAAAAAACGAGTAAAAAGAACATACCGAAAAGTATGATTAACAAGGCCACGATGACTAGTAACAATGAAACTAATAACTTATCCATAATAAATACGATTCAACACTTTCGTAATTTGCGCTTCAAATAAATGTGGATTAAAGGGTTTCGTTATATAATCATCTACACCATTTTCATAAGCAAAAATCATTTCTGCTTCACTTTTTCGCTTCGTCATCATAAATACATGGTATTTCTGAGAATTCGGTAATTCACGTAGTGTGTATAACACTTCTAAACCATTTTTTCTTGGAAGAATGTCATTCACAATAACTAAATGAGTGTGAGACGATTGATACCAGTCAGATTCAATAAAGAATTGGCCGTCATGAAACACGCGAATTTCCAGATCAAGTTGTTTTATCTTTACGCGCTCCACTAGTTTTTGTATAACCATCGTGACAACGGGATCTTCATCAATAATACTCACTCGCACACATTGTCTCTCCAATTTTTTAAGTGTGCGGTCTTTTATAAAAGGTGTATTCCCAGGTAGTTGTAAAGCACTGTTAACCGAATCATTCCCTATCTGTAATACTTCTTCAAGCGTGGCATCTCCATTACGAATTTCGATTACTGAAACACCTACCCGATACGAACGAGTTGATTCTGTATGGCGTAATCTATCAATAAAGACATCTGCCTCTTCTTCACCTGTATTAGCCATTAAAATAATATCCGGTTTACCTGTCGGGAAATTGAACAATAAATCAGAGTTACGTATTTGCTCGAGGAGGATCTTCTTAATTTCAGGACTTTCAGGACTTTTTACAAAGACTATAGTGAATACTTGCCGAAAACGTTTCGTATTCGCCATTTGCCAATAAAAGAGTTGCGGAAAGAGTGAAGCATCCAACATATTTAGTTCACTATTTTTGGTTTTCATACCGATTACACCTTTCTTCAGCTAATTTACTGTTAGAATTTCTTCGGGTAAGCCCATGAGTGTCAGCCGATCTTATAATGTTATTGCCCCTACTGTTATGATCCAATAACGGAATTCTTTTGCATCTTACGGACAACAAAACTTCCATTATAATGTACTTCACAACCCATTAAAACAGCGTTTTAAGGAATGATTTATAGTTTCAATTGCTTTCATTTTCACTATTTTTCCTATCATAGGTTTCATCCAAAATTTCTTCCATCATTGGGAAATATGTTAACCAGTAGAAAGCCGAGACATCTTTGGCAAAGTATTTATACACATTATGTATCCCCTGCCATTTCACAATTGGCTTTTTATCAAAATCTGCATAGTCTCCTGCAAAATAATATGTATTATTCTGTTCCTGGTGTAATACTGCAGGGAATGTTTCAGGTATGCCAGCCTCAAGTAAAACACTGCGTCCCTTTTCGGTTAAATCAAATTCATAAGTTGCCAATACATTCGTATTTTTAAACGGCTCGACTACATCAAACCAATAAAGATAATCAGATGAATACACTCTTGGAAATTTTTCTTTTCCGTCTTTTGTCAACTCAAAATGGGCAGCACTTTTATTTTCCTGTCCATCCAAGACAATCACTTCACCCGATGTATGGACAAATGTAAGGCCTGCACCCGAAAAGAACCACTCACTATTCATCTGCTCCTTATACCCATCAATAAGCCAATGGGGGACTTCTTCATTGCCCAAGTCAGTGAAATAGCGTCCAATCCAACCTGACCAGGTAATTCCTAGGTCATTTTGCATGATCGCACTCATTTCTTTACTGGTAGGTGATGCAAAACTATTAAACTCGGCAATCAATGTTGTGCTTTCATCCTTACTTGCCATTAATTCTCGCCACTCTAGCAGTTCCATTCCACCATATAAAAGTTCAGACCGTGAACCATCGGGCTTGTCCTTAAGATCGTCACTGAATACACCATAAGTATCTGCTACATAAATCATATCAAGTGGTCGGGTCCGGAACGGTTCCATAGCTATTTGATCATATGGATCAAATCCATAATAATCGAGTTCGAGATCATAGAACTCTCCATCAGGACGTACAATTTTCTTTCCTTTTAATATATGGAATAAACCGTTATGCTCGCGATAATCCTTTTTGGCAACGGACTTATCAATTACTGCTATATCCATGATCTTTTCTTCTTTGAGTGTCCAATAAATTCGTGGCGACAAGACAAGTAAGATCAATACTAGTGCTATTACTATTTTTTTCACTATCTAGTCTCTCCTTTACTCTTGTCGACTGTTGTCTTACAACCGCAATTCTAGTATTATTATATCATCTATTATTCTTGTATACAATTAACATTTACATATCTTTAGTCTTAATATACTATATTCCTTTGCAAAAATTATTGTATAATGAATATGCAGGACTATTAGATTACACCGTTCTACTTTATCTTATGTTTCTAAAGAAAGGTGACTACTATGTCGAAAAAAGTACGACTAATTTGGTTGGCAGCGATTTTATTGGTTCTATCTAACTTCATATGGTTAAAACCCATACTAACTATGCGCGTCGATCAACCAAAATCCACTTGGTTGTGGCACACATCCCAAATAGTGGATAAGTCTGATTTACTCATTGGCTTTTTAGATCAAAAGAACGTATCTACTCTATATTTACAAGTCAACGCAGATATACCAGATGATGCATATCAACACTTTATTCAAAAAGCTAGTGAACATAATATTGAAGTACACGCTCTTGACGGTGCACCCCATTGGGCAACTGACCAAGATTCTGTACAAAGTTTCTTCCGTTGGGTTGAAAAGTATCAATCCATTTCGGATAAGACTGAACAATTCGCTGGTATTCATTTGGACATAGAGCCATACATACTGCCAACGTGGAATTCTAGTTTACAAAACACTATTGAGAGCTATCAGCAAAATATTCGATTTGCTGCGGGAGAATCTGCTCTTCTTGGACTGCACTTTGGAATCGATATACCATTTTGGTTTGATCAAACCTTCTATACGACTAACATGGGTGATGGCATTCTATCTGAATGGCTAATCGACCAATCCGACAGCATAAATGTCATGGCCTACCGTAACAAGGCTAATGGCCGTAACGGAATAATCAGTTTAGCGCAAAGCGAAATGGATTATGCTAACGCTGCTGGTAAGCATGCACGCGTAGCAATAGAAACTAGTAAATCGTCTGAAGGTGATTACCTGTCGTTCTTTGGTAAGAGTAATACGTATATGGAGAATCAGTTAAAGGAAGTAGAGCGATCATTTAATCATTCTGAAGAATTCCATGGAATTGCCGTCCATTCATTAGAAAGCTGGATGAAACGAAAATAATAGTGGACTATATGAAGAAAAGCCGTCTCGTTTGGGAGACGGCTTTATATATAACGGCATATATACATTAAATTTAAGCTTTGTTATCTTGTTCATAGAAAACTGGTGGTACAGATCCAAACACTCTACGATGATATAACATAGGATCTTTGTTTTTCTCAACTTTTAGATCAACTACTTCACCAATAATAATGGTGTGGTCTCCTGCTTCAATCGTCTGGAAAGTCTTACATTCAAACACACCGAATGCGTCTTCAATAATCGGTAAACCATTATCCGACATTTCCCATTCACATGTAGAGAAACGATCCTCTACACGGCTTGCAAATGTACTACAAAGTTCCTTTTGATCTCCTGCAAGTACGTGTACAGCAAATTTACCGCCTTCAGTGAATGCTTTGATCGAAGAAACTCTGTGATCGATCGACCATAAGAGAAGCATAGGATCCAAGGATACAGAAGCAAACGAGTTTACTGTCAGTCCGACTGGTGTACCGTCTTCAGTTACTGCAGTAACCACTGTTACACCAGTGGGGTAATTCCCCATAATTTCTTTGAATAAATTCTGTTGTTCTTCTTTTTTCATAAAACATTCTCTCCTTTATTGATGAGCCATTTCGAGTAATTTATATAGTCCATTTCTCTGGAAATAGGCAAGTATATATATATCATAGCACTTCCACTATCTTTCTTCATTTTTCTCAACTTGTTATATGTTTTTCTTTCAGTTTATGCAACGTATTCATTTTGTATCATGCTACTTTAGCCAGTCACATTAAAGGTACTAAAGCTTTATTTTATATCTTACATGTTTATAAACACTAAATCCGGCTATTATAAACGTAGCAAGTCTATCAAACATTTCTAGGAGGATACGTATAATGAATTTAACTAATCTCAAGAAAAACAACTTATTCAAAGTGGGAGCAGCGGCAATTCTCTCTGTCGGCGTCCTCAGTGCATGCGGTGACGATGACCCGGTTATTGATGAAAATGATGATGTTGACGTTGAAGTAGATCAGCCAGCTGATGTTACACCAAATGATGATGCAGATATGGAGGAGCCTGAAGTAGATATGGAACCAGACGATGAAAACAAAGACTAATAAAAAACAGTAAATAATAGAAGCTCAAAACCCCTGAAATCAATTAAAGTATTTCAGAGGTTTTTTCTTCCTACTTATATTTAACTGAATATTTCGTTTGTTCAAAAGTTTTATTTACAAAAAGTTACATTATGTATAATCTCTAGACATTCATCACAACATGATATGTAGGAGTGCTATTGGTAAAATATGAAAGTCTTATACAAGGAGGAGAATAAAGTGACAGAACATAGACCGCATGAGGATACACAAAAAGGAATTAGTCGTAGAAATTTCATTAAAAATACCGGCTTAGTGGCGGGAGGTCTAGTTGGCGGATCATTATTCGGTGGTCTATTGACTAACCAGCTACAAAAACCAAATGCACCTATTAACTCAGAAAAAGAAGTCAGCCACTTATTAGAAGCACGTACATTCTTTAGTAATAGCGAAGATTTTCTTATCCTTTCTGCTGCTACTGAAAGGTTATTTCCTACCGACGATTTAGGACCAGGCGCTATTGAACTAGGTGTCCCCTACTTTATCGACCGACAGCTTGCTGGCGAATGGGGAATGAATGCAAAAGAATATATGAAAGGGCCGTTTTTGCAGACAGGTGTGGTAGACGCATATGAAAGCCAAGCAGATTCGACCCAAGACCAAGGTCCAAATGCCGAAACGCAAGTACCTACACCAGCCTTTAGATATCAGACACCTATGACAAGGGGAGATATTTTCATGGAAGGTGTACAAGCATTGGAACAAACCGCACAGGAGAAATTCAAAACGAACTTCCATAAGCTAGAGCCGAAACAGCAAGATGAGATTTTGCAGATGTTTGACGATGGTAAAGCGAAGATGAACGGTGTCGCTTCGACAACATTCTTTAATCTATTATTACAAACAACTATTGAAGGAGCTTATGCTGACCCCGTCTATGGTGGAAATCGCAATATGGAAGGCTGGAGGATGAAAGAATTCCCCGGTCCACGTATGAGCTATACCGCGGATATAGAAAAAGAAGACTTCATCGTAATGAAACCTGAAAGCTTACGAAATTATCAAGGTCATTAAAAACAGGAGGAACTCATATGGCAAAGAAATTAAAAAAGGTAGATGTAGTCGTAGTAGGAAGCGGCTGGGCAGGTGGAGTAGTTTCTGCAGAGCTGGCCAAGGCCGGATACCAGGTAGTAACACTTGAACGAGGTAAAAAACAAGATCGACAAGACTATATAGGAGTTAAAGACGAATTGCGTTATACAGATCGTTATGAAATGATGCAAAACTTATCTCCTGAAACGATTACTTCACGCGTGAAAATTGAAGATACCGCTCTCCCTGTCCGAACAAGAGCAGAAATGATGGCTGGTACCGATCTAGGTGGGGGTAGTGTTCACTGGGCAGGTGCTACATATCGCTGGAGAGCTATCGATTTTGAATTGCGTTCCAAAACTATTGAAAGGTATGGGAAAGAGAAAATTCCTGAAGGCATGACGATTCAAGACTGGGGTATTACATATGACGAAATGGAACCTTATTACGATAAGTGGGAGAAAACCGCTGGAATTTCAGGCGAGCCCGATCCACTTGGTGACAAGCGTTCAAGTGATTACCCTAACCCGCCTATGTTAGCATCACCGGCTGTAAAATTATTCAAAGAAACGACTGAGAGGATGGGTTATCACCCTTTCCAAGTCGCTGCCGGTAACTTATCACAAGCGTATACTAATCCAGATGGTGAAAAATTAAATGCATGTATGTTCTGCTCTTATTGTACGATGTACGGTTGTGATTTTACGGCTAAATCGGACCCATTGGCTACAGTTATTCCGACTGCACGCAAAACCGGAAACTGCGAAATCCGCACCAATTCTTTAGTACGTCGAGTTCTGCATAAAGACGGTAAGGCAACCGGTGTTATGTTTACTGATACACGTACAGGAATTGAATATGAGCAGCCAGCAGACGTTGTTGTATTAGGTGCATTTTCATTCACTAATAATCGTTTATTGATGCTTTCAGAAATCGGAACACAGTATGATCCAGCCACACGTAAAGGAACCATTGGTCGCAACTTTAACGGACAATTCAACATCACATTCCTTGGAGCTCGAGGCTTCTTTGAAAATAAAAAGTTTAATCTCTACATGGGGGCAGGTGCTCTGGGTGGTACGTTGAGTGACTTTGCTGGTGATAATTTTGATCACTCTAATGTAGACTTCATCAACGGTGGCGGTATCGAAATGCGTCAATACGGTGATGGGGCTATTTCTACAAACCACGTCCCAAGCGGCACACCAAAGTGGGGACCTGAGTTCAAGAAAAACTCAATCCATTATGCTAATCGTTCACTAGTCGCATGGTATACACCTGCTGTTATGTCATGGTGGCATAACTACGTAGATTTGGATCCAACATACAAAGATGAATACGGAGATCCCCTATTACGTATAACGAATCGTTACACAGACCACGATCGAAATATGGCGAAATTTGGAATCGAGAAATGTAGTGAAATCATGAAAGAAATGGGTGCCGATATCATTGACGAGGATGAAGTGCCTGAAGAGTTCGATCATATCTATTCAGGTGGACACTACGCAGGCGGAATTATTATGGGGGCGGATCCTGAAACATCTGCAGTGAATAACTACCTTCAAATGTGGGAGATGGACAACTTATTCGTAGTGGGTGGTTCCGCATTTCCTCAATTTGGTGGACATCATCCGACTTCAACCATTGGCGCATTGGCATATCGGGCAGCAGAAGGTGTAGAGAAGTATTTAAAAGAAGGTGGTCAGCTTGCAGAAGCCAAGCAAGAGACTTTAAACGCCTAACAAAACATCTGGTTCTATCGTCTATTTATGTACTTATTGAATTCAAATACTCAAAAATCCAGATTCGCAGGGCAACACTGCGAATCTGGATTTTTCTTTATCGTACATTAGAAGCCACAATTCCTAATCGATCACGTTCAATTGCACCCAACTTGTACATATGTTGTCGGAAACAAGACATGACAAATGCGTGCATATTGGCTTGTGTAACGTAATAAACAAACCACGGAATGGAAGGGAGATAATCATGAATGGCAATGATTACTTCATTCGATCCCGGAATCTTTCGAAACTCCATTCTGCCACGTTCATTGGAATCAGGATCCATTAATAATCCACCCGTTATATAGTAAAGCGAGCGATCTTTTGTACTACGATCAGCAGAATAACTAAGTTCTAATAGTGTTCGATCGCCTAGAAAACCGATGCGACAGTTTAATTGGTCGTCTACTTCCGTCTTGACCCAAGGATTAAGGAAAGTAGAAAGCCACTTGACGTAATAACGTGCAGTCTCATCAGCTGTCCAGCTATGAGGCAACGCGATTCGTTGTACAGATCGTACATCCTGTTTAAGCGGCCCCATTGGTGATTTCTTTTTCGGTGTTTCTTTTTCTTTCGTTTCTGCTTCAAGCGCTTCTCTTGCCGCTTGAATAAATGGAATTTCACCGTCACTAATACCTTCCATATAATGCTTCGGATTCACGACCATTGGATGTTTCAAGCTTTCCACCAATGGATAGACAATTTCTTTCGGTGTTTGTGTCACGAGACGCAACCAAAGCCTTGATAGACTTAGCGAGAAGAATGGAACATCCAACATTCGTGAAGATTTCCCTGCTACTTCTGCAGTTTTCTCCATCATAACTTTATACGTCATAACCTCAGGACCACCTATATCGATAGATCGTTGCGCAGGTTCAAAGTCTAGTATTAATGAACTTAATGATTTCATCACATCATCGAGTGCGACGGGCTGTGTATCGGAACGTGTCCATTTAGGTAAAATCATTATCGGAAGCCGTCTAACTAGCTTCGACAAAATTGGGAATGAAGAACCTTTTGGGCCGACAATCAACCCTGCACGTAATGCGGTGACAGGAACAGTATACGATCGCAAAATACGTTCCACTTCCAAACGGCTTTTCAAATGCCTGGATAAATCTTTTTCATCTTCATCTGGAATAATCCCACCCAAATAGACGATCTGCTTAATTCCTTGTTTTTTCGCGGCCTGTGCAAAATTATCCGCCAATATAACATCCATATCTTCAAAAGTTCCTTGAGATAGTTTTGCTGATTTCAACATAGAATGAACGAGATAAACCGCAACATCAGCACCTGCCAAACTCTTCTCAGCATCTTTCATAGAAAACAGATCACAAGAACGCCACTCTACATCTTCCGTATTCTGCCTCTGATCGCCATTGCGTGACAGACCAATAACTTTAGCTTTCCCTTTAAGTTTCTTCAATAGATTATTGCCGATATAACCACTTGCGCCAGCTACAGCTACGACCAATTTCTTCTCACCCATACAATCTCACCCTCTCTTGTACGTATACATTGAAAGTACCCATTCTAAGAGTTTTATAAGCCTATATATTTAATTAATACAACTTTTAAGCAGTAGTCTTTGCTTTTTTCATTAAAAGTATTTATAATGATATGAACGAGGAAAACTATATTTGTTTTTTAAGTTTTGTTTGATATGTATAAAGATAGGGGTACGATAAATGAAAGCACGTATTATGAAAGCTTTCCTCGAAGAAATTCATGAGAAAAGTATGAAGTTCACAATGGATGATCTAGCGAAAAGACTGGGCATCAGTAAACGGACGTTATACGAAAATTTTTCTTCAAAAACGGAAATTTTAGATGCGATTATTGACTCGACATTACGAGAGTTTGACGAAAAAACCGATATCATCATGAAAGACAATGAACTACAACTTGTAGATAAGATCAAGAAAGTCATAACAGTTATTCCAAAGTATAATGATTTTTATAACTGGCAAATCCTTGATCAGATGAGAAAAACACATCCCGTACAATGGGAACGCGTCCACTCTGCACTTCATGAATGGGATGAACTACGCGAATTGATTGAACAAGGTATTCATGAAGGTATTATTGCCGATCAAAATATAGAGTTACTAATGAAATTGATTATAGATGCAACGAACTCCACTCTTGATCGAAAATTTTTCTACGAAAATCGCATGACCGTAACCGAAGCACTGGATTCTATTGTGGATATCCTGTTGTTCGGATTTATTAAGAAAAGTGACGACTAAAAAAACTAATAAAACACTAAAAGTTTTTCTGTTTTACAAAATATGAAAGCGAGATGGAATTATGAGCCTCCACGCATGTGAGGTAACGAATGAAAATTGGCAGGATGTTGCCTATTTATCTGTACACGAAAACCAAAAGAACTTTATTGAAAGCAATTCATTTTCACTAGCACAATCTCAATTTGAACCTGAATGGAAGTCTATTGGGTTATACGATGGAGAGGAACTAGTCGGCTATGCAATGCATGGACGTGAAGCAGATGGCAATGTATGGCTGGATCGCTTTATGATAGATCAGCATCATCAAGGGAAAGGCTATGCTAGCAGATTTCTTAAACTTCTACTAACCAGAATGGAAGAAAAGTATCAATGCAATAAGATCTACTTAAGTATTTATCCAAGTAATAAAGCCGCACAGCGTTTATACGAAAAGTTCGGTTTTAAGTTAAATGGAAAAATTGATGATGTAGGTGAATTCCCTTGCCTCATCATGGAACTTGATCTTCAAAGGAGTCCTTTGCAATGAATTCTTCTTCACCCAAATTCAATCAATTAGATACTGAGCCAGTAGGACGTATCTTTTTACGTTACTTGATACCTTCAACTGTCGGTATGTTACTAATGGCAATCAATATTGTGGCAGACGGCATCATGGTCGGTAATCGATTGGGTGCAGAAGCATTAGCGGGAGTCGGAATTTCGGCTCCCGTTTATACTATCTTTTTTGCTATTTCTTTATGGATTGGTATCGGTGCTGCTACAAAATATTCGATAGCTATGGGCGCTAAGGATACGCAAAGAGCCCGGTCGATCTTTACGCACGCTATTATTTCCATATTCTTATTTACTATTGTATTAGGTTTGACTGCCTTTATCTTTAGGGATCCACTAGCATACGCGCTTGGGGCCAATGCGACCACATTCCCTTATGTATCGCAATACTTATTTGTTATTTTATTATTTGGTTTTATCTTCACTGTAGAAAACACTTTTAGTATTTTCGTGCGAAATGATGGAGCACCGAACCTCTCAATGGCTGGTTTGATTGTGACGTCTGTCGTCAATATTATTTTGAACTACGTGTTCTTATTCATTTTAGACTACGGAGTCGCTGGTGCTGCATCAGCGACAATTATTGCTTCGTTTTTGGGTATGCTCGTACTAGTAACACACTTCTTTAGGCAGACCAATAACTTGAAACTGATTCGCTTGAAATTCAATAAAAAACTATTTCTAGCGATTCTATTCATCGGATTCCCAAGTTTCTTATCCGAATTGGGTATATCCTTCTTTACCATCACACATAATATTGCGTTCGAACGAATGGCTGGTACGGAAGGTGTTGCAGCGTTCTCTATTTTGAATTATGTGCACAGCGTCATGCTGATGCTATTCCTAGGAATGGGTGGTGCAATACAACCACTGATTAGTTATTATAGAGGTTCTGGCAACCGAGAAAGAATGAAGGAAACCGTTAAAAAGGCCACCCTCACTGTCGTCATTGCAGGTGCTGTATTTTTCCTCGTGGGACAGTTCGCAGCAGGCCCTATTGTATCGATTTTCGGAGACTTCCCACAAGCCGTCAGAGATTTGGCCACTACCGGAATTAATTTATTCTTCATTGCCTATTTATTCACAGGTACGAACTTCGTGATGATGACGTATTATCAGTCAGTCGGTAATGTTCGGATGGCGACTTGGATCACCGCTTCTCGCGAAATTATTATTATGTTGATTTTCTTGATGATTTTACCACGCTTCTTTGGGCTAAATGGGATTTGGCTATCTATCCCTGCGTCTGAGTTTATCGTATTTGTTGGAGTATATTTATATCAACGAAACGCGACTCGTCATTCGCTGAGTGGGTAACGTGATTACAGACAAAAGTTATAGTGCAGATCCTAAATGGATACTGCGCTATTTTGTTCCTTTCATAAATAATAGTGATATACTGAAAGAGCAACTGAATATCGTGTTAGAGATCGGTGCGTTTATTTTTCTTAAACGCTTAAAAGGGAAATCGGTGAAAAACCGATGCTGTCCCGCAACTGTGAGTTGGAGTATAATTCGTTACCACTGTTTCACCGCAAGGGAAATGGGAAGGTGAATTATACGTTGAAGACGAGCCAGGAGACCTGCCTAGATCAGTACACACCAATAACCTACGCGGATAGGAGGTGTCAAGTGCGGCTTATGAACAATCATACACAAGCCGACGTACGAAAAAACGGGATCAGGACATTCATTAGGTGGCTTCGATACAGCTTCTATCGATCCACTATATATGAATATCCGACTGAACCGTTTAATTCGTCATGGCTTCCCACTTAACATCCTTCCAGGCATTTACTTGGACGGATGTTTTTTTGTCGACGAACCACTACAAAACACGATGAGGAGAATGAATTATGAATAACCAAACAATCGATGATTTTACAAACTTATTAAAGGATACGCTGATGTCGGACCGAGTGAGCACTCACTCTACTCCACTCCCCTTAGTACTCAATGATGTGAAAAGACAGATTTCCGAAGATACTTCAAAAGATCAAACAGAAAAAGAACAGCAGCTTTATAATTTAGATAAAGCATATAAAACAGTAGTAGAAGAATTGGTTGGTAGTAACTAATAATAAATACGCCTCTGACATTACTCTGTCAGAGGCGTTTACACTTTATAGAGAATCTTTTATCACACGTTTATAATTTATAACGGATAGTAATCCGAATATCGAGTATAATGCCGTGTAAATTAACATCACAATAATCATTGGTGTTAGCATTTCAGTACCGAATAAAAACCATCCCGATTTTACTGCGAAGTAGCTATGGAGCAATCCGACAACTAATGGAATACCAAAGTTAAATAATTGCTTTTTCTGGATCCCCTTCAACAAATCAGATTGTGTAAAGCCCAATTTACGAAGAATCGTGTAGTTTGATTTCTCGTCTTCACTTTCGTCCATTTGTTTGAAATAGAGAATGCAGCCGGATGTGATGAGAAATGCAAGACCAAGGAATCCTACGATGAACATCGTAATACCAACACTTTGTTTTAGGTTTATTCTTCCTTCATATTTTGATTCATGTCCCGCCCATATATTTATTTCCAACTTATTGAAAATGTCATTCGCTTTTTCAAGTTCATCTTTCTGAACAATATTTACTCCATGGTACACAGTGAATTCTGACGTAAAGGAAATGTCTTGATCGTCTTGCATTTGCTTGTATACTAGGTCATCAACTACGGCAACAGGAAAATTATATGTTATACGAGTTGGTAGAACAACTAAATCTTTTGTGCCTGTAAAAGTCAGATCATATGAATGTTCTCTACCTTGAAAAATAGCTTGTTGATCAGTTTGGAACTGCATGAACTTCTCCATCAATGGATCTGAATTAATAAACATCACTTCATCTTCTTCTACATCTACTTCCAATACTGTTTGTTCGCTAATTACGATCATTCGCGTATTGGCATAACTCTGATCTCCAGTAACCTCTCCTGGCATTGTCATGACTTTTGATAAATCAACAGGTGATGTTATTAAATCCGTAGCCGTCTCCGTATAGTCAATGTTCTTCTCTTCCAGCGCTTGTGTGAATTCCATAGCACGCTCACTATTTGGAATAGTAAAATCTGCGGGAATAGTCCTCTCCACTGTTTTCTCTACTGAGTAATATGATATATAACTAAGTGATAACAACGCAATGGATAGCGCGGACAATATGGTAATAATCATTAATAGTAACGAATTGGATTTCATTCGGAACATGATGGAAGAAAGGGACAGTACATCGTTAACGTTTAGATACCCACCTTTTCGTTTACGGATTAGATTGAAGATGAAGCTGACAGAACCTTTATAAAATAAGTACGTACCTATAATAACGGATGTCAGGATGACGACCATTGTAGTGAACAAATAATTGCTAAGGATTACACCCTTAAATAACTGAGTTGACAAATAATAGCCACATGCAATAAGCAAAATTCCTACTACACCAATTACTACTTGAAACATCGTCATTTTTTGTACACGTTGCTGTGTAACAGTTGTCACACTAAACAGCGACAAGATGCTTTGTCGTTTGATAAATACTGCGTTCATGATCAAAATCAAAATATAGATCAACGCAAATACTACTAACGTTTGCAGTAACGCTTCAGAAGAGAATCGTAGTGTTGCTACATCTTTTACACCTGTCACCTTGAAAAGAATAATCATCAATAGTCGAGACATTGAAAAGCCCGCGAATACCCCCACAACTAAAGAGCCAATGTACAACACGAAATTCTCGACACTCAATATGCGGAAAACTGTCCCTTTCGTCATACCGATCAATTGAAACAAGCCAATTTCCTTACTGCGGCGTTTGATGAATAAATTATTAGCATAAAGCAGGAAAACAGATACAATAGCAAGTAGTAAAATGGAACCTGACTTGATAGCCGCAGCACCTCTTATTCCACTCGTTGCATCGTCCAATGCAGGATCAAATTGCAGTGTAACGAATGAAAAGTACAGACCAACACTAAAGACTAAAGCAAAGATATACACATAATAATGCTTGAGGTTTTTCTTAATATTGCGGAAGATTAGTTGATTAAGCGTCATGTTGCACACCACCCAATACACCTTGCGTTTTTATAATGTCATTGAAAAACTCGGTCCGTGTTTGGTCTCCTTTATAGAGTTGCGTGTAGATTTGTCCGTCTTTAATGAACACGACACGCTCACTGAAACTTGCCGCCAATGGGTCATGAGTGACCATCACAATAGAGGCATTTCGCTTCGTGTTGAGCTCACTTAATTTATTCAAAAGATCAGATGCTGCTTTTGAATCGAGTGCGCCCGTTGGTTCATCCGCAAAGATGATACTTGGATCATGAATAAACGCTCGCGCAGCAGACGTCCTTTGCTTTTGACCACCTGAGATTTCATTGGGATATTTGTCTGCAATGTCTGCAATGCCTAAGTCTTCCGCCACTGCATAAAACTTTTCATTGGCTCTTTTTTTCGCTACTTTTTGTACCGATAACGGAAGTAAAATATTTTCTTTCACAGTTAACGTATCGAGTAAGTTATAGTCCTGAAAGATGAAGCCTAAGTGACGTTTACGGAATTCCGCCATTTGTTTCTCTTTCATTTGATTAATATTCTGCCCTTCTATGCTAATCGTTCCCTGACTTACCCGATCAATAGAAGAGAGAACGTTAAGCAGAGTCGTTTTACCGGATCCAGATGCACCCATAATACTGACGAATTCACCTTTATTTACTTCTAAATCAAGCGCACTGAGTACTTCTTGTTTATTAAACTTATTGCCATATGATTTATATATTTTCGTTGCTTGTAAAATTACCATTCCATCACTCCTTGTTAGTACTATCTTAATCAATCCATAGATTTTTCTCCTGTCTTTAGTATGACAATCTGAAAAAGCATGTGACAAACTCGTCACATGCTGTAAGCTCAAATCAAATTAGTTTTAACTATCTGTAACGGAATTCATAATTTACACGCTATTGACTAGTAGTATTATGCATCGCTCCACTATATAAGTAGGCTTGAAGCGTTCGTTAATTCGAGCTTCAAGCCTACTTATCTCATACTAGCAATGCGAATCATCTCGTTCTCCTTCGCAAAGATTAAATTGAACCTCGTACCTTCTCCATCTGTGGACACTACTTGGATATCAATCAGCAGTGCATCCGCCACTTGTTTCGCTAAGTACAGTCCCATTCCTGTAGCTGCATGGTCTTGGTGGTCGACAGTTCCAGTGAAGCCTTTGTCGAATATGCGGGATATGTCTTTCGGATCGATTCCACGACCAACGTCTTCTATTGATAGCGAAGTCATTTCATTCTGCCTCGTACTTCGAATACATATATCTGACGCTTCACTGTATTTCACCGCATTCGTCAACAGTTGTCGAATGATAAAGCCGCACCATTTCGCGTCGGTCAGTACTTCTTCTGTCTCCAACGATATATCAAACCCTATCCCTTTTTGCATACACCATTGTCTTAATGATTTAATCTCTTGATATAACAGCTTCTCCATTTGCACTTTTTCGATATATAAATCATTTTGAATGAATGGAATACGCTTTTGATGAAGTTGTTGATCGAGTAGCAGATGGATACGAAGCCATTCATACATTAGCTGTGAACGAAGAGCAGGATCTTCCGTACGTTCAATCATTAACTGCATTGTCGTAAGCGGTGTTTTCACCTCGTGTATCCAATTTAATATATCGTCTTTCTCTTGCTCAACACTCGTTTGTAATTCATTTAATTGAAGGTTGAACATCTGGTTTTGTTCAGCTATCCTTTCAGCTGTTACTACTTCGAAAGGGGTATTGGCTACTGGTATTTCACTATTATCAAACGTTGAATTTAATATCTTTAGATCTTTGTAAAATCGTGTTTCTCTTACATAGCGCATTACTAAAAACAGTAAGAAAAAGAGGGTAGACAGAAACACAATGTAGATAGCAGAGCTAAATGACACACTTGTATCAAGATAGCCCATTCCTATAATCAACAACTGCAAAAGAACAAAAAACAGTATCCAGCTGACCCGCTCTTTTACAAACAATCGAATCATAGCGGTTCTTCCTTCGCCATATAACCTTGACCCACTTTTGTTTCAATTACATCCACCAAGCCAATTTCCGCAATTCTTTTTCGCAAACGATTCACGTTGACTGTGAGCGTATTGTCACTAACAAACCGTTCATCATCCCAAAGACTCGTAATGATTTCTTCCCTCGATACAATTTCATTCTTCCTGTCTATCAATATTTTCAAAATATATATTTCATTTTTCGTCAACTCAATTGTACCGTTTTCATTAGTCAGTGTACCTTTTACAAAATCAACAGTTGCGTCACACCACGTTTTGACTTCAAAGATCTGCTCGGTATTGTAGTTATAAACACGTCGTAAAATAGCTTGAACCTTTGCGATCAGCACTTCAAAATGGAAAGGCTTTTGCACAAAATCATCTGCCCCTAGTTGCATAGACATGACGATATCAGTTGGATGGTCTCGTGAAGACAGAAAAATGATAGGTATATTCGAATGCGTGCGAATCATCCGACACCAATGGAATCCGTCAAATTTAGGTAACTGAATATCGATAATGACTAGATCTGGTTTGATTTCTGTAAACTCATGCAACACATTTGAAAAATCCTGGACTCCAGCCACTGTGTAAGACCACTGTGTTAGACGTTCTTTTATTTCTTCAAATAATGTCTGATCATCTTCTATCAGCATAATCGTAAACATAGGACTCACCATACTTCCCTTAATTACTTTTAGTTTATCCTATCTGAAGGTAGAGTCAAAACAACGCGCAAGTGAAAGTTGATTTCACTTGCGCGTTTATATTTGTTTGGGCTATACGTTATTTCAAATAAAACAGCCCACCATTCACAATATCCACCGTCATTCGCGGTTTAAAACGTTCTTCCATCGCACGTTTCTCGTTCTCATAACTCTCAGGTTTTTGTTCCTGTTCCTCATAAAAATAATCCAAGACAGCTAGATCCTTTTTCCATCGTTTTTCCGTTTCATCTATCCACGTTAGGTCTTCATTTTCAATTACTTGCGTGATTACAGCGTCCAACCGATCAAGTGCCCGAACAGGTGTGATGATATACGGTAAATGAAATACGTTTTCAGATTGTCGCTCGGTCATGTCCCGCAAACTAATAGCTTCCTGAAAATCTTTTACTACGGCACCCGTCATTAAATTAATGCCTAATGAATACAGCATTTCCTTTGTTTGATGACTGATGAATGATACTTTATAATTCACACCAACCCACGGGGTCAAAACCATCTGCTTGTTAACTTCAACTAACCGTTCATACATTTTTACGAACTGTCCCATTTCTTTGGTCACTCTAAAAAGTTGATGCAAGCGAGGAGAACCAAGATGAATGACCTCCCCCTTCATTCCATGTTGCACCTGCTCCATGTCCGTGATTAGCGTAAGTTGTGCGGGATTCGGTGTTTCATTGACACTTTCTATATATCGCCAATAAAAAGGACGGTTCATGATCCTTTTATCCATATCAATTGTCAGTTGTACAGTTAAATAGTGCTCGTTTCCATGAAGCACTTCACAGTTATTTTCTTTGAAAAACCGGTGAAGATACGTATGGATTTCTGTCGAATGCATGGATCTACCTCCCTCACACAGACTGTTCTTTCATCACCAATATATCATCTAGTTCACCTACCACTTGTTCAAATGTATCAATCTTACCTTGCAATACATTCATCACGTGATCATCTATCGTGTCTTTTACAGCGAGATTGTAAATCTGTACATCATGTTCCTGTCCTAATCGGTGAACCCGGCCAATTCGTTGCTCCAACTTCATTGGATTCCAAGGCAGATCATAATTGATGACGTGATGGCAAAACTGTAGGTTAATCCCTTCAGCGCCGGACTCAGTCGCAATTAGCACTTGCGCTTGCTGCTTGAACAGATGTTTAATCCATTCCCTACTACTCTTACTTAACTTTCCGTTGAAGATGACATTTGATATTCCATTCGCATATAGATAGTCGCTTAAATATAACTGTGTCATGCGATACTCTGTGAAAATAATTACTTTCTCTTTTGCTTGTATGATCAGTTCGGTTGCCTTTTTAGCTTTTGAATGAAGGGGCAAACTCTCCAATTTTCCAAGAATTGTTTCCACGTGGGTTATTTCCTCTGGCTGCTTACATTCTTGAAGTAATTTCATCAATGTACCCATTGTTGCATCTGGACTGCTACACATCTCTCTTTGCAATGTCATAGTAGAAAATGCGTTTGAGAATATTGGCGATATGTTTTTGAGATTAGAAACCGCTGCATAGACTTGTTTTTCTTTGTCAGTAAATGTTATAGGTATCGCGTGCACCTTCCGAGTGGACCATTCTACGCCCGTATCTTGTCGTCTGTTACGCACCATGACTTGACTAACTAGTTCTCTTAAATATCCATCCCGTTCTTCATCCCGATTTTTAGTGGAAAATACTGCAGAAAACTCATCATAGTTTCCTAAATGTCCCTGTTTAAGTAAAGTGACCAAATAAAACAATTCAAAAATATCATTTTGAATAGGTGTAGCTGTTAATAATAAGCAAAATTTCTTCTTCAAACTTTTCACAAACTCATAACTAATGGTTTTGTGATTTTTTAATTTATGTGCTTCATCTACAATAATTAAATCATAGTCTTGTGCAAAAATCTTTTCCTTATGTGGACTCCGCTTGGCAGTATCCATACTCATCACTACTACGTCTACATAATCAAGCTCGTAATTCTTTTTGTATAACAGAGCAGGGATGTGAAACTTTGTATACAGTTCCTCTATCCATTGATTTACGAGAGAAGCAGGAACTAAAATAAGTACTTTTTTTACCAGTCCTCGCAGCATATATTCCTTAATAATCAGGCCCGCTTCAATTGTTTTTCCAAGCCCTACTTCATCTGCTAAAATTGCTTTACCATTCATCTGTTCAATCACTCGTTCAGCAGCTTGTAATTGATGGGGCAAAGGTTTGATGTTGGGTAAATACGCAAGTGATTGTAATCCAGTAAAATTAGTAATTAAGTTATTTTTCGTGATGGCGTAGCTCATGTTATAAAGCGCAGAACTGTCCCACGGTTCATGGTTTTCAAGTCGCTTGATAAATCCTTCTTTCCAAGAAGACGATCTTTCAATTAGCATTCCAATCACCTCAACTAGCTTGTATGTTTTGATTAGAATACCCAAAAAAGAAGATATTATGATAAAACATAAAAAACCTTCCGCATACAGGAAGGTTTAAATGATTCTTCGATTAGATTTCAAAAGCGACAAAACTACCTTCGTCGTCAAAATCGGTTACATGTATTACACGATCAGAAAATGATTCTGCAATGGTAGTATCTTTCCCTAGCACTAGAGTAAGTACATTGAATTCCTTTTGCTTTTTCTTCTCATTAAATTGATTTAGGAACGATTCACTAATTTCATCTTCTCCATCACTGACAAAAATAACATCGGCGTTTTTGAATGTACTTTCTTCTATTACTTCTAATGCTCCTTGTAGCGATAACGAAAAGTCTGTCCCACCGCCCAAGTAAGTTCGTGCTAACCTTGCAAGTTCATTAGATGTAATTTTGCCTTTCACATAAATATCCTTCTGGATCACTGTGGAAAATAATAAAACGCATAAGTCACGACGTTGTTTTTTGGCTATCGATAGAAGTGCCAGAATAAATCCCTTTGACTGATTATCGAGCAATTTCATACTTCCCGACTGATCGAGACAAAAAACGATTGGTCCCTTTCCAAGGTTTTCTCTTTTCTTCTGTTCAAACTGCATAGTTTCGCCTTCAGCAAAACGACGAAGAAAGTCTTTTTTTGTTTTTTTATTTGAATAAAGTCCTAACTCCATAGGCAAGAGCCGTTCCAGTTCACTTCCCATAGTCACTCCACGTCTTTCCATCGCTTCTATATAATTCGTTTTCTGTTTCTCTCGCGCTACTTCTTGAAAACGCCCTGCCCATTCCGCAATTTCTTGCATCTTGGGATCCATCGCGACTTGATCAGCTATCGCTAATTGTTCACGCAACGGCACTTTCTTTAATTCTGCATCTCCTTTACCTGCGGTGCTGCCACCCATGAGGGAAATCAAACTGTCCTTTACTTTGATCGTTTCATCAACCGCTTCGTCTATCGCTTGTAAAAACCGCTCGCCATTCGTTTCTAGTGTTAATTCGAGCTTATCATTTAATTTATCCGTAGCATCGGCAAGTTCTTGGATAGGGCCGTCTTCTATTTCACCCTGTTCCTCATCTGCTTGCTCAAACGGCACATCATCTTGTAGAGATTCTACGGCTTCCATTTGTTTCAGCAAGTCTTCATCGAGAGCTTTTGCCTCAGCAAGCCAAACATTGATCTTCTCACCGAATTTCACTGTACAGACCGTGGCTGCCAAATCATCCAGTTTTGTGAAGCTTCTATATTCTTCAAAATGCTCGTCACTCATTATTTTTTCTAAAATCGTCCGATTCGGTTTCAGCGCAGGGTTTATTCCCTCTTTTAAGATCCTAGGTTTCATTTTATATAGCGCCGCCCAAATATCCCCGAGCAATGATTCCGTAGTGGGTAATTGACCTTCTTCTCTAACCTTTTGCAAACCTTCTGACATCTCGAACAGCTCTTTAAAGCGCCTCTTATCGTATGCATCAGTATTCAATACGGAGCGATGATCTCTAACTATTTTGCTGCGTTTCATAGAAATCACTCCTTTTACATTCTAAAAAAGACTCCAGTCTGGTCGCCATTTCCATCTTTTTTTTCATTCGTTTCACCATAGTAAGCAGTATCTAAACGACTGCTTTCCACTTCATTTTTTAATGAAACGAGCTGATTTTGTAAGTGATCAATTTCTGTCACTCGGCTTTCATTTTCCTCTTTCAACTTATTTACTTCTGTTGATAAAGCTGAAATTTTCTGGACTGCCTCCATACCTGCTTCCGTCGACTGATCACGTACTGCGGAATCATAGATTTCATTCGCTTCATTTTCAATCGCCGAAAGTCTTTGTGCTAATCCATCTTGTGAATGTCGGCGAACGATGGTGCACACTGCTTCTTTCTGATCAAGTGTTTCCCACAATGCATTCTCAAGTATGGCAATATCCTCTATTTGTACTGACTCCCTTTGATTGATTAGCGCCCTAGCTTGCAAGATACTTAAAGATTGTTTGAATCGACGGTCGGACGGCTGAATTCCTTCATCCTGTAGTTCTCTACGAATAGTAGACAATGTTTCATATACTTCATCAGGAATTTTCACTTTATCCGCCATGTTTTGAAGTTGTATTAATTCTTCCAAATGCATTTTGGGAGTTTCAACTTCTTCTCCCTCGTCTTTCATCATCGATACAAAATTCGATTCGTCGGCAATGAAGTCTATTTCAAAACGCAATAAAAATCGGTCAAATAAGGCTTCAAGTCCTTCCCCCTCTTCGGGATATTCGTTGGATGCGCCAATAACTGATATTAACGGTACTTCAATGGGATGACCGTCATTATAGAATAATCGTTCATTAATTAATGTCAATAAACTGTTAAGTATTGCAGAGTTTGCTTTGAAAATTTCGTCCAAAAATACAAGATGCGCTTCCGGCATTTTAGAAGTAGTATTTCGCTTGTACACGCCTTCTTCTAAATCTTTTAATGAAAGGGGACCAAACACTTCTTCCGGTGTACTAAATCTTGTCAGTAGCCATTGAAAGTAAGAAGTGCCTTCAACGATTTTTGTTAATTCTACCGCCAGTGCAGATTTCGCAGTTCCTGCCGGTCCAATCATTAACATATGTTGTCTAGACAGAATCGCTACTAAAATTCCCTCTACTTCATTTTCTCTTTCGAAAAACTTTTTATTCAACGCGCTTTTGATTTCATGTAACTTCTGTAAATTAATATCCATATAGGCAACTCCTCAATTTATAGTAATGATCTACTGTTGGCTTTATACAGTGTGACTGAAATAGCATGTTTTTAACCTTTAAAGGATTAATTCTTTCATGTTGTATCGGAGTTAGTATGATTACACTTTTGTCTAACCTTAGACTTAAGGTTTAAGTTCAATACGTACTACGTTCATCCAAGACACTCTACTCTATTACTACCCCCTTTGCGCTATATAAACTCTTCTATACTATATATTTTTGTAATAATTTATTGATAGTAAGTCATAAGTTTTCACTAATAGGTTGTACAATGATTATACAATTATGTATTTTGCAATTTTTTTAATGAAAATTGATATGCTATGATGAATGTATAATTTAGGGAGGTGAGTGTTAGATGTCGATCGAAAAGAAGAATACAAAGGTCGTCCTAGTGGATTATGAAGAAAAAATGTCACTTACGCACGCTGCAGAATTCCTTGAAACACTCGCAAAGAAATTGAGAGAAGATGGCACATTTACATTGACTCACGATGGAGTACATCATGGAGTTACACCCGCTTCTGAGGTAGAGCTCGAAATAAAGTTAGAAAAAGAACAGAATAAGTATTCATTCGAAGTAGAACTTGAGTGGCGTGATGGGAATAAAAGTAATGATTCCAATATTTCCATTAGTTAAAAGGATGAGACGGAAAAAGGCTATCCATCATATATAAACGATGGATAGCCTTTTGTATTTTACTTGCTATTTAATCTGTAGTTAACAAATAATTATTTACTTTTATGTCAGCTACCTATCGTAATCGCATTGCCTTTATTTTGTAGAGTAGACAAAATACTTAATGCGGCAAGATAGCTTGTTTTGGGGTTATTTGGCATTGGTTCATTTTCAATCGTCAAATTCATTTTGCCGAAATCACCCTTCGCTTCAATACTATGTGTATTACGTCGAATTTTCGGGTCCGCAATGACACGGACTGTCGTATGTTGCGCACCAAGTCCGGCAATTGAAAGTAACAACGCCACATTAACATTTTTGGGAAACTTATCAATGGCATCCAGTGCGACACCATCAAAAATACATTCTTCTACACTTTGAACTTCAAGCCCCAATGATTCGTAGGTTTTTCTAGTTGTAATATGGACTTCTTTCAAGCCACCCATTGAATTTGCTGACTGAAGAAGATCCAGACCGCCTATCGCACCTGAAGGCAAATAGATGTGTTGCTCATATGATTTTGCAACTTCTTTCATTTCATTTAAAAAATCTATATTTTTAAACGCGCCAATACTGCTGAGAATCAAATCTTTCTTGTTCTTCAATACTTCTTCCATGTGCTCTATCGCTACACCGATCGTTGCTGCTTCCACAATCACGTCGACCGGAGATTCAATGAACTGTTGGAAATCCGTATAGAATTTCGCTCCATACTGTGACTCTAGCCTTGGCCCCACTTCCTGGTTTCGTCCAAATAAGGAGACGACCTCCCCATCCACTTTTTTGTTTTCATTTATACTTTCCAATAAATACTGCGTGATATTTCCAGTTCCTATTACACCAATTTTCATTTCATAACACCTCTTCCTCTAGTATATACACTTCCACAAGAAATAGATGAGTTTCTATTTAGATACCCTGTCTATACATAATCAACACCCACATCGAATAAGATGATGTTGATGGAAGACAATAGATAGTAGGGGGAATGTACAAAATGGCTGGGTATACGGACAATTATGAACGCGATACGTATGGTATTATCGACTTTTGGGTGCGTAACAACTTTGAGCATGGGGAATTTTTCGATCGAGAAATCAGCCATCATGAGCTAGAATTAGCACGCGCCAATCAGGAAATGGTCGATCGTATGGGGAAAATTTTCAAGAAAACTGAATCCAAAACAGGTGATATTGGATTAATCATCGATGAAGCGAAGAGTTCGACGAAAGAGTTTTCTGATTTGCTAATTCATACAATGGACCGTGCACTTCATTGTGATGTAATCATTTCTACCCCGACTTCCCTTCTTGATCATATGATACGAGAAGCCGAAGAAGCAGAGCGAGTGTTCAAATTGATCGAAACGAATTCCTACATTACTCCAGCTGATGCGACGTTGCATGAAAGCAATTTCTGGCTTCGCCAAATGCTCGATCACTTAATCTTCATTAGTCACTACGTGGATGCCTCTAACTATGAATTGCATGATCAAGTGCGTGCCATGACAAGAAAGTTTGAAAATCTTTTGTTGCAGGCGCAAGCTCTGAAGACCATTATTCGTAGACCACGCAATGAAGTTTCACCTGTATTGAATACGTTCAATCAAATGGTAATCAAAGAAGCCAAAGCGCTAGAAGCCTTTAAGCTAGAATTAAGCGAACTGATCAAAGCTTGTGCTGCAGTTACGACTGCTCCACCTGATTTACTTGAACACATTGCGAGAGAAGCGCATCATCTGTGGAAAAACCTTGAAGATCAAGTGGTTAACTAAATTACACGAAAACATGACAAGATCTATTTCCTTGTTATGTTTTTTTGTGTTTATTACGTGAAATTATACAAGAGCAAAACTATTCTTCTCCGAGCTTCGTTATAGTAATAGAGAGGCGGTGGTGGGAATGGATTCCGTGGAACTGGAACAGGTCATGGATCAATACGGGGAACATTTATTGAAAATGGCCTACTTCTATTTACGTGACCATGAACTGGCGAAGGATATCGTCCAGGAGGTGTTCATTTCATTTTACGAGAAATCGAACTATCAAGAACGAGGAAAGTTACGCGCTTATTTAACGAAACTAACAGTGAACCGCTGTAAAGATCATTTGCGAAGCTGGTCTTTCCGACATTTGAAATTTAATAAAGAATGGGCAGAAACTATACATACTGAACATGATCGATTGATTCTGCAGGAAGAAAAGTCTGCGATTGCTTCTGCTATATTGACATTACCTATAAAGTATCGAGAAATTATACTGTTTTATTATTACGAAGAACTAACTATGCGAGAGGTTGCTGCGTTTCTTGATCTATCGGAAAACACCGTAAAAACGAGAATGACCAAAGCACGTATTTTGTTAAAAGATAAACTGTCAGCTGATTATTGGGAGGTGCTTTCCATTGAATAAGGTGAAAAAAAGTTTAGATGCTGCGGCGGGAGACGTTTTCAATGATAAAGAAGAATTAAAGCAACGAGTCCTTTACGGTAGACGTAAACGTAAAAGAAGAAATCCATTTCCCGTTGTTGCTTCAGCTATCGTTTTAGCTGCTATAGTATTTATCACGTTCAATGTCTTACAAAACGGTTCTACTAGCACAAATGGTAGCACATATAAAATAGACGAGACATTATATGATCTCATGCTACAGAATGAAAAGAATGACCAAGGGGATTCAGATGATTTACGCTACCGTATATTCCAGGACATACTTGAAATCGACTCCATTATTGATTATGCCCTTTCTTTAGGCTATGAGGAAGACATGGAGAAAATTGATACACTTATCGCCGAACAACAAAAAACATTTTTTGATGACTTTACCGAAGAACAAGCAAAGAATATGAAAAAAACTCAAGTAGACACATTCGGATATAGCTATGATCAATATTTCAAAGTTATTTTGACATACACTCAACGTCATACACTCGTCATGGACTGGCTCGAACGTAATAAAGCAGAAGACAAAACAACCCAACGACAAATACTAGACGCTTTCCAAAAAGAGCATCAACAAGTCATCACAGCGTTCATGGAGAAGAAATCTATTCCAGATTTAACGGAAAAGTTTCGAACTCAGAAGTTAGATGGCGTGGTAGCATCTGCAGATCAAGGACAAGTATTGCTTGTGTCAGGGCTTGAACCAAAAGATTATGAGGGTCTATCTACGGATGAAATAATAGAGGCAGCTTATGAATCGGCCTGGTTCGACTCCAGCGAATCCTTTGATGGTATTCAACCTGATATGCATATTGAAATTACTTTTGATCCACTTTCATACGCAATCACTAAGCAAGAGCGTCCGACAAGATTCCATGACATAATCAAATGGAATGAATATAAAAAGTAAAAGAAACGGTAGACCCATTTTAAAGGGCTACCGCTTCTTCACGTAACGCATTACTTCACTAGATATATATTAAAAATCAATGTGCTTAAAAATGATCTATATTTATCTGAGTAAAGTAAGTGATTTTTATTTTACCACCGTCACAGGACAATCAACATGTTTCATTACTTTATGACTGACACTACCAAGTACCATTTCCTGAATAGTATTCAATCCACGACTGCCGATCACTAGTTTATCAATTTTCTTTTCATTGACATACTGAATGATTTCTTGACTCGGATTGCCTTTTAGTATGATCACTTTAGCATCGACCGCGGCTTCCTTAGCCATCGCTAAAATCGGATGCAATTTTTGCTCACGTTTTAATGATAGACTTTCAGGGCTTTGCGATAATAATCGTTCATCTTTTGCTTTGTTATAATCCTGTACATAAATAATCTCTAACGTAACTTTAGGTAAATACTCCGCCAGCATAATCGCATGTTTTGCAGCACGCATTGCATTTTCTGATCCATCAATTGCTACAGCTATCTTCATACTATTCACTCCTTCACAATAATTTTTCATACAGTTGTTGGCTCGAGGAATTTAACCCTCGCATCGTGACGTTGATCCCCCTGCTTTCTAATTTGCCCACAACTTTAAAAATCGCACCTACAGCAGATTCATCCCATAGCTGACTATTTTCAAAATCGATCGTGATCCTCTTTTCATTTACATGATCAAAAGCTTGAATAAATTTCGTTGTGGAAGCAAAGAACAGCGGTCCTTGGATTTTATAGACTCCATCGTGAGTAGTTACAGTTACACGAGAAATTTTCGCTACAAAGAATAATGCACTCAGAATAACTCCAATAACCACGCCGATTGCCAAGTTATGCGTATATAAAATAATCGCTACTGTAACAAGCATCACTACAGACTCTGAACGTGGTGCAGACCGCAAGAACTTAAATGAGCCCCAATTAAATGTTGTCGCAGCTACCATAACCATGACCCCAGCGAGAACTGGCATCGGAATTTTAACGACTATATCTCCCAGTACAATAATCAAGAACATCAAGAATACTCCTGCGGTCAGCGTGGACAAACGCCCTCTGCCTCCCGACTTCATATTGATCACCGATTGGCCAATCAATGCACAACCTGCCATACCCCCGAAGAACCCAGTGATGAAGTTGGCAATACCCTGTCCGCGTGCTTCACGGTTTTTATTACTTGGAGTATCCGTTATATCATCAAGAACTTGAGATGTAAGTAAGGACTCAAGCAATCCTACAATAGATAATGCTACTGAATACGGTAAAATAATCTTCAATGTTTCAAAGTTTAATGGAATGTCAGGGAAAAAGAATGTCGGCAATGAGCTCGGCATCGTCCCTAAATCACCGATTGACTGCAACTTCACACCACTAAATAATGCAATTGCGGTCATGACGACAATGGCGATCAGTGGAGCGGGTATAGCTGTGAAAAAACGTGGTACCGCATATACCAATATTAGTGTCGCAATAGCGAATACATATGTCATCGTACCAGCACCTACTAAGTACGGTAATTGCGTAATGAAGATCATTATTCCAAGCGCATTGACGAATCCAAGCATGACAGAATTCGGAATGAAGCGCATTAGATTCGCAACTCCTAATGAGCCTAGAATTAATTGTATTATACCTGTTAAAATCGTTGCTGCCAGTACGTATTCAAGACCATGATTGGCCATTAAACTGACGAGTACTAGAGCCATTGCACCTGTTGCGGCAGATATCAGACCTGGACGACCGCCCACAAACGCAGTTATAACCGCAATAGTAAATGATGCATATAACGCTACACGCGGATCGACTCCCACGATAAACGCAAAAGCCAATGCTTCCGGAATGAGCGCTAATCCTACGACAATCCCTGCCAATATATCCGCTCGCACATTCCCGAACCATTGTTGTTGTAAAGTTCGCATATTGTTCCCCTCTCATGATGTCAGCCATTTTCCATGTTAGAATGTAAACAGCATAACATTTGCAGTCCCATAAGTGAATGGTTTTGGGAGGAAAGGAATGAAAAGATGAAGTATGGATATATTCGGCCGACCGTATCTGATCAACAAGCAACTAGTCAGTTAACCAGTCTAATAACAGATGAAGTTTATATAGAGGCACATGGCTTAGCCAAAAAAAGAACAGAACTTGAACGCTTATTTATGCAAATACAAAATGGGGATGAATTGTACGTTCAAAACATTGAAGTATTAGCCGACTCGCTTCAACAGTTTCTTGATATTTTACGATTAGCAGAACGAGATCAGCTGATGATTTATTTTGTCGAAGATGAATTAACTAATCAATCGATGATGAATGCTACACTACTACAAAATATTGAGTTTTTCACTAGTTTACAATCTATATTCTTAAGTCATTCTTCCACTTTCACCTTGCAAGCTGCTAAGCAGGAAGGTAAATCGATCGGTCGTCCACGAAAATCTGATGTGAATTTACAACTCGCTTTTGAGATGTATGATAGTAAAGATTTTTCGTTGTACGAGATCAAAGAAGCGACTGGGATCAGTAAGTCAACGCTTTATCGTTACTTGGATGATCGCACCGCAACAACGTCGGATGATAAATAACATTTACATCCGACTACTTTTGTTATCATGACTGGCTCCCACCAAAGTCCCCTCTTTTAATTTCTGACACATCGTAAACTGCGACAAATGCCCGTTTATCCACGTCACGTATTACTTCCTTCATTTTATTATCTTCTAACCGGTGCACGATACATGTGATTTCTACGTATTGCTTACTTGTATGACTACCTCTCACCACTTGATACGTAGCCGTGCGACCAATATCCTCATGTATTGCTTTTACCATTTCTTCGGGTCTATCCGTTACAATTTTAAAAGATTTTGATCCACTAAACCCTACCTCCATTATAGAGATCACTTTAGAAGCAATAAAATAAGCGATAGCCGACATAATAGCACCCGTTAAACCAAATACTGTAGATACGATAATAAAGACAAATACATTAAGAAATAAAATTAAGTCACTCGTTCCAAAAGGTAACTTTCTAGATAGTAGTACTGCCAGCATATCGATGCCATCTAGTGCTCCTCCATTACGCAAAGCCATTCCTATACCTACTCCGATAATGATGCCCCCAACAACTGTCACTAGTAACGTATCACCCTCTACAATAGTAGGTATGTGATGCATTAAGCTTGTACTAGTACTAAGTGATACGATACCAACTACCGATAGTACCGCAAAACGCTTACCTATCTGCTTATAGCCGAGAAAAATAAACGGTATATTTAAAATCGCAATTAGAAGCCCTAACGAAAGTCCAAAAACCTTGGAACCAACGATGCTTAATCCAGTTACACCGCCATCAGATACATTATTGGGTATTAGAACCGACTCAAGTCCGTACGCTGTGATTAATGCACCCAACATAACGAAAAAGGCTTGGAATACAAAACGCAACTTATTATGCGTTTGTTTAGTAATTACTTTCATCTTCTCACTTCTTTCATTATGAATGAACACCATTATCCATGTTTACTATACCCTTTTCTCCACCTAATCTATTCCGCTAATTATAATTTTTCTGCACCTACTCTCCTTTCTAAAACTTTCCTACGATAACATTTATATAAATAATAGTCTAAATAACTATTAGTAGACTACAAGCACAATAGCGGTTATAGTTAAAAGTATCTACACTCAATTAAATTATTAGGAGGCGTGATAGATTATGTTTACGTTTAAAAGCATTCGCGGAAAACTATTGACCGGTTTTTCCATAGTAGTAGTACTAATTATATTACTCGGCTTATTTATTTTCTCTACACTTCGTGCGAATAACGAAGCAACGAGAAATATTCTGGAGAAAGAATTGCCATTATTGATTGCAGATGAGCAGCTATCGCTTGATATGGCAAATCGGATTTCTAGTTCGAGAGGATTTATTCTGACAGGGGAAGCGAGTTATAAAGATTTATTTGATACATACACAGAAGATAGTGAAAAGCATCAAGCCACTATTAAAAAAATAGGAACTTCCGATGAAACAATGGATTTAATGCGAAGAACTGTTGAATGGCGTGAGTACGTCTTAGAGAATGTATTCGCTGAACATGCACGCGGTAACAAAGAGCTAGCAGAACGTAATCTATTGGCAGTTAATGATGACGCACGCGAATTAATGACATCGTATGAAGAAGCTGCACAAAATCGAGAAATGATTATTATTGATATTGAAAAGAATTTACTTTCTAGTGGAAACAACACATTGGTTTTAGTTACTACTATCGTTTTACTAGTCATTCTTTTAAGCATGGCGGTTGCTTTATTCACCGCAAACTCAATATCTAAACCGCTTCACACGGTAATGGAGCGCATGAGATTAATTGCAATGGGAGATTTAAGTAGTCCTCCTTTAGAGACGAAGTTACAGGATGAAATTGGACAACTAATCAAATCTACAAATGAAATGAGTAGCAACACACATAATCTGTTGGACGAAATTCACATCGTGGCTCAAACAGTTTCTTCTCAAAGTGAAGAATTGACACAGTCTGCAGGTGAAATTAAAGCAGGTACGGCACAAATCGCTACAACTATGGAAGATCTGGCATACGGCACAGAATCGCAAGCTACCAATGCAAGTAGCTTATCAACCTCAATGGAAAACTTTGTTGCAAGAATAATGGATGCCAATGAAAACGGCACTTACATTCACCAGTCATCAAATGAAGTACTTTCGATGACAAATACGGGAAGCGAAGCGATGAATACATCTTCTAAGCAGATGAAAGTTATCGATCAGATTGTTCATGATGCAGTTGTAAACGTAGAAGGATTGGACAAGCATACTCAGAATATTTCCCAACTCGTAGCTGTGATCCAAAGTATTGCAGCGCAAACTAACTTATTAGCATTGAATGCAGCAATCGAAGCTGCACGTGCTGGTGAACATGGTAAAGGGTTTGCAGTCGTAGCGGATGAAGTACGAACTCTTGCAGAACAGTCCTCTGAATCTGTTACGAACATCACTGAAATCGTCAATAAAATTCAAAGCGAATCCAGTTCAGTAACAAATTCTTTACGTGAAGGTTATAAAGAAGTAGAAGAAGGCACAAATCAAATTGAACGTACGGGCGAAACATTCCACAAGATTAGTGCTTCTGTAACTGAAATGGTCACACGTATCCAGACTATTTCTAATGACTTGCAAAATATTTCTGAAACAAGTCAGGAAATGAGCGGTTCGATCGAAGAGATTGCTGCCATTACTGAGGAATCTGCTGCGGGAGTTGAACAAACATCAGCGTCTTCCCAACAAGCAAGCAGCGCTATGGAGGAAATAGCAAGTAATTCTAATGAATTGGCTCAATTGGCTGAAGAACTTAATAATCTTGTCCGCAAGTTTACCTTATAACAAGAAAAAGCGTCTGCTATTGTGCAGATGCTTTTTCTTCATGTATTTTATTTCAGATAGTTTGCTTTCCATGAGATGCATATTAATCAATTAAACCACGAAAAGTCTGTCTTTTACTTTTACTTTACTTCTATTTGTCCCATCATTCCATTGTCTTCATGTTCTAAAATATGACAATGGAACATATAGACACCTTTATGTTTGAATTGTATAGCGATTTTCACTTTTTCTCCCGGATGAACCGAAATAGTGTCTTTCCAACCTCTTTCGTTTTCGTTAGGTTCCACACCATCTCTTGAGAGTATTTTAAATTGTGTACCGTGAATATGGAATGGATGAATCATTCCACCCATCATATCTTTCTTATTGTAGATTTCCCACACCTCAGTGACACCTTGCTCTTGTGTGAAATCAATTCTTTGGGGATCGAACTTCTTTCCGTTGATTGTTACATGATCCATCATGCCAAACAGTTCAATATTTTTTGTGACCGGCATAGCTTTTTCTTCATCTGTCACAGAAAACTCATTCAACTGTTTCACTGCTTGTGTACTTGCTACTTCTTGATCTGATACTTCAAACGGTAGAAGGATAGATCCATCTTCATTCATTAATGATAAATCCTTTAGCGAATTCAGCTGTGAAAAGTCAATAATAATTTCTGCCCGTTCTGATGGTGTCAAGGTAACTTCGTTCAATGTGACGGGTTCATTCAAAAAGCCGCCATCTGTCGCGATTTGAACAAACGATTCACCCGTATTTAGCTTGAATGTGAAGTTCCTCGCATTCGATCCGTTCAGCAAGCGAAGACGCACTTGTTCTTTCCCTACTTTTAATACGGGATTTACTGTGCCGTTAACTAATAATGTATCACCTATCATCCCATCTTCATTCATCACTGCTTTATAATTTAATTGATGGTGATCATCGAAAATCCGGTCTTGGAAAACTAAAGGTATGTCATTCTCTCCATATTGTTTAGGAATTTCTAATTTGGCCGAATTAGGATCTTCAATATAAATCAGTCCTGCTAAGCCTTTATATACTTGTTCAGATGTCTTGCCCTCTGGGTGGGGATGAAACCATAAAGTAGCCGCCTCTTGTGTGACTTCAAATTCTATTGTCTCTTCTTCACCTGGACTGAGTGTTTTATGTGGTCCGCCATCTGCTTCGCCAGACACTTCTAAACCATGCCAATGAAATGTTGTTTCTTCATCTAATTCATTTATCGTATTTATTTTTACAGTTTCACCCTTTCTAAATTGTAGAACGGGCCCTAATAAATCTCCGTTATATCCAAAAGTTTCTGTAGTCACATTATCAAATATGTTCACGCTTCCCTTTTGCGCCTTAACAGTATATTCGGTGCCTACTGTCGTTTCACTAGTTAATAAGGGTGGGATGTTTATTTCATTCTCACCAGTCGAATCTTTTAATCTCACTACATTATTATGGCTCATATGTCCGTTACCCATTGTCGAACCATCCATCATAGAATGCTGTTCATTGCTCGTCTGGTTCATCATATGTTCATTACTCTGTTCATTCGATTGCGCATCACTACTGCATCCACTGATCAATAATGCACACAATGAGAATATAACAACTTGCGTTTTTCTACTCATTTAAATATCCCCTTTATCTATTGTCATCAAGGGTAGTATAGCTGATACATGTGGAAAAACTATGCACATTTCATACATATGGTCGTGAAAATGAAACTTTCTCAATACAAAAAGGATACCCGGGTATATTACTATCCTGGTATCCCTCACTTTGTAATTAAAATCTAGATCTAGATGGTTTTTTCATCGGTGCTTTATTCATTAGGTAGGATATAAAGGTATCATCCTCAAGGTTCGGATTCGACGAGTTCAGTAGCAATGCTAAGTTTTTCGCATCATCAAGTGCCCTGTGTGCGTTCTGTACTTGAATCCGATGCGCTCTCAGTAATTGTTGAAGCTTACCATTCTCAAAGCCATAGTTTTTCCATTTAATTTGTCTAACAGAACAATACCAGTCCATGTCAAGAGTTTCCGGTAATAGTCTACTGACAAAGCCCCTGTCAAATGAAGCATTATGCGCCACAATGCCATCTGCCCGATCGAGTATCGATAGAATTCTGTCCATGTCGAGCGACTTCCCTCTTACCATCTGATCAGTGATGCCCGTTAGGTTTGTAATCATTGGCGTTATAGAGTAGAACGGCTCTTGAAACTCACAATATTCATCTGCTACCCGAACAATCCGGTTATTATCGTATTCGCCAAGCATAACACCGAGTTCAATTACATCGCTTGCCTCTGCTCTCATACCTGTAGTTTCTACGTCAATGAACGCTATATGTTTCGTCATGTAAAAACTCCTTTAAATCTATTTAAATTCGTATATGGCATGCAATTAGGATTAATTTGTATCCTATTAGTATAACAGGATTTCAACACACTGTAACGAAATTAACCTACTTCGGGATTCGCACTTCATCCAACTTTTGAAGTGGTTGCCAGACAAATTGATGTGCTGTATACTAGGATTGCTTACATAAATGTCCGTACGGGTGCTTGAGTGAATCAGGCTGAGATAGCAGAGGAATCCACTGCTGACCGTTAATCTGATCTGGGTAATGCCAGCGTAGAGAGCGTAATCGATGGAATTATACAGGAATCTCTTTCCTTCCTCGGCCGTCTGCTCTTCAGACGGCTTTTTTGTATAGACAAATAAGAAGGAGTGGAAGAGTTTGAAGAAATTAAAGTTTACCGATATTTTGATCACGATCATGATCGGGGTAGTATTTGGTGTATTGATGAAGTTTTGGGACGATTTATATACCGTCGTCAAACCGATTCTCCCCGTTGCACGTCAATTGATTTACGGCATGTGGTTCATGGTGGGACCGTTCGCCTTTTTACTATTACGTAAGCCCGGTACCGCATTGATCGCAAGCATTGCAGGCGCTTCCTTGTCTGCATTCGCAGGACATGGGATTGAAGTATTGATGTACGGGTTCATGCAAGGTCTTGCTGCAGAATTACTATTCGCCGCATTCCGATACAAGCGCTACACGATAGTAGTCGCTGGAATGGCTGGTATTGCTTCTTGCCTCGCGAGTTTCGGACTCGATTTGGTTTACGGCTATGCAGCACTTGAAACATGGGCACTTATAGTGAAATACGGGTTACGTGCAATTAGCGCATTCATCTTCACAGGTATTTTTGCTGTATTAATTGTTAAAGCGATTGAAGCAACCGGCGTGACATCTTTAATCCGCCCTGTTGATAAGAAAGAATATACTTTGCTCGATCAGTAAACACGGAGGAATGATTCAACTATGCCTAACATCAGTGTTACCGATTTACGACTGAAGTTTCCAGGAGAGAATTCACTGGTTTTTAAAGATCTTTCTTTTTCCGTTCAGCCTGGTGAAAAAGTGCTCATGCTTGGACCAAGCGGCTGTGGTAAATCTACTTTACTGCAAGTACTGAGCGGAATTATCCCGCATTCCATCGAATTACCAATGAAAACAAAAGACATCCAACTGCCTGACTCATGGGGATTCGTTTTTCAAGATCCTGAAACGCAGTTTTGCATGACCTATGTCGATGAAGAACTTGCATTTGTTTTGGAAAACCTTCAAGTACCGCGTGAAGAGATGGCCACTCTTATAGAGGAAGTGTTGAAACGCGTGGACTTGAATTTAGAAAACGTTCATACACCCATCAATGAAATGTCTCAAGGCATGAAACAACGACTAGCATTGGCTACAGTGTTATTACTTGAACCCGACGTATTATTTCTGGACGAACCTTCTGCTTTACTTGATCCAGAAGGCACGCAGCAAATTTGGTCTGCTATCAAAGCAGCAGCTACAAATAAAACCGTACTCATTGTCGAGCATAAAATTGATTTGATTGCCGATTGGGTCGATCGCGTGGTGCTATTTAATGATCAAGGAGTCATTATAGCGGATGGACCTCCAGACACGATCTTTACAAACAATCAAGAAGAACTGAAGCGCTATGGCATTTGGTATCCGGGGGTTTGGGAAGAATATAAAACGTCCGAAGCATTTCAATCGATGATGAAAAACCGTCAAGCAGTTGCATCTCAAGAAAAAATTCAGATTCAAGACTTTCACGGCTATCGCGGTCAAGCGGAGAAGATTTCTGTCAAACAGGCGACCGTACAGGCTGGTGACTGGATTTCGATTGTTGGAGAAAATGGCTCTGGTAAAAGCACATTGCTTCTATCTCTCATGCAACTACTTCGCACTGACGGTGTCTATGAAGTTAACGGTGTACCGATTGTGTGGAAAAAGAAGAAGCGACAACTTCCTAAAGGTCTGTCGCTCGTTTTCCAAAATCCTGAACTGCAATTCGTGACCAATTCTATTATGGAAGAGTTGACCGTTTCGTTGCACAGTATGCCAAAAACAGAGGCAGATCGTTATGCTAAAGAAATGATACAATTATTCAACTTGCCTGATTCTGTTTCACGCCATCCCTATCAACTATCTACGGGTCAAAAGCGGCGTTTAAGTGTAGCGACTGCTCTTACTCCAGATACAAATATATTGCTACTTGATGAACCTACTTTCGGGCAAGATGCGCGAAATACTTTTGCCATTCTTGAGAAAATAGAGCAATTGCGCACCGAAGGAATGACGATTCTAATGGTGACGCATGATGAGGAAATCGTAGAAAGTTTCGCTACTGCAGTCTGGACAGTAGTTGATGAAGTATTACAAACAACTATGTTTTCTGGAGGTGCGCCACATGCTGAATTGGTTCACACCTGAACGGCAAACTTGGTTGTTTCGCGTTAACCCTGCGCTAAAATTCGTAGTGTTTTTCACATTCATGATCATCACACTTATAAATCAAAACTTACAGTTCGCCCTTTGGCAAACAATATTGTATGGGCTGTTATTTTATGTATTCAGTGGCTATTCACTAAAGAAATTAGCAGTGCTGTCAATTCCGTTAGTCATATCATTTCTATCTACTGGATTGACGATGTTGCTGTTCGGCAAGGGGGAGTCCGTTCTTTGGCAGTTTGGAATTTTCAAGATATCTGAGGAGAGTATCCAACATGCGCTTTTGCTCGGAAGTAAATCCCTATCATTCGGCCTCGTCGGCTTTACGTTTATCTTGACGATCCAACCTATATTATTCTTCTATGCGATGATGCAACAGTTTCGCATGCCATCCAAATACGCGTACAGCTTTATTGCGGCATTTCGTTTAATACCAGCTGTTACTGAAGAACTGCAAATACGCCGAAACGCGTTAAAGGTGCGCAACGTCCAATTTTCAAGGGGAAGTAAAGGGCTATATGAGCGATTGCAAAGTTACACTGTCCCCTTGTTTGCACAAAGCATTCGCCGTGCACAACGGATTGCTGTGGCAATGGAAGCAAAGCAGTATCAAATGGGAGCCGCCAGGACATATTTTTATCCTACTCGGTATACGCATATGGATGTGGTGTTTGTAGCTGTAATGATTCTTGGCTTTGCTGTCACTCTATTTTTATCGAGCAGTGGGTTGTTAACGCCTAGATGACATCTATTGATGATGAGTTATTATAGTAAAAGGAACATGATTACTCGATCAATGGTAAGAAAAATCATCAACTTCCTACAGAAAAGCGCAGATCTGAGAACGCGAAGAGTACTAAAAAACTGCTACAGCGTAAAGATTTGCTGTAGCAGTTTTTATATAATTTATTTAATTATCGTGACTGAGCTATTCACATGCTTAATTACCTTTTGACTAGTACTGCCCATAACTAATTTCTGCAGTGTATTCAAACCACGACTACTGAGTATGAGATGATCAATTTCATTTGTATTTACATATTTAATGATTTGCTGTTGCGGATTTCCTTTTAACATCGTAACTTCGGCATCTATTCCTTTATCCTTTACTAACTTCAATGCAGATTGTATCTTCTTCTTTTGATACATAGCAAGACTGTTAGGACTCTGTTTTAATAACCGTTCATCTTCTTTGTTATAATCAATAACATGGATCAACTCAAGTTTCGCTTCAGAAAATTGTTGCATTAACATCAACGCATAATCCGTTGCACGCAATGCATTTTCTGAGCCGTCTACCGCCACAGCAATCTTCATGATAAAACCTCCCAAAACTACTTTTCTAAATTCTTCAATTGAGATTTTCTTTTGAATTCTTTCACCAGCATAAGACTCCATTGCCATGTTATATACCCATTTTACTGACGATGTAGTCCAGTAAATAAGAAGTATCTATACTCAACAATTCAAAACCCATTCTACCAATTACATAATAAAAAGCCAACTATCTGCTACTAATACAATACAAAATTGTAAATGAAGTGAAAAAAGCCATATGAATCCAGTAATCCAGACCTTTATGGCGACTCCATTTATTTTACGATCGTCACTGGACAATTCGCCTGTTCCATTACACTGCGGCTCACACTGCCTAATGCCATTTCCTGCATTAAATTCATTCCACGGCTACCAAGCACTAATTGTTCAACTTCTTCTGTTTGTAAATGTTTAATGATTTCCACATCTGGCTTTCCCCGTAAAAGCTTGACAGTCGTTTTTACTCCGGCCTCTTCTGCCATTTCCACTACAGGTCTAACTAGTCGATCTTGGTATAGGGATAAACTTTTAAGATTTTGTAGCAGAAGTTGTTCTTCTTCTACTTTGTTATAATCTGTTACGGAGATCACTTCCAGTTCTCCATCAGGCGTATTTTCTAATAGTGTTAGCGCATACTCAGCTGCACGAATCGAATGATCAGAACCATCTATAGCTACAGCAATTTTCATTTAACTCACTCCCTACTATTTCGTATACTTTCTACTATTAGTATATATCAAAAGTTCCAATTATTCAGTGTTCATGTCGTTCATCTTATTTAACTACACTAGAAGGATATGCTTACCACTATCGAATTTCCCTATACGATAATAAATTTATAAAACGCCAAAAACGTTAACTCTCATTATAAGAGTTAACGTTTAGTATCTTAGATTACATTACGCGAGCAACAAACGATTGGCCAATAATCGACCCCGTACTGTAATTCCAGCCCAAGCTGCAAGAAATGCTTTGATAAAGCCACCAATTAAAAATGGAACAAAACCGGCCATAACAGCAGCAGTCCATGATAGCTCAGCTATAAACTTCAACCACACTGTACCAAATGCCAATGCAACGAACATCCCAATAATATTGGCGATGACTGCGTTAGGCAGCTTAAAACTTGTACGTTCCATATAATAACCCGTAATGAAAGCTGTTGGAATAAAGCCAATGAGGAATCCGCCAGTCGGTCCAAAAATCACACCTAATCCTGAAGACATGCCTGAGAATACCGGCATCCCTACTGCTCCCATTGCTAAATATACTAATACAGAAATCGTTCCATAACGTGAACCTAAAATCGTTGCCGCTAAACCAACTGCAAGTGTTTGTCCTGTAATCGGAACTAATGGTAACGGAATAGTTAACTGCGCCATGATCCCGATAATGGCTGCGAATAATGCTGTTACAATCATCATCTTCAATCTGTTTCTCGTATCTAACATATCTGAATTCCCCTTTATGTAAACACTCTTTTTTATTATGTTGACTCTAATTTTATCGTACGTCATTCTCTACGTCAACACATTTCTAAAAGGTGTTTACTCAAAGAGTCTATCTTTACATCTATCGTTTATTCTGCAACATATTTTTTGCCACAGACGGTAATAGACCGCCATGCAAGTAAGCATCTTTTTCCATAACATTATCGATTCTTACTGTAACAGGAAAACAAACTATTTCTCCGTTTGTCCGAACAGCGTGCATATCACAACGTTGTCCCGGTATGAATGCATGATCATCTATTTTAAGCGTGTAGATTTCCGTTCCTTCTAAACTAAGGGTAGATGCAGTGAAGCCTTCTGCAAACTGAATTGGCAATACGCCCATACCAACAAGATTACTGCGATGGATTCTTTCAAAACTTTCAGCAAGAACAACTTTCACTCCGAGTAATGACGTACCTTTCGCAGCCCAATCTCTTGAGCTTCCTGTTCCATATTCTTTTCCTGCCAGCACAATCAGGTTTCTATTCTCTGCTTTATAACGTCGTGCCGCTTCAAATATACTCACTTGTTCATTCGTCGCTTTATGAATAGTAAAACCGCCTTCCACGCCAGGAACAAGTTGATTGCGAAGACGGATATTCGCAAACGTACCACGCATCATAACATGATGATTCCCCCGACGTGCACCGTAATTATTATAATTACGCGGGCTAACCCCATGTTCAGATAAATACTTACCTGCTTCACTATTCAATGATATGTGACCAGCAGGTGAGATATGGTCTGTCGTAATAGAGTCTCCTAACATCAGAAGCGGAAGCATCTCTTTTGTGTTTTTTTCAATAGACAATTCATCAGCTTGATCAAAATACGGCGCGCGTTGAATATAGGTTGACGATGCATCCCAATCATACAATAAACCTTCTGCAGCAGAAATTGATTCCCATGTTTGATTCGAATAAATACTAGCATACTCTTCACGGAACAGAGAAGCCGTCACAGTTTCTGATATTATATTTTCTATAGATTCTGCTTTAGGCCATAGATCTGCTAAGTAGATAAGTTGATCATTCTTCCCAACACCAATTGGCTCCCGATTGAAATCAATATCAATACGGCCTGCCAATGCAAAAGCTACTACAAGAGGCGGTGAAGCTAAATAATTTGCACGGATCTGTGGATGGACCCTACCTTCAAAGTTGCGATTGCCACTTAAAATGGATGCTACTACGAGATCATCTTCAGTAATGGCTTTTTCAGCTTCCTCCAGTAACGAACCACTATTCCCACAACACGTGGCGCAACCATATCCATCAACAAAAAATCCGAGCTTTTCAAAAGAAGATAGTAAATCTGCTTTTTCCAAGTAATTTGTGACCACACGCGAACCTGGAGTTAGCGTGGTTTTAACGTAAGACGGAACACGCAACCCCAAATCTGTAGCTGCCTTTGCTAGTAAACCTGCCGCCACCATAACAGATGGATTCGATGTGTTCGTACAACTCGTAATGGAAGCCAAAACAATGGAACCATCTTGTATAGCTCTTGTTTCAATACGTTGTTTACCATAGCCACCTTCATTTACTGGTCTCTTTAAAACATCTTCAAATGAATGCTTCATATCAGCAAGAGCTACTGTATCTTGCGGTCTTTTCGGTCCACTGACAGTTGGAATAATCGTACCTAAATCTATCTCGATAACTTCTGAAAAAGTTGGCGGTGTGGTCGTTTCCTCCATGAATAGACCTTGGGCACGTAAATAATTTTCAATCAATGGCACCTTATCCTCACGACCCGTTTGACGGAAGTAATCCATAGTTTGTTTATCTGTCGGGAAAAAACTCATAGTCGCACCATATTCCGGTGCCATATTGGATATTGTTGCTCGATCGGTTACAGGGATATGACGCAATCCTTCTCCGTAAAACTCCACGAACTTTCCAACAACACCGTGCGCACGTAATCTGTTCGTCATCGTGAGCGCAAGGTCTGTGGCCGTTACCCCGTCAGTCAATGAACCCATTAACTTCACGCCAACTACATCAGGTATCGTGAAATAAAGAGGTTACCCTAACATAGCAGACTCTGCTTCAATTCCCCCAACACCCCATCCAACCGTTCCAATTCCATTAATCATCGGAGTATGCGAGTCTGTTCCAACTAATGAATCCGGATAAATCCATTCCACTTCATTTACTAATTCCGTTCCGATACCTGTCGCTAAATATTCAAGGTTCACTTGATGAACGATGCCATTAGCAGGTGGTACGACATGAAAATTTTCAAAGCTTTTCTGCGCCCATCGCACAAATTCATAACGCTCTTGATTGCGCTCATATTCTATGGACAAGTTTTTCTCATATGCCAATTCATCCCCAGAATGTTCGATGATAACAGAATGATCAATTACCAAGTCAACTGGAATCTGTGGATTGACAAGGCTAGGATCACCGCCTTTTGAAGCTACCGCATCACGCATTGAAGCCAAGTCAACAATAGCGGGAATTCCTGTGAAGTCTTGAAATACAATACGGGCTGGTTTGAAGGGCACTTCTTGTCCTACACTACCTCCACGCCAATTGGCCAAGGCAACTATATGTTCATCGGTTATGTACTGGCCATCTTCATGACGTACTGCTGATTCAAGCAGTAAGCGAATAGTGAATGGGAGTTGCTTGATAGTGGAAAATCCTTGTTCTTCTAGCTTGTTCAATGATATATACTGATATCGTTTTCCATTGATTGTCATTTCATCTCGAGTTGATTCACGATACCCACTATTTTTTTGTTCCATTATGATTTCCTCCTAGACATGGTTTCTTATATTTCTAGTTCATGAATAAAACATCATCCAATATCCATAAATCGAAGCAAGTACAACGAGGAACCAAATAATAAAAGCCCCTGACCCAAGACGCAATAAATCTCGCTTATTGAAATACCCGTACTCATAACTGATTAAATGAATCGGTGATTGCGTAATCAAAGTAAATCCTGGTATTCCAATTAAAAATACGCCCATTGTTAAAAACAATGGATCATGGGTAGGGAATGCTTCGCCGATTGCAAGAGTTACAGGTAACATGATTGTTAAAAACCCCAGTACGTTAACGAAAAACAAACGTAATAATGCAGTCATTAGCAATAGTAACAGCGTCACCGTAAAATAAGAGTCCATGGATAATAGCTCGATTAATTGTTCAGCAAACCATTTAACAGCTCCTGTCTTGATGAGCAGATTGGATAACATCAAAGTTGCAGCGAAGAATAGCAATAGATCCCAGCCAATGCGCTTCTTCGCCTGTTCCCATTGCCAAATTCCCGTTACCGGAAGCACTGTCAAAATCGCCCCGAATAATGCCACAAGTGAAACAGAAAACCCATGTAAGCTGCCGGTCATCCAAAGCACGACCGTAGTGCCAATTATCGCTAACACTTTCCATTCATTCACAGACATTTTTCCAAGTCCAAGTAGTTTCTCTTCAATCAACCCTTCTAATTCCGGACCATCGATTCGTTCTGGAGGGAAGACTATAAGAAAGAGTAAGAACAAAAAGAACATAAAAATCACTATGGGGGGCCCCATGTATAAGAGCCACTGTACATAATCAAGTCCTACCGTTACATCGCCGAGTAAACCGTATGCGTATAATGTTGAACTCGCCCCAGTCGCAACGACAGCACCTGATATAGGAACAATTAGCGTCAAGCCAATAAATAAAGACTTCGCTAGTCGCTCCACGGATCCCATCTTCTGCAGATGCTTGATAATACTATCTAGCACTGAAGACACTAAACTTGCCTTCCCGACATTGGATGGAATGAATAAAGACAAAATGAACATCAGTACAAATGAAAAGAATACTAGCAAGCGACTCGAACCTTTAGATAAAGAAAGCAGTTTGAGCGAGAGCCTACTAGCTAGGCCAGATTCAATAAATGCACCTGCTAAAATAAATGTTGAAAATAACAACCATACAATCTCAGATGCAAAGTAACTCAGCGTTTCTTCATAGGTAAAGAAATGGACAGAAAGCAATAACATCAATAACAAAGAACTGAATGCTAATGGAAAGACCCCACCAATCCAAAGAACTTGGATAATGATGAGGCACGCAATAGCACGTATTATTTCCGATGTTTCCGTGACAGGAAGAAACGTCACGATATAAAGTAAGACACTAAAGCCAAATAACAGTCGTTTTTTATTAGTCATCGTTTTCATATACTCTCTTACATCATTTCGCTACTGTTTTTTTCAGCTTTACGATTCTTCATCCATGAAGACAAGAACGGGAAGCCTAGCGATACGATCGTCATGATGACAAGCGCAATTGTAATAGGTGATGCTGTGAAAATGCCCACCACATCCGGATAAGAAATTAAACTCATTCTAAAGTTTTGTTCCATATCGGATCCGACAATTACTGCCAAGATCAATGGAGCCACAGGGAATTTCAGCAACTTCATGAACAAACCAACAAAACCAAAGATGATTAGAATGAGGAAATCTACTGTGCTGTAACCTAGTGTATAGGTACCGATAAATGCCAGCATCATAATGACAGGATATAGGACACGTGGCGGTGTATCCAAGATCTTCACCAAAATCCCAACAAGCGCAATGTTCAAGATGACTAGGAATAGATTTCCAATGAACATACTGTTGATAAACGTCCAGACCATATCTGGATTGTTTTCAAACAATAACGGTCCCGGCTTTAAACCTAGCATAACAATTGCACCGAGGATAACAGCAGTCGTCCCTGAACCTGGGATTCCCATTGCTAGCATTGGAATAAATGCTCCAACAGCCGCTGCGTTATTAGATGATTCAGGTGCAGCCAATCCTTCAATTGCTCCTTCGCCAAACTCTTCAGGATGTTTAGAGATTTGTTTTTCCATTGAATAACTTAGCATAGACGCAATTGCGCCACCTGCCCCTGGAAGTACACCGATTAAGAAACCAACCGGACCGTTACGGATAATCGGCCACTTTGATCGTTTCCATTGTTCTTTCGTAATCCAGATTTTACCGACTGACTTTTTCTTTCCTACCGGTTTATTAATGGATAAGAAGTTATACAACACTTCTCCAACCGCGTAAATTCCAATAATGACTACGAGGAAATCTACTCCTTCACTTAGATGGACATTCCCCATCGTGAAACGGTAAACGCCGGTCTGTAAATCGATCCCGACTGTACTGATCATTAATCCAATACACATCGAAATAAAACCTTTCACCATTTGCCCTTTTGCTAGCGCAACAATCGCTGATAGTGTAAATACCATCAATAAGAAATATTCTGCTGGACCAAAACGCAGAGCAAAACTGGCCAGTGGCTTAGCTAAAATAATAAATCCAACAACTGCAATCAAACCACCAATTAACGAAGCAATCGCGGAAATCGCAAGCGCTTGACCCGCTTGACCTTTTTGGGCCATCGGATAGCCGTCAAACGTAGCAGCAATTGCTGACCCGTCTCCTGGCGTGTTCAATAAGATCGAGCTTCTCGAGCCACCGTACATCGCACCGTAATAAATTGCGGCCATTAAAATTAACGCACTCGTTGGCTCCATTCCAAATGTAATCGGAATCAGCAAAGCGATCGCGGTAGCAGGTCCAAGACCCGGTAACATTCCAACGACTGTTCCGAGGAACCCGCCTAGTGCAATCCAGAATAAATTCATCGGTTGAATTGTTGTCATAAAGCCATCTAAAATGGCTTGTACATCTATTCCCATATCGGTTCCTCCTTTAAGGTAAACTTACCTGCAACAGCGTTCCAAATGCATACCATGTAATAAACGAAAATGCTACAGCGATAATAATGTTTGACATCCATTTCTTTCGTCCATTCAATAAGAATAGAAGTCCGCCGAGGAACAGTATTGTTGAAAACAAAAACCCAATCCGTTCAAAAAGAACTGTGTAAATCAGCATTAAAACTAATGACGCTAGCAAATACATGGGTGACTTGCCTAAACGTAATGCACGAAAGTCTAGGAAGTCATTGCCGCGTGCTTTGAATTCTTGAAAGAAATAGACGATCCCTGAAAGGATTAATATAATAGCAATCATTAATGGAAAATACATGGGACCATTCGGATTTCCAAGGTTGGACTTAGGTAAATTAATCGCACTGATCAGCATGATAATACCAATAACAGTTGAAAGTATCGGGGTTATGTAACGAACCATACGGCCGTTCCTCCTTCTTATAGTGAATCAAAAAAGGGAGCCCACCAAAGTGGGACTCAACCTATTTTTGAATTACTTATTTTTGTAATCCAGACTCCTCAATTAAATCCGTGTACATATCTGTTTGCTCTTTTAAAAACTCAGTTGTTGCATCGCTATCTTGATAAAATTCTTCCCAGCCATTGTTTTCTAATAGTTGCTTCCAAGAATCCGTACCAACCATTTTACCAAATGCTTCATTCCAGAACGCAATTTCTTCTTCTGTCATGTCCGGTGGTCCAAGAATACCTCTCCAGTGAGGGAATACCATGTCTACGCCTTCTTCAGTCCAAGTGGGTACATCAGGTAGTTCTTCTAGGCGCTCGTCCGCTGTAATCGCAACAATCTTGAATTTACCTGCGAGATGTTGTTCAGATGACTCGGAAACCGCCATTGTTGCAGCATCTACGTGGCCACCAAGCAAGCTTGTCATAACATCGCCGCCGCTTTCATATACAAGGAAGTTCAATTTTGTAACATCTACACCAAATGTTTTTGCTGCTTGTACGAATGACAAGTGGTCATTGTTACCGAGACCCGGTGCAATACCGATCTTGACTGAAGCTGGGTCTTTCTTCAATTGCTCCATCAACTCTGTGGCTGTTTCGTATGGAGAGTCATTTTTGACTGCTACAGAAATCCACTCTGTCGTTAATGTTGCAAGCGGTGTGAAGTTTTCATACGTTAGGTCACTTTGTCCAAGTAAGTTATTCGTCACTAATAGACTAGAATCGATTGCTAACGTGTGTGCATCTTTCTTAGACAGATACTGCCAACCTACTTCGCCATTCCCCCCTGGTTTGTTGATGACTGTCATGCTCTGATCCACAATGTCTTCCTCTTTTAAAATCTTTTGAATCGCACGTGCTGTTGCATCCCATCCGCCACCTGGTGTTGCAGGTGCAATGAACTCAAGATTCTTTTTTGGGAAATCAGCCTCGTCTTTCCCCCCCGCATTATCTGATGAACAAGCCCCGAGAATTAATGCAAACGAAAGTGTTGCTGCACCTAATATTCTTTTCATACTATTTCTCCCCTTTTTCTGATTTACTATCTACAAGTAGTGTACTTGGATACTCTCTATATGTAACCGTTTACAATTTTAACAATTCAAAAGACTTTAACTTCATTTTGTTCATAAAGTTCATAGAAAAAGAGCACCCCGCTAAGGAATGCTCTTGAATGGATATGGAGAATATAGATCTGCAAAACTATAGGGATCAGTATGGACTCTGAACGTTTACAATCCAAAGTATTTCCGTTCAGGCCTTCCGACAATACCATATTCAAGCTCTGCACGCATTTTGCCTTCCGCAATTAGATACTCTAAGTATCTCCTAGCGGTAGTACGGGATGCTCCAAGTCTTTCTCCCATCTCCTCTGCAGTTGTGCCTTCCGTCAAAGAACCCGCTATGTCTATCACTTTTTGCAATGTTAACGGATGAATTCCCTTTGGAAGGTCCGTATTTGTAGCCATTTCTTTAGTTACTGCACCGTGGACAAAAAGTTTATCTATTTCATTTTGGTTCACGTGTTGGCTTTCCTGAAGAAATGCACGTCTTTGTTGATAACGTTCGATGACTTCCTTTAACTTGCTTAACTCGACAGGCTTAACCAAATAATGAAACGCTCCTGCCGCTACGCTACTCGCCACCAATTCCCGTTCAGTAGCGGCCGTAATAATGATAAAATCAAGCGCAGGATACTGTACTTTCAACTCGCGCACTAGATCGATCCCTAACTGGTCAGGCATATAGATATCTACTAATAATAAATCTACATACTGGGTTTCAAGCATCTGCCACGTATCTTTTGCACGCAATGCTTGTCCAACGACCGTTACATCCTCTATACTTTCTAGAAACTGTTGATGTATAGAAGCAATGCGAAAATCATCTTCTACAATTCCTACATGAATCATCTCATTTCACGCTCCTCGTTGTCTGGATATTTTGGAATATATACAGAAAATATAGTATCTTCTTCTGTGCTTGTTACTTGAATCGTCCCTCCAAGTACCCGAATAGCTCCATCTACATTCGCTAAACCAATCCCGCTTCCTGTTGAAGACTTCGTGGAGTAACCTTTTTTAAATAGCTCATCTTGTAATTCTGGTGGAATACCTTTGCCGTTATCGGATACTTCAAAAATTACATCTTCTCCAAAATCAAGTGCAAAGAATGATACTTGGCCATCCGGGTAATTCGCCACTTCTTCAAGTGCATTATCTATCAAATTCCCAAGAATTACAGTCAATGCCCCTGTACCAAACCATTCAGGCAATTGTTCTAGACTACTGTTTTCATCAATTTCAAAATCTACTTTCATTTCAGAAGCCTTGCCGACCTTACCAAATAGAATAGCTTGTACATGTGCGTCTTTTATATTTTCAAATATGAATTGGTTTGTATCATCACTGATACTGATTTCTGTTTGAATCGTACGTATCGCTTCTTCATACTTTCCAAGTTGGAGCAAACCAGAAATTAAATATAATTTATTCGTATATTCATGCGCCTGCGCCCTTAAGTCATCAGAATACTTTCGTACTTCATATAAAGTATTCACAACTTCCATCATTTCTGTCGTGTCGCGGAAAGTGATCAATGCACCCTTTTGTTCACCTTCAAATTGAAGCGGCATGGAGCTCACAACTAATCGTTTTTTTCCATAAACTACTTCAAATGATCTAGATACTGATTTATCGAGTTTAGTGAGCACCGGCAAGTTAGGGAATATTGATTCTATGGGGTCTCCTTTTCGACGATTAGATATGCTTAGGATTGAACGAGCCGCTGTATTAATTAATGTAATCTTACCTAGCTGATCAACTGCAATAATCCCTTCGTCAATGGACGCTAATATCGCTTTACGCTCCATATAAAAACTAGCTATCTGTTCGGGTTCTAAGCCGAATGTATCTTTCCTAATGGATTTCGCTAACAGGTAGCTGATTAAAATCCCCAAGACTAATATGATTAAAGATATTAACAAAAGTTTTTCGACTCGATGTTGAACGATTTTCTGCAGATCTGAAATAAGGTAGCCCACTGTTACGACTCCGATAATTTGGTTTTCCTCTTTATTATAAATAGGCGCCTTACTACTGACAGACGGACCAATAATTTCGTTCGACAGCATGGAGTAATTCGCTCCAAAAACAACTGCTTTAAAGCCGTCCTCAAAAGGAATGACATCTCCTATTTGCAATTCATCAGGCGATGCTAAGATGCGACCTGATTTATCTTGAATCACAATAAATGTAGCATCTACTTGATGTGAGTAATGCTCAATCACCGCTTCCAAATCACCTACTTTTTCTACATCTGTCCGTTCTTCCAAACCATCTTTGACAGTATCCATATAAGAAAGCATCTTAGCCGTTTGTAAACCGACAGTATGACTGCGATCAAATAAATTTATATAATCCGTAACTACAAAAACCGTCAGCATCAGTAGCATCAAAAATAAAATAAGTGAGGTTACCATGAGTAATATTTTCTTTTGTAGTTTTGACTTCAGCATAAGACTTCACTTCCAGCTTAACATTTTTTTCTGTAGCGTCTGTAAAACTTAAATACTTATCGGATGTTTCTTTGAGTGTTCTCACTCAAGGAAAGATTCTACTATCTACTGATGCGAATTTCATTTCTGTTTTTTTCAAACACCTCTAAAATCGCACGTTGCAAATCCGTCTTCGTACTAGTTCCCTGTTTATAGTTCACCATGAATAAACGATTGAACAATATATTTACTAATAAACCTACCAAGATGATTGTAGCAGTTAAAGCAATCTTGTTTAAGTAAGTAAAGATTAAAACCCCTTAGCTACAACGTATATACTGTATACCAGACAACAGATCTAAATAATGCCTTGAAAATCAAAAAGCATAAACCCTATCGATGGGTTTATGCTTCTCTACACATTAGTTATTTTTCAAACCGCACAAAAACAGACTTGTAAAATCCTGAGCGAGTTCTTCAGGACTGTGAACACCAGTCCAAAGTTTTGTTATAGACAGATGTTCAATAGCACCAACCATAGTCGTTGCGACTAAGTTCAGGTTTATATCCGTAGTGAAATATCCGTTTTCCACTTCTTCTATAAGATTCTCTTCTATCTTTAACGCCATTTGAACTTTGATATCCTTCGCTTCTTCCGAGACAACAAAACCGATTCTTGCTACATTTTCATTTTGCTTGAAAAATTCAAACAGCCTACTTAACCCATAAGCAATTCTTGACAACAAACCTTCTTTAGCCACATCAGTGGGAAGTTTACTCTGAGCTACATGATTATATAGTTTTTCTTTAAAGACCTGGATTAATTCTTGGAATACAGCATCTTTACTTTTAAAATACAAGTAGAACGTGGGCTGTGTGACGTTTGCTTCCTTCACAATTTCACTGATCTTCGTCTTATGAAAACCATGAAGGGCAAATTGCTGTGCAGCAATTTCTAAAAGCAGTTTCCGACTTTTTTCGCCATCAGCGCCTACTTGTCTACCTCTTTTATTCAGTTGACACACTTCCTATCTTAATATAAAGATTTATTCATAGATAAATCTAATTATACAGTGAAGTGACAGAAAAGCCAAATTATATTTAGATTGTTGAAATAATTTCATCAAATTTTAAGAATAATCTCTGTTCCCTTTCAGCTAAATATTAGCTACTTTATCTCTTTCTTCGCTAACTTTCGTTTCTTTCCCTCTTGCATTTATTACTAGTTAGCTAAGTCGGTAACTAGTTAAGTTGACAAACTGCGAAATATATCGAATAATACTTAGTAAGCGCTTTCATTTCGTCTTAATCAATTGAATATACTATGTAAAGGAGGGGTTTTTATGAAGTTGGCTAGAAATATTGTTATTGCACTTATTGCAGGGGTCATCGCAGGGTTGTTATTGAACATTTTTTCACCTGACATTTTTTCAAAGGTTGATGCATTTTTATTTAAACCGCTTGGTACAATCTTCTTAAATCTTATGAAGATGCTAGTTGTACCTGTCGTTTTCATTTCCATCGCACTTGGAACGGTTGGTATTGGTGATCCGAAAAAATTAGGAAGGATCGGCGGAAAGACCATTGGATATTTCTTAATTACAACGGCTATTGCCATTGTCATCGCAATTTCTCTTGGATTATTAGTAAAGCCTGGTGAAGGAGGTAACTTCGAGACAGCCAACGCCGTGTATGAAGCTCAAGAAGCTCCACCAGTCGCTGAAACTTTACTAGGAATTATCCCGACAAACCCTATTAGTGCTATGGCAGAAGGCAATATGCTTCAGATTATCTTCTTTGCAGCATTGGTAGGTTTTGGTATGGCCATGCTAGGTAATAAAGTGGAAAGAGTGAAAGAGTTATTTGAACAAGTCAATGAACTTATCATGTATCTGATTACGTTTGTTATGAAGTTCGCCCCATATGGAGCATTCGGTTTAATTGCATCTGCTGTAGGGAGTCAAGGTATTGATGCGCTAAAGGTAATGGGGATGTACATGGGAGTCGTTCTGGGAGCGCTCCTAATCCACACCATTGTTGTCTATGGCGGATCTGTCGCATTAATCGGTAAGCGTAATCCTATATGGTTCTTCAAGAACTTTTTCCCAGCGCAGGTTGTAGCGTTTAGTACCGCTAGTTCTGCGGCGACACTGCCTATTTCAATGAAAACTGCACAGGAGAAGTTAAAAGTTCCTGAGTCCATCTCTTCGTTCACTCAGTCACTTGGAGCCACTATCAATATGGATGGTACCGCGATTATGCAAGGTGCAGCTGTTATTTTCATTGCGCAGGCTTATGATATCCAGTTATCTTTAGGTCAGTTGCTGACGGTTGTGTTGACTGCTGTGCTTGCCAGCATTGGAACAGCCGCTGTACCTGGTGCTGGTTTGATTATGCTGGCAATGGTTCTGACATCAGTCGGTTTACCAGTTGAAGGAATTGCGCTCGTTCTAGGTGTAGATCGTCTACTTGATATGGTGCGAACAGCTGTTAATATTACGGGTGACGCTGCTTGTGCAGTTGTCGTTGCGAAAACAGAAGGTGTTTTAGGCGAACCGGAAATCGAAGACGTTCACAGAGCTACAGAAACAGCATAATTTTTACAACTTCCTGTACGGAGACCTTCGTGTTTAACAAGCACGATAGATTTCCATGCAGGTTTTTTTATGTTGGCGACTTGATGCCTGCCCCACATAACGGTATAACAATCACTTCGTCTTTAGTAGTCGCGTACTTTATGTACCCCGCATAATTAATTGCTGAAGTTATTTCTACGTAGAATCCTTTGGCAGCAAGCATTTTGCGAGCTACCAGAATCTCATCTTCGGCAATTGTGATAAACGTACCTTTTGTATCACGTACTGCTTCTAGTATTTGTTTTGATCTGGCTGGTGCTGCAATGGCAATGCCTTCTGCAAAAGTTCCTTCATTCACGACCGATTTTGCTATTAGCTCTTGTTTCTCAAATGCCTTTGCGAGCGGTGCACATTTCTCGGCTTGGATAGCAATGATCTTCGGCATATGATTAATTAACTTCGCTTCCAATAATGCTTTAAAACCGTAGTAAGCCCCTAATAATAGTGTTCCATTTCCTACTGGAATAAGTACAGCGTCCGGTGCCTTACCTAATTGTTCATACACTTCAAAAGCATATGTTTTAGTACCTTCAAAAAAGTATGGATTGTAGACATGGCTCGCATAAAACACTTGCTCTTCTGCGACCGCTAACTGGGCTGCAGCCGCTACTTCTTCTCTAGTTCCTTTTATTGCTTTTATATTCGCGCCATGCGCTTCTATCTGTGCCATTTTACCTGGAGATGTATCAGCACTTACATACACATCGCAGTCTATACCTGCTCTAGCACTATAAGCAGCAAGAGCGGTTCCGGCATTACCGCTGCTATCTGCAATCATCTTTTTTACTCCTAATTGTTTCGCTAGAGCAACTAGTACCACAGCGCCTCGGTCTTTAAAAGAAAGTGTAGGCATCATAAAATCTACTTTTACAAATGTATTTGGCTCTGCTTCATCTAATTTAAGTAAGGGCGTTTGACCTTCGCCTAAAGTAATAGACTGCCAACCTTTTAAATTTTCTCGACCAACCATCGATGAAACATAACGCCATATAGATCTATCGCTTGTCCAGCGATCATTCTCTTGTTTAGATTGGGATGGTAATAAGTTTAGTAGACCACCGCAATCACACTTCCATCTTGTCACTTGAATCACATAGGTTTTATTACAATTTACGCAACTATATTTTGTCATATCTTTAATCTCCTTTACTAAGATGAATAATAACTTCCCTACATTATACTTGAAAGTTATTGCTCAATTCTTGCTAACTGGAAGATCTTTTAATTTTGGTAATAAAAAAACTTTGCAAGGTCTACTTACAAACCTCGCAAAGATTGGATTATATTCAATCATTCTTCATCTGATACATTGATACACCAAAACGGATCTCCCTTTAGATGATCGAATGTATCATTCACACTCAATAAAAAGCGCAAGGCTAGCTTAGGTTGTGATCACGACATGTTCTTATACCAACTCAAACTCTTAACATCCCTCTAAATCCCCTAGCAGCATAATAGGATTCCGCACCGTTATGGTACACAAAAACCGTATTATACCGACGATCACAAAATAAGGCTCCTCCTAGTTTTCTGATGTCTTCAGGTGTTTGCACCCAGCTAGACGTCTTTTTATCAAATTCTTCTAACTGCTGAATTTTTCTATACTGATCTTCCGTTAAAAGTTCAATGCCGATGTTTGCTGCGAGATCCACTGCAGAATTCTCTGGTTTGTTTTTCTTTCTTGAATCCAACGCTTGACGATCATAACAAAGACTTCTGCGTCCGACAGGTGATTCAATAGAACAATCAACAAAGCAATAATCTTCTGATGTCGTATCAAACACCACGACATCTGGTTCTCCACCAGTATTCTCCATCTCATTTAGAGACCATAACTTTTGCATGTTAGCTAGGAGCTTGTCTTGAACCCCCTTCCATTCTATACCTATATGGCGATGTCTATTTTCTTCAAAACGTGTTTGTAGTGTGTTGAGTAAATATTCTTGTTGTTCAATCGTTAAGCGATTAGAATCGTTTGTCATTCTTTATTCCTCCTAAGGATTTATGCACTTTGCTTAAGTATATAGCATACGAAAGAACTTAAACCATTTTAATGTTAGCAGAAACAAACATAGGTCCCCTCATATCTTAGAATTCTTCTAATAAATTTATCATAACTTTTCACATACATACATTTTATCAATACTGGCATTTCAATTTAATTCAGACTGGATTCTATTTTGTTTTAGGAAGTTTATGAATTATCAAAACCATTAATTGATGTTCAATTTATAGTCACTTAGATACAACTTGCAATCTATTTCTGTTAAATAAATAAGTCCTATCTCCCTCTCTATACATTAATATCTTAATATAATTAATTTAACCAAATATTTTCAATAAAAAATCATAGACAATGAAAGCGCTCTATAGTAATGTAGAAAACAACATAAGGGAAACATAAAGGAATATGTCCTTATATAGTTTCTTATTAAGAAAAGTAAAAGGAGGTGGTCCATTGCAAGTTACGATAGGTGTTATCGGGCCGTCTGAGTCAGTTGGAAAGATCTTGAAAGTAGCAGAAGAGTTTCCAAATACGCAATGTATTCCTTATATTTATGAAAATGTGACGGAGTTACCGGCCCTGATTGAGCAAGGTAGACCCATAGTTGATCAATGGCTTTTCTCCGGCATAATGAACCATATGTACGCATTGGAAAATGATTTAGTTCAAGAAGAACAATCGAGTTTCCCTTATTTGCATGGATCAAGCTTCTTTGGAAAGCTATTGGAAATCCAACAAAAAGAAGAACGAATCATTCAATCTGTAAGTATTGACTATATTACTGCTGAAGAAGTACAAAAAGCGTTATCTTTCTACGACTTGGACAAACTTCAGTTTGAAACTGTTTCATCTGCCTTAAACGGCAATGCTGAACAACTTTCTCTCGTTCATGAAAAATTATTTATAGAAGGTAAATCTGAAGTGGCGATCACAGCTATGAAAGATGTTTATGACAGATTAAGAAAAAGAAATATACCTGTCTATAGACTGACCCCTTCTTATATAGCTATTAAATTAGCTATTGAGTTACTTATTGAAAAGGCAAATTCTAAGCGCTTTGAAAACTTACAAATGGCTGTTATTGGATGCCAAGCGTTGAATTCAAGTAACGTCATCGATCAATCGCTCTTTGAATGGAAGCATCAGGATTTAGATCTTAAGAAAAATTTACTGACTTTTACACAAAAGTTAAATGGTTCATTCGTTGAAGTGGCAGATGGACTCTACTATATCTATACTACTAAAGGCGAAATTGATGAAGATGTAGAAGCTTCACTGCTAACTACCATTGAATCTTTCAAATTAAACAATCAGTTGGAGATCGGGTTTTCTATCGGTTATGGACAAACTGTTTTAGCTGCTGAACAACATGTACGGTATGGACTTAATCACTTAAAAACCGGTGCGGAACCTTCCCTATTGGTCGTTAAGACGAAAAACGACATTACACAGAAAGTACAAAGTGATTTTAGAAGTATGCTAAACACTGCGGCTATACGTACTGTTCTGCAAGAGAAATTTCATTTAACGGAAAACAATGCTCGAGATGTACTCCGAATTGCACTTAATTCGCGAAGAGACAATAAACAAGAGTTCACAGCTGATGATGTTGCACAGTGGTTTGATAATACAAAGCGAAATGCACGTCGCATTCTCGTGGAATTACAACAAGCCGACATTATTGAGCTGTACAATAAAACACAAACTACTCCAAGAGGACGTCCAAGTAACGTCTATCGCTTTAAAGATACAGAACTACTCTTCGGAAAGGAGGAGTAAGCATGAATGATTATATTAATTGGATAGAAGAGAAACTCCTCCAAATAAACCTTGTAAAAAGTATGGATCAAGCGGAAGGTTTTTCACGTCTGGGCTATACAAAAGAAGAGAAAGCATCACAAGAGCAGTTCCGTTTAATTAGTCAGAGCCTTGGTTTGAAAACCTATGAGGATGCAGCGGGTAATCAATGGGCCTTGTGGGAAGTAGACAAGCAAGCAGGTTGGATTGCGACTGGTTCACACGTAGATACTGTCTATAATGGCGGAGGTTATGACGGTTCTGCTGGCGTAGTAGCAAGTCTCGCAGCAGTAAAGATGCTAAAAGATGAATCCTTCCAACCACGAAAAAACATTGCGATTATTGCATTTGCTTGCGAAGAGTCTGCACGTTTTAGCGTTTCAACCATCGGAAGTAAAGCAATTAGCGGCTTATTGGATAAAGAGAAAGTTGCTTCCTATGAGGATGTTAATGGTGTGACTCTTGAGAAAGCGTTTACAAAAAGAGGTCTAGATTGGCAGAGGATTCAGGATGCACAATTAGAGGATGATCAGCTGGAACAATTTATTGAATTGCACATTGAGCAAGCAAGCAAACTTGAGAAATCTGGTAAAGAAATTGGCATAGTACGATCCATCGCTCAACCTACCCGACTTCATATAACATGCACAGGCAAAACAAATCATACGGGTACAACTCCCATGAATGAACGCCAAGATGCACTTGTTGCTATTGCTCCACTTATAACCTTTATTGAAGAAGCTACTATTGAAATTAACCAGGAGCAAGCCGTTGCATTAGTAGCCACGGTCAGCACCATACAAAACACTCCAAATTCTATGAGCATGATACCTGGAGAAGTTGTAGTAGGCATTGACATCCGAAGCACCAAAGCTGATTTAAAGCATCGTCTTGTAGAAAAGGTTAATCGGTTCGTTCAACAAATCGAAATGAACAAACCCGTTTCGTTCACTATTAAAACACTTGTCGATGATGAACCTACTGATCTTGATCCCGGCATACAAGAAACTCTCACTAATATATGCGAAAAGTTCGGATTGTCTTCGATGTCACTCGACAGCGGTGCTGGTCATGATGTAATGAACATGAGCAAAAGATGGCCTTGTGGACTTATATTCATCCCTTGTCGTGACGGGATTAGCCATCACCCTTTAGAACATGCCAATATGGAAGATTTATTGAAAGGTACAAAAGTGATTGCTGAATATTTAAAGAAAACATCTTGTTAAAAATTCTAACGAACATAAATAGGAGGACTTCAAATGAATACATTCATCAAAGAATATATGGAAGAGCATAAAGATTACTTTAATCAAGTGTCTGAACATATTTTCCATACCCCAGAAACGCGTTTCGAAGAATTTAAATCTGCTGAATTTTTATCAGCAGAATGTGAAAAACAAGGTTTTGAGGTCAAGCGTAATATTGCAAATATACCTACTGCTTTCAAAGCTACATATGGTACAGGAAAACCCGTCATCGCCTTTTTAGGTGAATACGATGCCCTTCCCGGTCTAAGTCAAACCCCAGGTAAATCGGAAGCAGAACAAGTCAAGGAATCACCTGACTTCGGACACGGCTGCGGTCATAATCTACTTGGCACTGGAGCATTTGCCGCTGCATGTGCAGCGAAAGCATACCTTGAAGAGAATAATCAAGAAGGTACAGTCGTTTTCTACGGATGTCCTGGCGAAGAAGGCGGTTCCGGAAAAACATTCATGGTACGGGATGGAGAATTTGAAGGTGTGGATGCAGCCCTAACATGGCACCCATCACCAGGTAACTCCATTATGAGCAAGCCAACATTAGCCAATTACCAAATCTCCTTTAAATTTAAAGGTGTAGCGGCACATGCAGCAAACTCTCCACATTTAGGTCGAAGCGCTTTGGATGCTGTCGAATTAATGAATGTCGGTGTCAATTACTTGCGCGAACATATCATTCAGGATGCCCGCGTTCATTATGCAGTAACTGATACAGGCGGTCTTTCACCTGCAGTAGTGCAGCCACGTGCGGAAGTTCTGTATCTAATCCGTGCTCCAAAGAACAACCAGGTAGAAGGTATTTATCAACGTATTTGTAAAATAGCCGAAGGTGCTGCTTTGATGACTGAGACACAACTTGAAATTGAATTCGTTAAAGCTTGCTCAAATTATGTACCCAATAGAAGTTTGGAAAAAGTTTTATATAAGAATCTAATAGATGTTGGTGTCGAAGAGTCTTCCGATCAAGAAATAGCCTATGCCAAAGAAATTTGGGAAACATTCTCGCCAGATGAACAGGAATTCTATTTGGACGTAATGAGAGGTTTCGGCTATGTAGGTGACGGAAGTGAATTCGAAGGTAAATACTTAAATGAGGGTATTTCGGATTATCAAGAAACTGAAGAAATATTCTATGGTTCTACGGACGTAGCTGATGTGAGCTGGGTGGTACCTACTGCACAATTAACTGCAGCAACTAGTACGCTCGGCACTGCATTGCATACATGGCAGATGACTGCTCAAGGAATCTCTGACTTTGCTCACAAAGGTATGATGCGCGCTGCATCCGCAATGGCATTGACAGGTATCAATCTCCTATCTTCAGAAGAGCAGCTTAAGCAAATAAAAGAAGAACATGCAAAGTTCCAAAGTAAAAATCCATATATCGCTCCCATACCAAAAGATGTTAGACCATCTACTCTAGGCGGCAAACGAATCTAATTTAAGAGGTGACAACATGAAAGAGAAAAACGGCGTAGCAAAGAAAAGTTTGTTTCAAAGGTTTTTAGATATTGTTGAACGTTTAGGAAATAAACTGCCAGATCCCTTCGCTTTATTTGTCGGTTTAGCAGTTGTGATGATTATCGTTTCATGGATCTTTAGTTTATTTAACGCTTCTGTTGTACATCCGGGCAATGGTGATGTATTGCCTATCAAGAGCTTAATTTCTGGGGAAGGTTTGCAGTTCATCTTAACTTCCATGCTTGATAACTTCACCGGTTTCGCGCCGCTAGGCTTAGTATTGGTTATGATGCTAGGTATCGGTTTAGCGGAGAAGGTTGGCTTATTGGATTATGCAGTACGGAAGACCATCCTAAAATCACCACCATATTTATTAACTTACACAGTAGTATTCGTAGGAATCATGGGTAACCTTGCTTCCGATGCTGCAGTCGTTTTAATTCCGCCATTGGCAGCACTTGTCTTCTATAAAGTGGGACGACACCCACTTGCAGGTTTGGCTGCAGGTTTCGCCGGTGCAGGCGCAGGATTCACTGCTAACTTATTCATTGCAGGTACAGATGCTTTACTTGCAGGTATTACAACGGAAGCGGCGCGCTTTTTAGATGAATCGTTCACTGTTACTCCAGTGGATAACTGGTTCTTTAACATTGCTTCTGTTTTCGCCTTAACTATCGTAGGTGGATTATTGACTACTAAATTTATCGAGCCTCGTCTTGGTAAGTACACAGGAGACGCGCTAGAGGAAGAGAATACAACTGAATTACCAAATGCCAAAAGAGCATTTATTAACTCTATGATTGCTGGTCTAGTCTATATTGCCATTGTTGTGGGTACAATTCTAGCTCCTAACAGTCCACTAGCTAATGAAGACGGCGGACTCATCCCCTCTCCATTCCTAGATGGGATTATTCCGATCATTCTATTCTTCTTCATCATTATTGGTGTAACATTCGGTATTACGGTTGGTAAAATCAAATCAAGTAAAGACGTCAGTAAATACATGGCTGACTCGATTCGAGACATGTCCAGTTATATCGTACTTGTTTTCGCTATCGCTCAGTTTACAGCTTACTTCAACTGGTCTAACCTCGGTACTTGGGTTGCAGTAAACGGTGCAGAATTCCTGACGAGTGTCAACTTTACAGGAATGCCACTCATCGTAGGTTATATTATTTTCACATCACTAATGAACTTCCTGATCACTTCAGGTTCAGCAAAGTGGGCAATCGAGGCGCCGATATTTGTCCCAATGTTCATGCAACTCGGCTACCATCCGGCATTTACTCAAGTCGCTTACCGTGTAGCAGATTCTTCAACAAACATTGTTACGCCTTTGTTCCCGTATATGGTTATCATCTTAGCATTCATGCAAAAATATGATAAAAAAGCCAGTATCGGAACATATATGTCTCTAATGATTCCATATACAATTGTGTTCTTGATCACATGGATTATATTAATCATGGTATTCTTCTATCTTGGTATTCCATTTGGACCTGGTATTCATGCTCGCTTGTAATTCATCAGTTAGATACGATCGATTTATATAGGAGGTAACACTATGCAATTAGAACAACAGATCATTAGCTGGAGAAGAGATTTTCATCGCTTTCCTGAACAAGGTTTTCTAGAAATGCGCACAGCTTCCATCGTAGCAAACATATTGGATAGCTTAGGCTACGACTTAAAATTAGGAAAAGAAGTCATGAAAGAAGACGAATGTATGGGGAAACCTACTGCAGAAAAGACCCGTCAACACGTGGAGTGGGCAAGAGAAAATGGAGCCGTGGAACGTTTCCTTCCTCATTTCGAGGAAGGTTTCACAGGAATCGTTGCAACAATGGATACGAAGCGACCTGGACCTACCGTCGCTTTCCGCGTTGACATGGACGCTCTACCTATTCTAGAATCTGACACTGAACAGCATGCACCTATGAGTTTAGATTTCCGCTCTACTGCTGAAGGTTCTATGCATGCATGCGGACACGATGCGCATACTTCTATCGGTCTTGGACTGGCTACTATGTTAGCTGGAAATCAGGATAAGTTAAATGGTGTCATCAAGTTGATTTTCCAACCAGCTGAAGAAGGAACACGTGGAGCAAAGGCAATGGCTCGTGCTGGAGTAGTAGACGACGTAGATTACTTCGTTGCTTCTCATATTGGAACAGGCGTGCCACAGCACCATTTTGTCGCAGCAAATAATGGTTTTCTAGCTACGACAAAGCTTAATATTACGTTTACTGGTAAAGCTGCACACGCTGGTAGTGAACCTGAAGTGGGTAAAAATGCGTTACTAGCAGCGGCAAGCGCAACATTGAATATGCACGCTATTTGTCGCCACTCTGGCGGAGATTCACGGATAAACGTCGGTGAACTACATGCTGGATCAGGAAGAAATGTCATAGCCAACCATGCAACTTTGATTGCCGAGACGCGCGGAGAGACTAGTGAAGTAAACGACTATATGAAGGAACAAGTAAAGAATATCGTTGCAGGTGCTGCACAGATGTATGGAATCGACTATACAATCGAAACTGCTGGAGAAGCCGTCAGCGCTAAATGTTCTGAAGACTTAGCTAAAAGATTGGGTGAAATTGCTGAGCAACATTCCTTTATCGAAAAAGTCATGATCACTAGTGAAGATAGTGCCGGTTCAGAAGATGCAACTTACTTCCTCGAATCTGTTCATCAGCATGGCGGTCAAGCAACTTACTGTATTTTTGGTACAGATTTGGCTGCAGGACATCACCATGAATGTTTCGATATCAATGAAGATACCCTTCTTCCAGCGGTGGAAATTTTATTCGAAACTGCAGTAGAATTAAGTCATTCAAATCGTAACGAAGTACAATAACATTTCACTGTTCGATTTATGACTAGACGATATTAAAATCCCCTTACCATTTTGAGATCAAAACTGGTAAGGGGATTTTTTCCTTCTATTAAATAACCTTTATAATGCCTAAATTGCAATATTAAGTTAGCCACTTAGATAAAATCCAGTGTATGTATGAAGGGGGCTGTTATCCCTCTATCGATAATCTCTTTTTGAAAATACTAAGCTAACCTAGCTAACTCTTGTTCAAACAAAACGGATGGCTGTCGATAGTTCAAAATCTTCCTGGGCAACTGATTCAATGTCTGATAAATATGTTGAATAGACGCTGTAGAGTAATCAGAAATCGCTTTTCCTTTGGGAATATATCGTCTGAGAAGTCCGTTGTGTCGCTCGTTGGACCCTCTTTCATACGGTGCGTATGGACGAGCGAAATAGACGTCCGTGACCCCTTGAAGACTCGTTGTTAGATTAGAAAACTCGCTGCCGTTATCTGACGTAATCGTTTTAAATACTTGAGGAAACAGCTCGCCGAAATCCTGTCGTAATTGGTTCATCGCATAGTCCACTGAATCGTGATCTTGATCGTCTAGTAGAATCGCATAATAGTTTCTCGTTTTACGTTCAACGAGTGTCAGTAACGCGTTGTCATCAGACTTCTGTCCTTCTACCGTATCAATTTCCCAATGACCGAATTCTTGACGGTTATCAATTTCAACGGGACGTTCAGCGATACTCATGCCCAGAATACGACGGTTTCTACGGATGCGTTTCACTTTGGTGTTCCGTCTTAGTTTCATCGGCAAGTCTATGTTTCGAACGCGTAATATGTCTAAATCAATGTAGTTATAAAGGGTTTTCGTGGACACTGTAGGTCGGTCTATCCATTCGTTTTGAAGGCTTATAAATCCAACAACCGCATCTGGCGACCAGTCCTCATCTAGGATCTTCTCACATGCGAAATCGATAAATTCACTCGCGATAAGCAACTTACTTTTCGCCCCGCACTGAAGTCGATTTCGTTCATAGATCGCCTGTCCCGTTTCAGCGAAATAGGCTGTATAGGGCGTGCGTCCAGTTTGAAGTTGAGTCGTGGTTCCACGCTCTAATTCATTGGCAATGGTTTGATGAACGCGTCCTAAGCGTCTGCCAATCTCTCGGTTGGTGTGCCCGTCCTTGTGAAGCGCCTCGATTTGACCGCGCTCAAAAGCTGACAGGTGTTTATTTTTACGGTTTTGTATGGTATTCTCAAGTTGTGCCACTATAAAACTTCCTCTCATTGTTTGTCTCGTAACTTCAATGATACACGAAATTTTATAGTGGCATTTTTTTATTTGAATTTAGATGGCTAACTTGATTGTACAATTGGCCCAAATTTAACTTTTGATAATCAAAGTATATCTAACTATACATTGATAGTAAGTTTGTTACTCGAGGAAGAAAATGCACAACTTCATGAGTTAGCATTTTCTCTTTTATCTCAACCGCTTTGTCACACGGAAGGTGCTTATTTTGCATCTTTATACCATGCAAGAAAAGCTGTAGAATTAACTGATTATAAAAATGTTAAATACATGGAAAACCTGCTTTTTCTGAACATAGTTCCTGATAAAGTAATTAGCGATGAAGAAACTCATGAAATTGCTAAAAAAATTATTTTATTTTATTAGAACCTAAGAATGAAGTCGCTAGGGAAATATTAGATTAAAGCGTGATTAAAAAACTTCCGAATCTAACACAATCTAAATATGTTAGATTCAAAAAAGAGCCTAACCCCATTCAATCAAAGGGTTAGGATCCTTTATTTTGATTACTATTTTTATTTGAAATATGAATCTAACATAGCGCGTGGTATTAGGATAGTTATGTTAGATTGATTGTATTAACTGGGCAGTTTAGTACAGAAAGAATGGTTTTCATGAAGGAATAGAAATATATGAAGTTAAAAAAATATGTGATATCGAGATTGTCCAGACTAAAATAGTTTGGGCTTTTTTGATTCTTTCGATTGAAACCATTATTATGGAAGGAACAGAACAAGTCGGAAGAGGTGGCAAAATGGCGAAAATAATACCATTCAAAAATAGGCGGCAACTATAAACAGAAAAGGAAGTTAAAGTTATGCGTGAGTGGGAAACCCACCTAGAATGGGAAGAAGCAAATTGCCACCATGTAATAGAAAGAGAAACGGAAGAACAGGGATTGTCACAGGAGGAAATCGAGTGGCTGAATGAATGGCTGGGCGAAGAAAAATGATTACCATAGAAGTTGAGCTAGAAAAGATGAAAGAGCTTTATCTTCAGAAAATAGATGAGCATTTACAAGAACTTGAATCAGAGGTATTTTTCATGAATTCAACTAGCTACATATTTAAACATGTCGTGGAATACGATTGTAACCCATCTTTTATATGATGAAGAATTTCCGAAGATATGTCTAGGGAGCAAGTGGGCGTTTCATAAAAAAGAGATCGGTAAATATATGGAGAAGTATAGAACAGAATACTAGCATGCGTGTGTCTTAATCCGTGAACAGTAATATATCTTATCTCCAATTCATCCAACATTATTTTTAAACTTTTATTTACTGTTGCATTTGTTAGCACGTTTGATTTATTATATGGACTGCAGAAAAACAAGTCATGTAAATTAGGCGAAGTTTCATCAAATAAATCCTGAAAGACATTCATGGTATCTTGGTCTATTAAGATTACGCACTCCGAAGAATTGTTTTTTTGTGGTTGAAAATCCAAATCCTTCTTTATAATCCCAAGTCCTTTTTATATGTAACAAATTGTTCTTGAAATCGAAATCATCTCTGGTTAGGCCTACACGATCCCCAAAACGCATTCCAGATGTTAATGCAAGTAGAAGTAGGGAAAAAGCTAAGTGACCAATCTAAACGTTTGTATAGGTCTTTCATGAGTTTACAGCTATACGTATGTAGAGATTTTCTTATCACTCGCTGCTAAATATCGGGTAGCGAGTATTTTTGCGACACAATCTCTTGGCCAACTTGAAATCGAGTCGGGAAGTCTTGGTCCAAAGGCGATGAAACAAGCGATTCTTACGTCATGTCGAAACAAGATCTGTTTTGGTGGCATTTCCGCGCAGGATGCTCAAGATTTTGTGGATGAGTACTATTGAAATATTGGTTAGGGAATTGAATACCTCCTAACCCAATGGGTTTTTCTGATAAACGGATCTCAACGATTTATTCATACAATGGGTGACCAAGCTTATATGTGGGAAATAGATTATTAGTTTTGCTATGTTAGTAAATTTCATAATTCAATCTCTTTTCTGCGTCGGGTTTAAGTAATTATGAAATCGACTCACGTAAATTTTTGTCTATTTATCAGTTGGTCAATGAAATTTCTAGAGTATCTACAGTAACAACGGGTATCCATGTATTGTTCACTTCGTTTTCGTAAAAATAAATATTGCATTAATTTCAATTCCTGTTTATAGTATTTAATATAGCGACAATTTCGTTAAGTCTACGTTAAATAGAAAATGGGGGAAAATTTTTCCGAAAAGGAGGGTTACATATGGTTTCTAAGAAACAAAGAAACTTGATTTTGTTATTACTATTTATAGGTTGGGCCATTGGTAACTTCGATCGTTATTTTATAAACTATGCAATATTGTCCATCACTGAAGATTTACAATTGAGTCCTACAAGTACTGGACTTATCCTTAGTAGTTTTTTTGCGGGATATGCGCTTATGCAAATACCAGGTGGTTGGTTGGCAGATAAATTCGGTTCTAGGAGAGTCTTAATTGTATCCGTCCTGATGTGGTCGATCTTTACAGCGGCGACGGGGGCAGTATGGTCACTGACTTCGATGATTATAATCCGTTTCTTATTCGGGATTGGAGAAGGTGGATTTCAACCTTCAAGTTCAAAACTGATTTCGCAAACGTTTCCAAGTTCAAAAAGAGCTTGGGCCATGTCTATTATGCTTTCAACTGGCGGTATTGTGTCGCTGATTGTACCGGTACTTTCAGTTTATTTGCTGACAACAATTGGTTGGCGAGTGTCTTTTCTAGTACTGGGCGGTATCGGGCTTATTATTACTGTTCTTTACTGGGCTTTCATCAGGCTGCCCGAGGGCTTTAAAGAGGAAGAATTCAAACCGGTTGGCGAGAATCAGGAGGGCGTTTTCAAGCAATTGATAAAAACTCCGTTGATGTTGAATCTATTTATCGCCTATTATAGTATTTACGCGATTAACTGGGGTTTAGCGACTTGGTTGCCGACTTATCTCGTCAATGTACGTGGACTTGATTTAATTTCACTTGGATGGGTGCAAACAATTCCAGGTTTAGCAATGGTCTTAGCGATTTTCTTATCTGGATATGTGATTGATAGGCTTCCGGAAGAACGAGAGAAAGTGATGGGAGCAATTGCATGTGTCCTCATTGGGATTATTTTATATCTCATGTTTAATGCGCCGAACGTAACGATGTTCATCACTTACCAAACAATAGTGATTATGTTCATTTCATTTATAATACTTTTATTACCATCTATTATTTTGAAAAGGTTTCCATCTACTGTAGTAGGTACAAGTATGGGAATCGCGAACACGGGTGGCCAGTTAGCAGGCTTTATTACGCCACTTGCCATCGGGTTTATTGTACAGATGTTTAATGGATCGTATAATGCTGCTTTTTGGATGTTAATTATTTTTGCTGTCATTTGTACGGTTTCATTATTGACGTTGAATTACCGAAAAGGCGAGTTGCTTCAAGCTGAGCAATGAAAGTGATGCTATGTAACGGCAATTTATATAGAGGAGAGATAAGTGATGGATTTACTGAAAACGGTTTCAAGGCTAATCGAGCAAAAAAGAGAAAAGTTCATTGCACTAAGCGATAAAATCTGGGAAGTACCGGAATTGTGTTTCGAGGAACATCAATCTTCTGCTTATTTAATAGGGGCTTTGGAAGAGGAAGGTTTTAAGGTCGAGCGTGGCGTAGCAGGACTGGAAACCGCTTTTATTGGAAATTACGGAAGCGGGAAGCCTGTTGTCGCGATTTTGGGTGAATATGATGCATTGGCGGGGCTTAGTCAGAAAAAAGGACTTACCCATCACGATCCAGTTGTCAATGGTGGAAATGGCCATGGCTGTGGTCATAATTTGCTGGGAACAGGTGCATTTGCCGCGGCTGTTGCAATTAAAGAGTATATGGAGTTAAATCAGTTAAAAGGAACAGTCCGCTTCTATGGCTGTCCCGCTGAAGAAGCCGGTTCTGGTAAAGCATTCATGGCTCGTGCTGGTCTTTTTGACGATGTGGATGCTGCGTTTTCATGGCACCCTTGGGATGTTCCCGGTCTTATGGACGTGAAGACGCTCGCTAATTACTCTGCTCGTTTTAAGTTTAAAGGGAAAAGTGCCCACGCAGCGGCGGCGCCTCATTTAGGTAGGAGTGCACTGGATGCGGTGGAATTGATGAATGTCGGTGTGAATTATTTGAGAGAGCATATGGTTCAGGATGCCCGTATCCATTACGCAGTTACAGATACAGGCGGCATCTCACCGAATGTGGTCCAAGCGAATGCCGAAGTCGTCTATTTGATACGAGCTCTGGAGAAGGATGAAGTTCAATCGCTTTACGAAAGAGTCTATGACATTGCACGCGGAGCAGCCTTAATGACAGGCACGACGTTTGAAGTGGAATTCGAAGGGACTGCTTCTAACTTAATCCCAAATACTGTGCTTGCGGATGTGATGTACGAGAATTTAACGAAAGTCGAGATTCCTACTTATGATGAAGCGGATCAAAAATTCGCCAAAGAGATTCGAAGTACGCTTTCACAGGATGATTTAAACAATGCGTACGTGGGACGCGACAGGGAAACAGTGAAAAAGTTGAAAGAACTGGACATTGCAGACTTTGTTCCCTCACATAATCCCTCGGATGCTGTATTATCAGGCTCTACAGATGTAGGGGATGTTAGTTGGATTGTTCCGACGATGCAATGTCTGACAACTTGTTTTGCACTCGGCACCCCACTTCATACATGGCAAGTCGTTTCGCAGGGAGTTACACCGATTGCGCATAAAGGGATGCTACAGGCAGGGAAAGTGATTGCGGCGACAGCCATCCAAGCGATGGAAAACCCGGAAATTATTGAACAAGCCAAAGCTGAGTTGCAGGAACGTTTGGATGGTAAGACATACACCTCATTAATCCCCGACTCGGTGAAATGAAAACTTCATATTTTATTTGGAGGCTGAATTGATTCAGCCTCTTTTGGAATTCTATTACTTGTGTGAAAGGTGATAAGTTGGAAATTCACTGGATTTCAATGGGATTTAACAGTAAAATTAAGTAACATACGCGTTCAGAAAGTAGGTATTCGTCATGTACAAAGTTGGGGTTGTCGGTCCTAGTCAATCCGTGAACAGGATTCTTACATTGGCAAGAGAAATTGAACAAGAGTTGGAATTCGTCCCTTATATTTATAAAAAAACAAGCGAAGTGAAAGATTTTGTGTCGAACCCTGAGTCACCAGTAGATTATTGGCTTTTTTCAGGCTATATCCCGTATAAGATTGCGGTGAATACTGTGGGAAAAAATGAAACCTTTCTCTATATAGATTCTGGTGAATTAGATATTTATAAAGGAATTGTGACTCTTTCAAATGAAAGTAGAAAACTGCCGGAACGGATTAGCATAGATATGATTGCGTCATATTGCCCTGATGAGTTGTCCCAGTTAGAAGGAACGATGGCGGAAGTATATATTAAAAGATTCGATGTTGAGGTTGAAACGGCAGAATTATTTGATTTTCATTATGAGTTATGGGAACAAAATAAAATAGAAGCGGTTTTAACTTGTTATCCAACCGTTTATGAAGATTTACAAGAAGCGGGTATTCCAGCATTTTGGTTATCTCCAACACGAAATGAAGTTTTCCATACCATTCGGATGTTTTTCGAGAAAATTAAAACCTCATATTATAAGGATACACAAATCAGTGTAGAAATGATTGAGATTTTAGATTACGACACGATTAAAGAGAAAATGAGAGAATCCTATCAATTGGATTATTTGGAATTGCATTTGAAGAAGACACTTATCCAGCTTTGTGAAAGATTGGATGGTTCGCTTTTTGAACAAGGTAATGGGCGCTATGCAATTTTTAGCACAAGGGGAGCAGTCGAAAGAGAAATCGGTACGTTGAAAGAAAAAGTGAATTACCTTTCAGTTGAAGCAGGTTCTGGCATTGCGGTCGGGATTGGTTTCGGACAGACGGTCTTCACGGCAGAGACGAATGCCTATCGTGCGATTCGGGAATCCAAGAGAAAAGAGAAGCAGGATATCGTCATTATTCAAGAAGATGGAGCGATGATTGATGCAGTTGGTGCGGAAGAGGAACTAGCCTATGACTACCGGACAGATGATAAAGAATTTTTGGCGAAATTAAAAGAAGGTAAAGTTAGCATCAAAACGTATAAGCGAATTGAATCTTTAATCAGAAAAATGGATTGGACGAATTTCACGACGAAAGATTTAGCCATTCATTTAAAAATGAGTGAACGCAATGCTCAGCGAATTGTATCTAATTTGGATAAAGTAAGTTTAATAGAATATGTTGGAGAAGAATCACATTATGCAAGAGGGAGACCTGTGAAAGTATATCAACTGAATTGAACTATCAACACGTTAGCTTCGTTTGACAGTAGGAGATTCTTAGGAATAAGTTATAGTAGCGGCCTACTCCAAGTTCGGAGCTGGCTTTGTAATAGCTTTGAAATATCTTCTTAACTAATGGAAGTTCCGAAGATACACACTATTGGATTTTACAGATGCCAAACAACCTACGCCAGCCAGGGATGATGACAGGCCGGTCTGTTGCGTTTAAAGTTCTGAACCATGACCGTGAAGCAGAAGTTTTCACTGAATCACGTATTGCTGCGTTGGAACAAATGTGGAAATTCAGAGGGGGTGGGTCAAAATGACCTGGACCCCTTATTTCTATTATAAGGAGGAGAAATTCATGTCAATCAGTCCATTTTCTTTATCTCATGAATGGAGCTTGTATTAGACAAAAATACCATTAAGCATAAAGCGTTCAGACCTTGTTAACGGTGCAAGTTAACAAATTATTTATGGAGAATATCATGAAAGATGATTCGTTTGAAAACTACCGAAACTTTACTCGATTGGATGACTTATCTTCAGCCATCGGAACTGTGAAATTTGGGGAGAAAACGAATGAATGGTTAATTGAACAAAAAGAAAGGGACAAAGGCTTACAAAAACAAATGCAAGAGGTTCAGGCGATGAAAAGGCAACTTCAAAAGCAGGAACAAAAAAATGGGGCTGGAAATGGTAGTGAGGAGTTACAAGAGGACTTAATAGAAGCAATGTCAGACTTGGGGGATCAACTTCAACAGACGTTACAGAATAACAGTCATAGCTTTTCAGAAGCGATGTCACCAGCTATACAGGAAATGAAACAGACGAAAGACAGCTTGAAATCATTACTTGGAGGCACGAGTGCAGGAAGTGGTGACGCAGAACTGAAAAAAGTTCCTTTACGAGACCAAATTTCATTAGCTGAAAAGATCGCGTCTAATAAACAGATGAAAGAAATTGCGGATTGGGCGGGTCGATTCAAACAGATAGCCCGTAAAAAGCAAAAATCTAAGCATAGTGATTCAATGGAAAGAAGTGGGGTTACCCTAGGCAACGATATTGAGAGAATGCTACCAATGGAATTGGGTTTGTATACACATCCAATAACGAAGAACGACTTCCTACGTCGCTTTGTGGAAGGCCAAACGATGCAATATGAACTGAAAGGACATGAGGTACTAGGGAAAGGTCCAATTGTGCTTTGTCTGGATCAATCAGGCAGCATGCACAAGCTCGATACCCAATCAAAAGGTTTTACGTTAGCGCTCATGTCGATTGCAAGAAAACAGAAAAGGGATTTTTGTTTAATCCTGTTTTCTACTCGAACAAAAATCTTTAAATATGAAAGAGGGAAAATAAAAAGTTCAGATATGATCAATTTAGCTCAAACTTTCTTAGGTGGAGGCACGGACTTTGCGCTTCCTCTTGAAAGAGCGATGAATGTAATAAACGAAAGTCGTTTCAAGCAGGCGGATGTTGTGTTTGTTACGGACGGGGAAGACCGAGTGAAGGATTCATTCTTAGAAGTATTCAATAAAAAGAAGAAAAAAAAAGAGTTTAATGTGCTATCCCTAACGATAGGAAGCAATGCAAAAATGGTCAGGCAGTTTTTAGATAAGGTAGTACAAGTTAAAGATTTTGATGATACTGGAAGTTTTACTGCTTTTGAAATATAAACTAAGATAAGAGTAGTTATACAGGGCTTCAAGTAATAGTTGATTTGTCTACTGAATCCTATGACAAGATATTCCGTGCATTGGATTTAACAGTGAAATATGTTGGAGAAAATTTGATTCAAATAGGTTTTGATTAAGCGGTTGTCTCATTGGTCGGTTTCGACTGTGGGATAACCTTTTTGTGTTGTAAACTTTTTTCAGCATTCTTTAAGAATTACAACAACTTCATAGGGGATTACAGATAACATTCTATCCCTATACATCCCCAATATATGACGTAATATTTAGCCCCTATATAAAGGTGTACATTATCTTCGTGATATTGTATAATTTTAAGTAACAGAAGCATACTATGGAGGAGAAGATAAAAATGGGGATGAATGTTATGGAGAAACCACAATTTAATGTTGATCAAGTTATTTCTGCTTCAAATGCTGCTAAAAGATTTGCAGAAGTACGTAGAAATGCAAAAACGAGTCCACAATTTATTTCTCAAAATAACAGCATTGATTCAGTTGTACAAAGCTATGAGGATTACGAAAAAATGTATATGGAATTGGAAACTTTGCGGGAGTTGTTTTTTGATTTGAATCTTTCTGATCGAATTGAACAAGCAGACTTAAAACCCGAACTTAGATTCACTATTAAAGATGTAATGGGTGAAGAAGGATATACTGAGTTTCAAAAGATTGATCCGAATTCTATTTCAGATGAAGAGTTATTTGGGTAATGTATGGAAAATAAATTCGAGATAGTATTTATAGAAGACGCAAAAGAAGATTATCGAAAATTAGATGGTTCTGAGAAAAAATATGTTGATATCGCACTTGCGAAGATTAGATTACGAGCAGATGAGCTTGGTGAAGAACTAACAAAAAAAGGTGACTCCAATTTAATTGGCTGTAAAAAGATTAAGTTCAGAAAAATAGGTATTCGAATAGTCTTTAGGGTTATTGGTGGTCAAGTTGAAATAGCTGAGATTATTTCAATTGGAAAACGAAGGAATGATGAGGTTTATAAAAATGCTGCTAAACGTCTCAGAAATATAAAGAAAAAGCATCAATGAAATCGATTATTATTTCATTGATGCTTTTTTATGTAAGTATAAAGCTTGGCTTACTTCACAAACGCCCCAGATAGCGGTACAACTTCTAATCAACCTTATAGATTTCAACCCATTCTATTCATCATCTTTCTTAACGAGCTTTTTTAGGGTTGTGTTGATATTAATAAGAGCGATGAGGATAAAACCAAGCATTATAAAAGTTACAATCTCACCTGTAAAAAAAGCAACAATACCCAAAATCAACGCATATAACGAGTACATCCAGTTGTTCATAAAATCCTATCTTTCCTACAAAATGGCCCGTTTGCGGCACATTGATTTCATTATACCTTACATTCATCAGTATATAAACACTTCAATATATTCGAATTAATTAGCCGGACTAGAAAAAGGGTAATTTACTGAAATATCGACATTGAACTATTTTATTTCCAAGACTTTTGATACTTTCAAAATAAACTCTTATAATACAGGGAACACGTTTAATCGAAAGAGGTCGGGAATATGGTCATTATAATTCCTTTTAAAACTAGACACCAATTAGAAACAGAAAAAGCAGTTAAAGTTATGCGTGATTGGGAAGCACATTTGGAATGGGAGGAAGCGAATTGGCATAATGTAATTGCTAAAGAAGAAAAAGAAAAGTCCTTGTCACAGGAAGAAATCAACTGGCTTAATAATTGGCTAAGTGAAGAAAAATAATAATCGTGGAAGTTATTCAATAAAAGCTGAACTATTTCTGTGTTTTAACATGTTTTGGAAAACTTCAAAACAAAGAATGCAATTTGAAACCATATTTATTTAGCAGCTGATTGCCGAATTTTTTAGGAAGATATTAGCATAAAAAAGCGTTTACTCTGTCAAAAGAGTAAACGGCTAAAATGCACAATAAAATGATTATGCACAAATTATACACAAGCATTGCCGGAAGTGTTGTACCTAAAGTATCTATAGGCGATAAAAGAAACCGGCCTCGGGTATTTCCTAGTCTTTTTCGGTTAAGTTGAGTAAGACCTAAAACATCCACAAACGTTGATATAACAACGTTTGTGGATGTTTTTTGTTTGGTTCTATAATAAATGTTGGGGTTCTCAAACAATTGAACAAAAAAATGCACGTGATCACCAATTTCTTTTATACTTGAATTGTCGAGAAACAAGTCAAAGAGAAAGGTGATACGTGCATATGAATTTTATCATGAATATTCCTGGATTAAAAGATGTACTCATTGAAAAGATAGAGGAACATGGAGAGCGAATCGTTCTATATGTATCGCTACCCAAAAAACTTCATCGTTGTCCGAGTTGTGGTGCGCGTACCAAGAAAGTACATGATTATCGGCTCCAAAAGATTAAGCATCTTAAGTGGTTTGAACGACTGACGTGTCTATTTTATAAACGTCGTCGATACGCGTGTGCTTGTGGAAAACGTTTTTCTGAAAAGGCTTCTTTTATTGATAAGTATCAACGGTTTTCGAAAGAATGGAATCTAGTAGCACAAGTCCGATGCATCAAAGCCAAGACGTTTAAAGAAGCTGGGGAGACGTTAGGAACTTCCAGTTCTACAATCATCCGTCGCTTTCAACAAGTGGCAAAGCAACACATGGTATCGGGGGTCCGGCTTCCTAAAGCGATTACTATCGATGAATATAAAGGCGATACAGACGCAGGTACCTATCAACTTATCGTTGCGAATGCAGATACGCATGAACCACTCGACATCTTGCCTAATCGTAGAAAAGATACGATCAAAGACTATTTATATCAGTATGGAGCGGATGTAGAGTTGGTGGTAATGGATATGAATCCGAGCTTCAAAGCAGCGGTAAGGGAAGCTTTAGGTCGTACTGTCATCGTCGCAGATCGCTTTCATTTTTGTCGCTATATTTACTGGGCCATTGACGAGGTGCGACGCAAAGTGCAGAAAGAACGGCATGCGTATGATCGTAAGAAGTGTAAACGGATGCGGTATGTGCTCTATAAGCGAAGTAGGAAACTTCATGACAAATCCAAATGGTACCGCGATCGATATATAGGCATGTCTGAAGAATTGAAAACAGCTTATGAATTGAAAGAAGCGTATTGTGAATGGTTTGATTGGGCGAAGACGACAGATGATGTCGTAGAAGTGAAAAGAAGATTAGAAGCGTTTTACCGTAAGGTGGGAGAAGCACGGATTCCTGACTTTTTAAAGGCGATTCAAACATTGAAGAACTGGCAAGTCGAGATCTTGAATAGTTTCGCTTTTAATTATTCAAATGGATTTCTTGAAGTAATTAATAATAAAACAAAAGTGATGAAACGTAATGCCTATGGCTTTAGACGTTTCGATCGCTTTAGGGCGAAGATTTTATTAAATATACAGTATAAAGAGATTGGTGTTCATTTAGGTTGAGGGATGGATTTAAATTCACTCCACCCCAACATTTGATTTAGAACCTTTTGTTTTTGGTGAATATGATAGGTTTTGAAAAAAATCACACAAATTTCACACAAGGATTACACAAGCATGCTCTCAAAGATTGAAATAGTTTCTTCTTCATCTTATTCTCACATCTCGTCCAAGATGTGAGAATAGGTCTTCCACGTTGCCTCTACATCCTTATGTCCAAGTCGTTCGCTGCCATAGTTCATAGAAACCTTTTGATTGGATTCACCGCCGTACACAAGCACACTTGCGTGCTTGTGACGTAAACCGTACAAATTATTTTTGTAATTTCTAATTCGTCTAAAAGTTTGTTTAATAACTTATTTACATTGGCATTGCTGATCACTTTATATTTTGAGGTTTGGCTACAGAAAACAAGGTCGAAGGAATTTGTGGGAGTCCTTATAAATAGTTGTTCGAAAGTATCCATAGTAAATTTATTAACTTTAATAACACGTATAGACTCATCATTTTTGTTGACCCAAATCCTTCAGGCGGGTTCTTTGCATAGCCCCAAGTCTTCTCGACATGCAAGTTTTATATGAATTGCTCACTACTAAAGGATTCAATACCATTTAATCTGGAATTGACATTTACGAGTAATCATAGAGTTATCATTAGGAAGATCTTTAATTTAGAAGAAGTAGAATTTCTTGAAAAAATAAACACACTTCCGTATATAATCATATGCTTATATACGGTTGGTGAAGATGATAGATCAAGAAAACCGTAACGATTGATCTGCAACGGGTATCACAATTATTAAGATTGCTCGGACTTCCAACACGTTTAACGATTTTGAAGTTACTCAAGTCACATGAATGTTGTGTATGTTAATTTGTTATGATTTTAAAAATGAGTCAGTCGACGATAAGCCAGCACTTACGAAAACTTAGTGATATTGAGTTAGTTAAAGAAGAACGCAAAGGTCAGTCGGTTTTCTTCTCGATTATTGAAAATTACCAGTATATTTAAAGCATTCTTGAACATCTTTCGGAACAGAATAAATCAATCGCTGAACTGAAAGAACAAGCGCTTCGGGTTTATTGTTAATAAGAATAAGAAAGTACGTTGGTTTCAGTAATTACAGCATCATTGATTTACATAAATACACTAATATTTATCAATTGCCAGCCTATTGTAAACTTATCGATTGGATGGTCTGCCCTTCATATGCCAGATTAGCTAAATGTAGCGGTATTAGCATGTTTGTTTACGTAAGCCAGTCGCTGCTGCTTTGTTCGCAAACGATGGGGCAGTCCTTATGCTAACGCCAATTGTGCTTGCAATGGTGCGAAAGTTGAATTTCAATGAAAAAATGATTTACCTATTTATTATAGCCAGCCGTTTTATAACCGACATCACCTCGTTATCTTTGGTATTGAGTAACTTAGTCATTATTTTTCCAGTAGAATTTTTGGCTATTGGCTTTGTGGAATACGCATTATGTATGATTATCCTGAATTTATTCGCATTAGTTGCAAGTATTTTAGTTCTGTAGTTATTCTTCTGTAAAAGTATGCGTAAAGGCTATAAATTTTCAGATTTAAAAGAACCGAAGGATGCAATCAAAGATATAAAATTGTTTCGACTAGCTTGGATGACCTTAAGCGTGTTACCTGTAGGCTATTTCTATTGTGGACTTACGGGATTGCCTGTCACTATTATTGCCAGTCTTACTGCGATATTCTTTATGGCCATGGCACAAATGAGTCCCGCTAGTCAGACAATTGGAGTACTTAAAGGTGCGTTGTGGACCACCGTTTTCATCTCTGTTGGAATTGTACGTGGTCGGTTACGGCTTGCACAATGCGGGTCTGACAAGCGTCTTGGGCATATGTAATTCAAATGGTAACCAATCAATGAATATTTGTCGCGACGATATTTTAGTCCATTATGAATAATATACCTGCGGGCATGATTAATGCATGGCCATTTCAGAAACGAACACAACGGGATGCAATCGTGAAGCTTTAATTTATGAAAATATTATCGGAGCAGATTTAGGTCCGGTAATTACGCCAATCGGTTCGTTAGCCACATTATTATGGCTGCATGTATTATTTCAAAAAGGTGTGAAAATTTCCTGGGGTAGCTATTTTAAAATCGGTATAATTTTTACAGTACCACTGTGCTCATTGCATTATCGGATAGTATATTAGGCTGTAATTCAGTAATAAATGTAAATAGAGGTATTTATTATGACTAATAATACAATTTATTTCTTATGTAAAGGGAACTCGTGTCGCAGCCAAATAGCTGAAAGGTGGGGGGGAAATATATTCGGTGAAGAATGGCATGTTCTTAGTGCGGGAATTGAAGCACACGGCGTCGATATTTCGGATCAAACTTCAGGTATTGTTGATCAGCAAATCTTAAATAATGCAGACTTTGTCCTTACGCTTTGTGGATTCGATGATCTAGCCAATGCAGAAGGAACAAAGGAAGAGAAATGGGCGTTCTTCCAGCGTGTGCGCGATGAAATTGGCGCAAATATTGAACGTTCATCAAAAGTCAGCGGAAAAGCACAATAAGTGTGACATCTGGGGTATGACATATATATAGATAGAACAAGCCGGTTATTCCTACGTTAGGGAAATGACCAGCTTGTTACGTGATGAAATATTTAACTTTCTGAAGGGCATGTAAAGTTATTTGATGAGCACAACTAGTTTTCGGGATCATTATTACATCGTTTGATGCAGTATTGCATCGAAAAGTGTGTAGAAAAATAAAGTTTTGTGTAACCTACCATGAATGGAAGTTGGCACAGGACTTGCATTAATCATAATAATGACGAAAGACAGAATGAAAAAACAAAGGGGATCAAAATGAAGCAAGGTAAAGTAGTCGGATTTATCCATAGCGGGATCACAGTAAAAAAATTAGAGGACTCACTCAAGTTTTATGTAGAACTATTAGGGTTTGAACTTTTATCTACACAAGTTACAAAAAGTGATTATATTTACGATATTGTTCAGATTCCTGGATTGCAGGAAATTAAAATAGCATATGTACAAATTCCAGGTGGACAAAAGATTGAAATCCTGGAGTATGTAGGCGTCGATACATACTCGGGAAGCGCAAGATCGTGCGATTACGGGACTGGCCATATTTGTTTACTAGTTGAAAATTTGGAAGAAATGTTTGAACAATTTAAATTGAAAGGCGTTAAATTTAAATCTGAAAATGTCGTTCAAATAACAGCAGGTGCAAATAAGGGTTCAAAAGCAGTTTATATGTTTGATCCAGATGGATATATTTTAGAGCTGAAAGAAAATATCGGATAGTTAACATTTCATAGGAAGGGAATTGTTGCTTTCATCGATGATTGGATACAATCTCAGACAAAAAAGCATTGAAAAGGTTAAAACTATCTGATATAGTTGTTTTTTTGTATCCAATCTAAAAGGGTGAAGAAAATTTGGCTCAGGGAAATAAAAAATCTACAGTAGTGTCCGTTGTGAAAAAAGAACTAAGAAAGGCAATTTTGGATGGCACCTTCAAAAAAGGAGACCGTGTAATACAATCCGAATGGGCGAAAAAATTGAATGTGAGTCGAATGCCCATACGTGAAGCGCTTACTCAATTGGAAGCTGAGGGGCTTGTTGAAATTGTTTTACACAAAGGGGCGGTAGTCACCCCGATTACCCGTGACGACATTGAGGAAATTTATCAGGCAAGGGCAATGTTGGAGGGTTTGGTTGTCGAAAAATCTTTACCGTTTCTAACAAAGGAAGATAAAGAAGAACTAGGGCGGCTTCTTAAGAAAATGGAATCACTGAAACTAACCGATGCGACAAGTGAACAATACGTTGCATTGAATGCAAAGTTTCATGGAAAACTTCGAAAAGGTTGTCCATGGATGCGCGTTCATAAAATGGTCGAAATGCTTGGCATTTCACCACTTGCTCCTACTTTACTAATTGACTATTACGACAGAACTCAACAGGAACACCGAAGGATCTATGAAGCAGTTATTAGAGAAGATTCGGAAGAACTAAGATTAGCAGTTGAATATCATATATTGCGCACGAAAAATAATTTGATTGAGTGTATGAACCAATTGAATAATGCAAAGCGCCTTGATTCGAGCGAAGACGGACAAAATTAGTAGATGTGTATAATTTAGGAATAATTTAATTGTGTTTAAGTGCAATTTGAATTCATAGAAATACTGATTAGGGGGATCAATATGTATGATTTTGCAGTAGTTGGTGGCGGTATTGTCGGTTTATCAACGGGAATGGCACTTTACAAGCGATTTCCGAATGCCAAGATCGTTATTTTTGAAAAGGAAAATATATTAGCATTTCATCAAACTGGACATAATAGCGGCGTCATCCATTCGGGGATTTACTATAAGCCTGGCAGTTATAAAGCGCGTTTTGCCCGACAAGGGAATAAATCGATGACTGAATTTTGTGCGGAGCATAATATTATGCATGATATATGCGGAAAAGTCATTGTTGCGACAAAAGAAGAAGAGTTACCTTTATTAGAAGATTTGTATGAACGTGGCATTCAAAATGAATTGTTAATTGAAAAACTTACGAGAGAGCAAATAAAAGAAGTTGAACCGCATGTAAATTGCTTGGCGGCTATTCGTGTACCAACGGCGGGCATTGTGAATTATCGGGAAGTAAGTGAGAAATTCGCTGAAATTATTCAAGAACAGGGTGGAGAAATCCGATTGGGAACTAAAGTAGAAAAAATGGTAGAGCAAGATGATGGGGTAACGATAGAAACGAGTAAAGGAACTGAGAAAGCACGTATTGCTATAAATTGCGGCGGACTACAGAGTGATGAAATTGCCAAGGCGACAGGGTATCTAACAGACATGAAGATTGTTCCTTTCAGGGGAGAGTACTTCAAGCTGAAGCCGGAAAAAAGATATCTTGTAAAGAATTTAATTTATCCGGTTCCAGATCCTAACTTTCCATTTTTAGGTGTTCACTTCACGAGGATGATTGACGGGGAAGTGGATGCAGGGCCAAACGCAGTGTTGAGTTTTAAGCGGGAAGGTTATAAAAAAACGGACTTGAATGTTAAAGAGTTAATGGAAGTCTTAACGTATGGAGGGTTCTGGAAACTTGCGAGAAAGTTCGTGAAGGAAGGGATTGGGGAATATAGCCGTTCATTTAGCAAGTCCCGTTTTACGGCAAGTCTGCAAGAGTTGATTCCTGAAATACAGGAAGATGATTTAATTGTTGCGCCAGCCGGAGTGCGTGCACAAGCGGTTAGAGATGATGGAACTATTGTAGATGACTTTCAAATCATTACCGGAAAGAAAACAATCCATGTTTGTAATGCGCCTTCGCCAGCAGCAACCGCTTCCATTGAAATTGGAAAGGAAATTGTCAATCGGATTCCTGTTCAAGAACATTTGACGGACCAACTTCATTCATAGAAAGTATAAGTATATTTTGATATAGGAGAATGGAGAAATAATAGCTGCTTTGTGATAATGCCTAAATTTCAGGAGGGAAAATGATGACCAGCTTTGGAAATTTTAGAAATCCCACTCAAATTACATATGGGATGGAAGCAATTAATCAAATTGAAAACATCGTCAATGGACAGCAATTCAAAAACGTACTTATAATTACGGATCCGGGGATTTTACAAACGGAATTAATTAGTAAAATTCAATCGCAGTTACAGAACGTCAATTACAAGATATACGGCGAGACGCAACCGAATCCTACTGTTGCAAACTGCAATGACGCATTAGAAATGTTAAAGGAAATCTGGGCGGATGTTGTCATAGCGATTGGCGGAGGGAGCTCCATTGACGTTGCTAAAGCAGTTGCTTTACTTGCAACGAATGGGGGCACGATTGAAGAGTACGAAGGAATTGATAAATTCAAACAGGACTTATTGCCACTGATTGCAATACCAACTACTGCCGGAACAGCGAGTGAAGTGACGACTTTTACGGTCATAACAAATGAAGAGAAACAATATAAACTGACTGTCGGAGGGATTCGGCTTGCACCAAAATGGGCGCTTGTAGATCCACTGGTCACCAAAACGTTGCCACCTTCAATCACCGCTGCAACAGGGTTGGACGCACTCGTACATGCAATCGAATCCTACACATCAAAAGCGGCGAATCCAATTACTCAAACACTTGCAAGGGAAGCAATACGAAAAATAAGTGCGAACTTGAGACAAGCAGTTTACGGCGGGGACAATCTTGTTGCTCGGGACAATATGATGATGGGTAGTTTACTGGCAGGACTAGCCTTTAATAATACAAGACTTGGGAACTGTCATGCACTCAGTCATCCAATCAGTGCGATTTACGGCGTTCCACATGGGGTAGCTAACGCAATCATTATACCACACGTTATGGAATTCAATGCCCTTGCTGTTCCAGAACTTTTCGGTGATATTGCAGAAGACATGGGGGAGAATCTTGAAGGGCTAACATTAATGGAAAGAGCGGAAGCAGCTGTAAATGCAGTGAAAAAACTATCAAAAGATATCGGAATAAATGAAAGCTTCGCTGAATTTAATATTGGTTTAGAACATTTGGATCAAATGACTAAAGATGCTTTGTTAAGCGGAAATATCGAGGTCAATCCAAGAATTACGAAGTACGCAGATGTAGAGGAACTTTATAAGAAATCTATAATAAACACAAAGTGAGACGATTTGGTTAGACGATAGACATTAATGTAGAAATCTTATATTATAATAAAAAAATTCAGGGGGAATAAAAATGATGACAACTATAAAAGAATTCACTTTAATAGACTTAGAAAACGTTGGATTATTTGTAAACGGGGAATGGCTCACATCGTTAAAAGAAGGGACCTTTTCTGTTGAAAATCCATCGACGAAAAAAATAGTCGCACACGTTCCAAAAGGTGGTCAGAAAGAAACAGAGAAAGCGATTGCAGCCGCACATGACGCCTTTCAAACGTGGTCAAAATTGACAGCACAAGAGCGGGCAGATTATCTGTTGAAACTACGTGATTTAATGCACGACCATAAGGAAGAATTGGCTACAATTATGAGCCTTGAGATGGGGAAAGCCTTTCTGGAAGCTGTCGGTGAGGTAACATACGCTGCGAGTTTCCTGACATGGTATGCGGAAGAAGCCCGTCGAATTTATGGGGAGACAATCCCAGCATCTTCACCGAACAAGCGTCTATTTGTAGTTAAACAGCCGGTTGGCGTTGTTGCTGCAATTACTCCTTGGAATTTCCCGGTTGCGATGATGACACGGAAACTAGGACCAGCACTGGCAGCAGGCTGTACAGGAATTGTAAAACCGGCAAGTCAATCACCATTAACAGCTCTTGCCTTCGCTAAATTAGTCGAGATGTCTGGAATACCAAATGGCGTTGTAAACATTGTTGCTGGCTCCACGAAAGAAATTTCAGATGAGATTTTTAACAATCCAATTGTAAAGAAGATTTCCTTTACTGGTTCGACTGAAGTTGGAAAGGAACTGGTCGTACAGTCTGCAAATCAATTGAAAAAGTTATCATTGGAACTTGGCGGACATGCTCCGTTCATCGTGTTTGAGGATGCAGATTTGGAAAAAGCGGCTGAAGGAGCACTTGCAAGTAAATTTAGAAATGCAGGTCAGACATGTGTTTGTGCGAATAGAATCTATGTTCATAAAAATATTAAAGATGAGTTCGCAAAAATATTTGTTGAAAAAGTTAAACAGTTGAAAATGGGCGATAGCTTGGCAAAGAATGTCGAAATTGGACCACTTGTCAATGAAGAGGGCGTAATTAAGGTGAAAGCGCAAGTTGAAGATGCGGTCAATAAAGGTGCGAAAATTTTAATTGGCGGTACGAATGGGAATCTGAAAAACGGTTATTTCTTTGAACCTACTGTATTGGACAACGTTACAAATGATATGGATATTATGAAGGAAGAAACGTTTGGGCCAGTTGCGCCATTGACAATATTTGAAAGTGATGAAGAAGTCATTCAGGAAGCGAATAATACAAAATACGGATTAGCTGCCTATCTTTACACGGCTGATCTTAAAAGAGCAATAACAGTGTCCGAAGCTTTAAATTTCGGCATTATTGGACTCAATGATGCGCTTCCAGGGGTCGCTCAAGCTCCATTTGGCGGCATGAATGAAAGTGGTTATGGACGTGAAGGCGGTCACCAAGGAATTAGGGATTACTTAGAAGAGAAGTATATTTCTTTGGAACTTTAAGTAGCCAGGTAAAAGTCGGATTGATAAGACGATGAAAGGAGTAAAAAAATGGGCACTGAAAACTTTTTGAAATGGGATATCGAGACACTGTCCAAAGCTTTTGCAAATAAAACGCTTTCTCCTGTTGATGTAATGGAGAAACTGTTGATGAACATAGAGAAGGACAACGAACAATCAAATACCTATATTACGGTGTTAAAAGAAGAAGCACGAAGTGCCGCTAAACAAGCAGAGTTGGAAATAGGGCAAGGACATATAAAAAGCATATTTCATGGTGTGCCGATTGCTGTAAAAGATATGATTGATACGAAAGACAGCCGGACAACAATGGGTTCACAAATTTTTAAAGATCGGATTCCAGATGAGGATGCAACTGTTGTGACGAAACTGAAAGAGGCTGGTGCGATTATCATTGGGAAGACAAATACACATGAATTTGCTTACGGAGCTAGTGGAGATCGGTCGTACTTCGGTCCACCCGTTAATCCATTTAACGATAGAAAAATGGCCGGGGGTTCTAGTAGTGGCTCAGGGACAGCTTTAGCTAACAATCTTTGCTATGCAGCGTTGGGTACAGATACGGGAGGGTCGGTTAGAATTCCCGCCTCCTATATGGGAATTGTAGGTATGAAACCGTCTTTTGGCAGAGTGAGTAAATATGGTGTATTTCCTTTAGCGTGGACATTAGATCATGTGGGTCCAATGACGCGAAATGTGAAAGATAATGCCTTATTGTTAAAACTTTTGGTTGGTCAAGATAAACAGGATCCATTTACATTGCCAAGCGAAGCCGAAGATTTCACACGTATGTTAAATGCAGGGATAGAAGGTACTCGTATAGGAGTTCTTGAACTGTCTGATTTTGTAGCGGATGAAGTACGTAAGGAGTTTGAGCAAGCAATCCAACACTTTCAACAATTAGGAGCAACTATTCATGTTATAAAAGTAGAAGAGTATGACAAATTATTAGCAGCGTTTAGAACGACGATGCAAGCAGAAGCGTATGCTGTTCATGCAGAAAACATTAATAATTATCCCGATGGCTGGGATGAAGAGGTAAAAAATCGAATCGTCAGTGGTGAGATGGTGACAGCGAAAGCTTATATCGAGGCACAACTTATTAAAGGACAAATGACGCAAAACTACATCAATATTTTGAAAGATGTGGATGTTGTCATTTCGCCGACAGTCCCAATTGTAGCTGCGGATGTGAACGAGCGAATCGTGAAGGTGAATGGCAAAGAATATCCTATAGGTATAGTGCTTAATCATTACACTGGTCCACTAAATTTAACTGGTCTCCCTGCGCTTTCGTTGCCAATAGGCGTATCTGAATCAGGATTACCAATTGGACTACAAATCATTGGACGTCCATTATCAGAGGCAACTATATATCGTTTTGCAAGTGCATTGGAATCAGTTCTGAATAATTGTTGAGAAAGAAGGGTATAAAATGAAAGGGCTAGTAAAGTTTGAAAAGGGTTTTTCAGGTGTTAAATTAACGGAAATAAAGTCAAAGGCATTAAGTGAAAAGGAATTATTAGTAAAGATACATGCTGCTGGTATTTGTGGGACAGATCTTCACATTATGGCGGATGAATATCCATATACCCCACCAGTTGTTCTTGGGCATGAATATTCCGGAATTGTTGTTGAAGTGGGAAGCGAAGTATTGGATTTCGCTATAGGGGATCGGGTTGTTTCCCTAACGGCCGCTTCTACGTGTGGAAAGTGTGTGTATTGTGACCAAGGTTTACTTATGCTTTGTAAGGAAAAACAATCGATTGGTTCGCAAATAGATGGTGCATTCGCAGAGTATATTACAATACCTGAGAAAATCGCATTTAAAATACCAGATGAGGTCTCACTTGATGAGGCAGCATTGACGGAACCTTTGGCGTGTGCAGTTCGCTGTATAATGGAACGTGGAAATGTGCAAGGCGGCGATTTAGTATTAGTATCGGGTCCTGGAACAATTGGGATGCTTGCTTTACTAGTTGCGAAAGCAAATGGTGGTCGTGTCATTGTTGCAGGAACAAAAGCGGATCATGAGCGGCTAGCGTTTGCGAAAAAATTAGGCGCTATTGAAACGGTTGTCATAGACGGTGAGGAAAGTATGCAGCGGGTGATGGAGAACTATTCAATTGATGTCGCCATTGAATGTGCTGGTCATGAAAATTCTTTGGATAATTGCATTCATTTACTAAAGAAGCAAGGAAATTTAATTCAAATGGGTTTATTCGGAAAAGACATTAAATTTAACTCTGATTTGGTGCTGATGAAAGAACTTCACTATTCAAATGGTTTTGCTACTGAACCGACATCATGGCGAATTGCATTGAACTTGTTGGAGAATAAATTAGTAGATGTCGGACCATTAATCTCGAATAGGGTAGAACTGAGTGATTGGGAAAGAGGTATTCAATTAGTAAAGGACAAGGTAGGTTATAAAACGTTGCTTATTCCGAATAAGTAGTAATGAAGCGATGTTATTTTACATCGCTTCATTGCATAAAGGCATCATCTTTTATAAAAGTTACTTGATAAAGAAAGTGAATAAAGTGAATTAGTCGAAATTGAATTATTTATGTACAAGCCCTTATCCCGCTCGTACCTACATTTGAATAAAGAAAAGTTGAATTAATAAATAGAGAATTAAAAGTTGGCACGATATTTGCATTAGTAATTAGGCAACAGGGATTGTAGAAGGAGGAAAAGTATTAACGGAATAGATTATAAAGTGTTACCGATAAAAGTAAAAGACGAATAACAAAAAGTGTATGCCTAGTTAAGTCTTTGGATCGCGGAAGGCACATAGGGATGTAGCTAGAAATATTCTACTTTATGCCAAAAGGGAAAGCGTTTACAATTACTTTTTGTTTCTAGTTAAGGTTTCAGAAGACGTTATTTTAGTATGTTTAATAGCCCCTGTAAAAGTGGTACTATCCGATTAAACAGCAAGATTACAAACATAAAATTTTAGAAAAGAGGAATGAAAATGAAAAAAGTATTATTCTTAGCAATGTTATCACTCGTATTAGTATTGGCGGCATGTGGACTAGGTGGAAACAATGATGGTGATGCTGAATCAACAGAAAGCAAAGAACCAAAGAAGGAAAGTAAAGAAGGAAGCATCGTGTTAAACATGAGTTTACCTGAAGGACAAGGTACGAAAAATGATGCAGGTGCGCAAGCGTTCAAATTAAAACTAGAAGAACTAACAAACGACGAATTAGAAGTGAAAATCCATTATAGTAATGCTTTCGGTGGAGAACGTGAAGTGTATGAAATGATGGGGCAAAACACATTAGACCTAGCACTTCAATCAAGCGGTCCAATGGGCGTCTTTGATGAAAAAATGTATATGTTTGACTTACCATACTTGTTTAAAAACTCAGCTCATGCACGAGCTATGTTAGATGGTGAAGTAGGAGACGAGTTGGCGCAAGTTTTTGAAGAAGCAGCGAATGTTAAAATTTTATCTTGGGTTGAAAATGGTTTTGTTGTTATAGGTAGTACAGGTAAAGAAATCAAAACTGTTGAAGATTTAAAAGGCTATAAAATTCGTGTACAAGAAAGTGAAGTTCAAATCGATACTTGGAAAGCGGTTGGTGCTATTCCAACGCCAATGGCTTGGCCGGAAGTATACACAAGCTTGCAACAAGGGGTTATTGATGGTCACGACCAAGCGCTTATGGTTCTAGAAACAGGTGGCTTTGATGATATTCAAGATTCTGTAACGATTTTGGATGCACGTTTTGTAGCGGCACCAATTTCAATGAGTTTAGACAAATTTAATTCATTATCAGAAGAGCATCAGGCAGCTCTTTTAGAAGCAGCTGAATACGGTAAGGAACAAGGTAGAATAAGAATTGACGAAATGTACGCTTCTTCTAAAGAATATTTAGGAACTGAAGGCGGTATGGAAATTATTGAATTCTCGGATGAAGAAAAGCAAAAGTATTTGGATAAAGTTGAAGGCGTTTACGAAAAATGGTCATCGACTATTGGTGAAGATCTAATTAAGAAAGTACAAGATGCGAAAAGCGATTACTAATTAAGTAGTCATCTAATAGATATGAAAATCAGCTAAAAATATTAAAGGGAGAATATGAGGGTAAGTGAGTCATTTCAAATCTGTCTCCCTTTTTATTTTTATATTGAAGTATTTTGAGTAACGAAATCATTAGGCTTTCGTTTCATATATTTATGGTAGAAAGAAGGCGTATTCATGGGTAAAGCATACACAATTTGTAATAATGCAATGGAAAAACTGAACAAGTTTATCGGCTATGTACTTGCGCTTTTTTTATCTGTCATGGTAATCGTTATCTTTTATCAAGTTTTTAGTAGGTTCGTGATGGGCAGTTCAACGTCGTGGTCAGAGGAGCTAGCCAGGATATTAATGGTTTACATTATTTTAATGGGTTCTGCGATTGCGCTAGGACGTGGGCAATTATTAGCAATCGAAGTACTTCCAGACATACTAAAAGGTAATGCAAAGCTCATGTTAAGTATAATAACGAATGGTTTTTCAGCTATATTTTGTGTGATTTTGGTCTTTTACGGATATGGACTAGCCTTAAATGTAGCTGACCAAACATTACCAGGGTTAGGTGTCTCCATGTTCTGGATGTACTTTGCAATGCCTTTTGGTGGTTTGTTAATTTTAATGAACGCTGGATTTAATATTTGGGGCATATTGCGGGAGGTGAAGAAATGATTATATTGTTCTTTCTCTCACTCGTTGTATTATTATTTTTAAGTGTGCCAGTTGCATTTGCCTTGGGTCTTTCCTCGGTATTTGGTATTCTGTTGCATCCGTCATTGGACTTAGCAGTTGTACCACAACGTGTTTTAATTGCAGTTAACTCATTTCCGTTAATGGCTATCCCATTTTTCATTTTAGCGGGTGGTTTAATGCAATCGAGTGGTATAGCGAAAAGACTTGTAAATTTTGCAATGACATTAGTCGGGCATTTAACGGGCGGCTTAGCTGTAGTTGCTATTATTACAGCAATGTTCTTCGCTGCAATTTCAGGTTCTGGTACAGCAACAGTTATCACAATAGGAACAATTTTAATACCTACTATGATTGCTAAAGGTTATCCAAAAGGTTTTACAAGTAGTACGTTAGCTGCTTCGGGTGCTTTGGGTATTATCATCCCGCCGAGTATACCTCTGATTTTATATGGTATTTCAGCACAAGTATCTGTAAGCGATATGTTCTTAGCTGGTATTATCCCAGGAACGATTATTACTTCTTTCTTAATTATTTTATCTTATTTCTACTCAAAGAAAAACAAATTATTTAAGAGTGAAAAAAGTTCGTTTAAGGACATTTTAAAAGCATTCGTGGAAGCAATCCCAGCTTTGATTATGCCAGTAATTGTTTTGGGGGGAATTTACAGCGGGATTTTCACACCGACAGAAGCGTCTGTAATAGCGGTTGTATATGCTTTACTAGCAGGTTTTATTTACCGCGAGTTAAGCATTGCGAATATAATTAAAACATTAATAGACTCTTCAGTAACTACTTCAATCATTATGGTCATAATCGCGACATCTGGCTTATTTAGTTTCTTTATTCAAATTAACTACATTCCGGATTTAATCGCTGATCTATTATCAAACGTAACGGGCAATCCATATGTATTCCTGATTGTCATTAACTTGATTTTACTCGTTGTTGGTATGTTCATGGAAGGTTCCGCTGCGATTTTAATATTAACACCATTACTTTTACCGTTAGCAGTAACTGCTGGAATCGATCCAATCCATTTCGGAATTATAATGGTTGTAAACTTGGCAATTGGGTTAATTACACCGCCTGTAGGTCTGAATTTATTTGCTTCTGCACAAATCTCAGGGATTTCGATAAAGGATATTAGTATATCCATCATTCCGTTTGTTGTCGTCATGTTCATTGCGACGTTACTTATCAGTTTCATGCCTATATTCTCTATATGGTTTAAATTCTTTTAGGGTTATTAAAAAGGAAGAAGAATTTCCTCTTCCTTTTTAAATTATTCTTATTAAGTAATTTTTAACTTTACTATCTTTCAATCTCGTATTTCTGCATTTTTCTCACAAGTGTTGATTGGTCGACTTTTAAAGCAGTAGCGGCCTGCCGAATGCTTGGAAAGTTACCAATAGCATCTTTAATAATTTGCGCTTCAAAAGATTCCATGCGCGATTTTAGTGGTTCAATCTCACCATTTTCGTTATCTAACGTTTGCTCTGTGAAATTAAATTGTACACCTTTGTTAAATTGCAGTTCTTTTTGTAAATCATTTAAACTAATCTCTGAATTTGAACTCATTAAAGTAATTCTTTCGACTAGGTTTTGTAATTCTCGAACGTTTCCTGGCCAATCGTGGTTCGTGAAGGCGTGCAAAGCCTCGTTTGAAAATGTTCGATTAAGTCCATATTTATGGTTAATTCCATTTAGGAAATGATAAATGAGTGGAATAATATCATCTGTTCTATCTTTTAAAGGTGGTATTGTAATCGGAATGATATTGAGACGGTAATATAAATCTTCCCTGAATCCACCTTCGACTATCATTTCAGGTAAATTACGATGTGTTGCAGCAATAATACGAATATCGACGGGGATAGGTGTTGTTCCACCTACCCTAGTAATTTCATATTCCTGTAATACGCGCAGTAATTTAACTTGAAGTTGTCGGGGCATTTCACCGATTTCATCTAAAAATATTGTTCCACCATTTGCGACTTCAAAGAGCCCAGCCTTTCCTTTTTGATTGGCACCAGTGAAGGAACCAGATTCGTAACCAAATAGTTCGGACTCCAATAATGACTCGGGTATCGCCCCACAATTAATTTTAATTAAAGGAGAATCTCTTCTAAGACTGTGACGGTGGATTAATTCAACAAATTTTTCTTTCCCTACACCTGTATCTCCTTGAATAAGAACACCTGAATCAATATGTGCGACCCTTAGTGCTCGACTTAGTACGTCTTTCATCATATCCGAATGTGCAATTATGGAAGACTGTGGATCATTTTGCTCTTTTAGAAATTCCAATTCCTCGTGAATTTGTTGATTTTGTTGCTCTAATTGCTGTATCTCTGATTCAAGAGTATTCAAGTGAGTTAAGTCTCTAACGTTATTAACAACTTTTTCAATTCCGCCATTCTTATTTCTGATTGGTACAGCAGAAACAAGAACAGTGGGTCCAGTACTAATTTTTTGGATAATCGTTACATCTTTATTTTCCGCGAGTGCTTTTAGGGAGGCTGAAGCATCAATTACACCTTCTTCTTCAAGCTCTTTCAAACTTCGTCCTATACAATCTTTGGTTGATAAGCCGGTAATTTTTTCATAGGACGGATTTTGATGAACGATAATGCCATCACTATCACAAATGACGATTCCGTCAAAAGAGGAATTAATAACTTCGTTTAATTCGTTTCTTACGTTTTGTAAAGATTCAATTTCCTTTTTTAATTTAACCAAGTCGATCTTGGGGTTAATTAAAATAACGGTTTTTTTATTATCTGCGTAAGAGGTTATTTCTGCAGGATAGTTTACCAGGCAATAGGATTCAGTGTCATTTAAAGCAAAATCTATAATGCTTTCAAAATAATAGTTATATCTTTTTGCAATCGAATTGGAATAAAGCAGTTCCCCCTTTTTGTTAATAATAAGAACCCCAATGAGTCTAATTTTTCGCGCTAAATCGTCCATTATAATTCCTCCTTGCATCACCGAATTTTAAGTGATGATTATATACATCAGTATATCTAATAATACATCACATTGTAATTAAAAGGTAGGGGAATTGGGAGTTAAAAGTTGGCACGGAAATTGCATTATAATATAGATGACAGAAACTTTAAAGAAAAAGAAAATCCAGGAGGTAATATAATGTCTAACTTAATTAAAGAGACTTCACATTCACCTGAGCAACTCAAAACCATGTTATACGACATGATGGTAATTAGAAGCTTTGAAGAAACAGTAGAAAAACTATTCCAACAAGGCAAGATTCACGGAACAATGCATTTATGTATCGGGCAGGAAGCAACGGCAGTCGGTGCTTGTGTACCGTTAACGAAAGGAGATAAAATCACGAGTAATCACCGCGGTCATGGGCATAGTCTTGCAAAAGGCACTGGCGTAAAAGGAATGATGGCCGAGTTACTTGGAAAAGAAACGGGTTATTGTAAAGGTAAGGGCGGTTCGATGCATATCGCTGACTTGGATGTAGGTAATTTAGGTGCGAACGGAATTGTTGCAGCAGGTTTACCTTTGGCGACAGGTGCAGCTTTAACATCAAAAATGAAAGATTTAGGTTACGTTGTGGTGTCATTCTTTGGTGATGGTGCGACAAATGAAGGCGCTTTCCATGAAGCTCTCAACCTAGCATCTGTTTGGGATTTGCCTGTTGTGTTCTTTTGTGAAAACAATTTATACGGAATGTCAGGATCTATCAAAGAAATGACCAATATCGAAAACATCTCAGAGCGTGGTGCATCTTACGGCATTCCAAGTGAAACAATTGACGGGAATGATGTACTAGCAGTTGTAGAAGCGACAGAAAGAGCAGTTGAACGTGCGAGAAATGGTGAAGGTCCAACTTTAATTGAAGCTAAAACGTATAGATGGAGAGGGCATTCACGAAGTGATGCAAGGAAATACCGTACGCGGGATGAAGAGAAAGAGTGGAGACAAATGAAAGATCCAATTGCGTCTTTCAAAGATAATCTGCTTGCACAGGACATCCTAACAGATGACGAGTACGAAGAGTTCGTTAAAAAGGTTCAAGCGGAAATGGATGAAGCGGTAGAATTCGCTGAGAATAGTAAAGAACCAGGTCTGGATACATTAATGGATGATATTTTCGCATAATTGAAAGGTGATGAATGGTATGAGAGAAATTACGTACTTAGAAGCAATTAGAGAATCGATGAGTCAAGAGATGCGCAAAGATGAAGATGTTTTCATTCTAGGTGAAGATATCGGTATTTATGGAGGCGCTTTCGGTTTAACAAATGGTATGATTGAAGAATTTGGCCCAGAGCGGGTACGAAATACGCCTATTTCCGAAGCGGCAATTAGTGGATGTGCAGTTGGCGCGGCTATGACAGGCATGCGTCCTATTTTGGAACTTCAGTTTTCAGACTTTATTATGATTGCGATGGATAACATTGTGAATCAGGCGGCTAAAACGCGTTATATGTACGGAGGGAAGGCTCAAGTTCCTGTCGTTATTAGACTCCCAGGTGGCTCGGGTGCTGGGTTTGCGGCACAGCACTCACAAAGTTTAGAAGCATGGATGACGCATGTGCCAGGCTTGAAAGTGGTACAGCCATCGAATGCTTATGATGCTAAAGGATTAATGAAAGCGGCGATTAGAGATAATAACCCGGTTTTATTTTACGAGCATAAACTTCTTTATGGGACTAAATGCGAGGTGCCAGAAGAAGACTATGAGATTCCATTGGGACAAGCAGATATAAAAAAAGAAGGTTCAGATATTACAATTGTAGCGACAGCAATTATGGTCAATAAAGCACTTGAAGCAGCAGAAGAACTTGAAAAAGAAGGAATTAGTGTAGAAGTCATTGATCCACGAACATTAGTGCCGTTGGATACAGAAACTATTTTACAATCGGTTAAGAAAACAAGCCGAGTACTCGTAGTCTATGAAGCGGTAAAAAGAGGCGGATATGGTGCTGAAATCGTTAGCATGATTGCGGAAAGTGATGTGTTTGACTACTTAGATGCACCAATCAGACGTTTAGGTGGGTTGGCTACTCCAATTCCGTATAACCCGACATTAGAAAAAGCAGCGATTCCACAAATGGATGATATTATTGCAGAATGTAGAAAATTAATGAATAAGTAAGGGGTGTCAAGATGGCAATAGAAGTAGTTATGCCTAAATTAGGTGCCACAATGGAAGAAGGTACGATTGTCTCCTGGTTAGTTCAAGTTGGCGAGTTAATAGAAGAAGGTGATCCGATTGCTGAAATTCAAACCGATAAAATTGTTATGGAGATTGAAGCGGAGACAACGGGTTACTTATTGAAAACAATATATGATGCGGGAGCAACAGTAAACGTGCATGAAGTCGTCGCTTATATGGGCGAAGAAGGTGAAAATGTCGAAGGTTTGGGAAGTGACTCGTTGAATCCTTCTGCAACAGCTGAAGAAACACCTGTACAATCAGCGGCTGAACCGCAAGTAGTACGCGAACCAGGAGAAAAGATTAGAAGAACGCCGGCTGCGCGAAAATTGGCAGAAAATAATGAGGTCGGTTTAAGAGACATTGTGGGCACAGGACCACTCGGTCGAACTCAAAAAAAGGATGTTGAAAGCTATATAGAAGCGAATGCGAAGCGCATTACGCCACTTGCGAAGAAAATTGCTAATGACCAAGGTATAGATTATAAAAACATTGCTGGAACGGGTCCTAATGGAAAAGTGCTTAAAGGAGACCTTGTATCCAATCCTGTTGCGAATAACGAGGTCGAGGAACAGGCGGGCAAACGAGTACCTTTCAAAGGAATGCGCAAAGTAATCGCGAACAGAATTTCCGAGAGTGCTTACACTGCACCGCATGTAACCCTCTTATCGGAAATCGATATGACTAATTGTGTGTCTCTCCGACAAGACTTACTGCCAGTCATTGAGAAGGTTGAAGGTCTAAGAATATCATTCAATGATATTTTGATGAAAGCGACAGCGTTTGCGTTGAAGCAACATCCAAACATGAATGTTTCACTCGAAGGAAATGAAATTGTCTATCATCCGAATGTTCATATTGGTATGGCTGTGGCAGTTCCTGATGGCTTGGTCGTTCCGGTTCTTCAAAACGTAGATGAAAAAGGTTTAGCGGCACTTACAAGGGAAACGAAAAGCATTGGTATGAAGGCCCGCGAAGGAAAACTGTCTCCAGATCAAATGCAAGGTAGCACATTTACGATTAGTAACTTGGGTATGTATGCCGTAGATGGATTCACACCGATTATTAACAGTCCGAATGCCGCGATTTTAGGTGTAGGACGCATTCAGAAAAAATCGGTCGTCGTGAATGATGATTTAGCGATTCGTTCGATGATGAGTTTAAGCTTGTCGTTCGATCACCGAATCGTAGATGGTGCTCCAGCAGCGGCATTTTTAACAGAATTAAAAGAAGTCTTGGAAAATCCCTTCAAATTAATGATATAAGGTGGTGACAGTAAATGTCGTATGATGTAATTATTGTCGGCGGTGGCCCGGGCGGATACGTTGCTGCCCTTAGAGCTGCGAATAATGGAAAGCGAACTGCACTTGTCGAAGCGGATCATTTAGGCGGTACATGTTTAAATAGAGGATGTATTCCGTCCAAAACATTACTGAGACATGCTGAGATTATAGAGGATATTAAAAAAGCCGAAAACTGGGGAATCAAGGCGGATAACTTAACCTTTTCCTTGAAAGATATGTTTGCGCGTAAAGATAACGTCATTGCCACTTTAAGAGGTGGGATTGCTTATTTATTAAGCAAAGGGAAAATTGATGTCTATAACGGCTTTGGAACGATTCATGCCGATAAAAAAGTAACCGTCCAAACCGAAAATGAAACGAAACAGATTACCGGAGAGAAAATCATCATCGCGACAGGCAGTCAGCCTGTCGTCCCACCGATTGATGGCCTTAGTGCCGTCAATTACCATACAACAGATACGGTTTTCGATATAACGGAAATACCTAAATCGATTGTTATTGTAGGGGGTGGTGTCATCGGAGTCGAATTCGCGAATATTTTTACCAGCTTGGAGACGAAAGTTACGATTGTCGAACTCGGTGATAGAATTATTCCGACAGAAGATGAGGATGCTTCGAAAGTATTGCTGAAAAGCTTGAAGGAAAAGGGTGTAAATATATTGACGAAATGTCAAGTGACATCTGTTCAAGAAATTAATGGTGGAAAAACAATTAGTCTCTTTACTACAGAAGGAAAATCCGAAACACTCGTTGCGGATGAGGTACTTTTGGCGGTTGGACGTAAGCCAAATCTTGCTGCTGTTTCTGAATTGAATTTTAAAATGGACGGCGCGCATATTGCGGTCAATGATTATTTGGAAACGAGTGAAAAAGGTTATTTTGCCGTAGGTGACGTAATCGGTGGATTGCAATTGGCGCATGTTGCAAGTGCTGAAGGGTTAACGGCCGTCAGCAACTTAGACGGGAATAAAGAAAAGATGAATTATAACGTCATGCCCCGCTGTATATATACAAACCCGCAAGTCGCTAGTGTTGGAATGAGCGAGGCGGAATTGAAAGGAAAAGGAATTAAGTATAAAGTGAATGTCTATTCTTTTTCAGGGAATGGAAAAGCGTTAGCGATGGGTGAAGCAACGGGTTTTTCTAAAGTAATGATTGACGAAAAGTATGGTGAAGTATTAGGCACTGTCATGATTGGCGCCCACGTCACTGAAATGATTGGCCAATCATCGGCTTATATGTATTTGGAAGGCACTGTCGATGAGCTTGCGCAAATGGTACAGCCTCATCCGTCACTTTCTGAAGTATTACTAGAATCTGCAAATGCGCTTGTCGGTAAAGGAATTCATTCTTAATAACTTATGAGAAGGTGCGTTTATGTTTAAGTTAAACGGTAAAAAAGCCATTATTACTGGTGGTTCTCAAGGATTAGGATTTTCAATGGTGAAGGCTTTTCACGAGGCCGGTGTCGAGGTTGCGGTAATAGATATTTCAGGCGACATAGTGAACATGCCAAGTAAATTTAAAACCAATGATGTAAAAGTGCACGCCGTTAAAGGGAACTTATTGGATATGACTAGTTTAAAACAGTCCTTTGAAGAAGCGTTGGAGAAGCTAGGGGGCACTGTTGATATTTTAGTGAACTGTGCGGGTTTAATGGATAGAAACCCCGCGTTTGAGGTTTCCTTAGGAAGCTGGCATAGAATTATGGGGCTAAATGTCACTGCAGTTTTTGAATTATCACGTCTGGCCGCAACAGAAATGAAAAAGCAAGGTTCCGGTAAAATTATTAATATGGGGTCCATTCTTTCCGTGTTAGGTGGTTTTAACGCGGTTGCTTATTCAACGAGTAAAGGTGCGGTGTTACAATTGACGAAGTCATTATCAAATGAATGGGCTGGGTATGGGATTCAGGTGAATGCCATTGCGCCGGGCTATATGTTAACGACAATGAACGATGACCTTGTGAATGACCCGGTGAGGGCACCTCAAGTAGAAGCTAGAATTCCATCTAAAAGATGGGGGACACCTGAAGATGTTGCTGGTGTGGCTTTATTTTTGGCCGCGCCAGCTTCGGACTACGTGACTGGTACGTTAATTCCTGTAGACGGCGGTGTACTCGGAAGATAAGAGTGGAGGGAAAATCAAGTGAAGAAAAAGTTGTTTATTAATGGGGAATGGATTGAATCTGAAGCATATGCGGATTTGTTATCTCCTTACTCCGAAGAGATAATTGCCGAAATTCCTCAAGCTTCAGAAGAACAAGTAAATGCAGCGATTGATGCCGCTTATAATAACCGAGAAGTAATGGCGAATTTAACAGCTTATGAAAAAGCTGGAATACTTGAAAAGTTAGCTAGGTTATTGGAAGAGAATAGAACGAAAGCCGCTGAAATTATTTCTTTAGAATCCGCAAAACCGATGAAGTTTTCTTTAGGGGAAGTGGATCGGACGGTAGAAACATATAAATTTGCAGCGGAAGAAGCGAAGCGTATTCAAGGAGAAATGATTCCGTTGGATGCCGCTGAAAATGGTGCGAATCGTTTAGGCTACACATTAAGAGAACCAATAGGCGTTGTCGCCGCGATTACGCCTTTTAATTTCCCGATGAATTTAGTTGCCCATAAAGTAGGACCTGCCATTGCAGCGGGGAATACGATTGTCTTAAAACCAGCGTCTCAAACACCGTTGTCAGCTTATTTTCTTGCGGATTTACTGGAAGAGGCCGGCGTCCCAAAAGGTGCAGTGAACGTAGTGACTGGAAGCGGTCGATTAGTCGGGGATCAGCTTGTCAAGAGTGATAAAGTGAGCATGGTCACGTTTACAGGGAGTCCTGAAGTAGGAATCGGAATCCGTAACAAAGCAGGTTTGAAAAAAGTAGCTTTGGAACTTGGCTCAAATGCTGGTCTCATTATTGACGATGGCGTAGATCTGGATAAAATCATCCCCAAATGCGTCATGGGAGCTTTTTCTAACCAAGGTCAAGTGTGTATTTCTCTCCAAAGGATTTATATACACGAAAATTTATTGAAGTCATTTACAGAGAAATTTAAAGAAGCGACAGAGAAATTGGTGTTAGGTGATCCGATGGATGAAAATACGGACGTGTCGACGCTTATTGCTGGAGAAGAACTAGAACGGGCGAAGGCGTGGATTGACGAAGCGGTTGCAGGTGGCGGACGAGTAATTACTGGTGGGACAATCGACAAAAATATTTTATTGCCGACTGCAATTGTCGGCGTAGCATCTGATTTGAAAGTATCTTGCCGAGAGGTATTTGCACCAGTTGTGATCATTAATCCCGTTAAAAATGTAGACGAAGGTATTAACTACGTCAATGATTCAAAATACGGATTGCAAGCGGGAATCTTCACGAAAGATATTTCGACGGCAATGAATGCGGCCAAGAAGCTTGAGGTTGGCGGTGTTATGATTAATGACATTCCGACCTATCGCGTTGACCAAATGCCATACGGCGGTGTGAAAGAAAGCGGAAATGCTCGTGAAGGGTTGAAATATACGATTGAAGAAATGACCGAAATGAAATTAGTCGTGTGGAATCAAGAGTGACAAATAATGATAGGGGATTTGAATGAGTGCGTTATTTGGAATAATTGGAAAACCAATCGCGCACTCGCTGTCACGCTTGCTGCAAAATGAAGATTTAACTTAAAACGAGGACTAGGTATAAAGGTGAGAAAGTGAACGGAATATAATGAAAAATACCAAGGGATTTTTAGCCTCCCTTGGTATTTTTTCATTATAAACATAGATTGCTATCTCTACAAACTACACTTGGATTTCTTTTCGTTGACTTGAAGATGGGATGTTCAATTCTTTTCGATACTTGTTAACTGTCCTTCTTGAAATTGAGATTCCTTTTTCAGTTTTAAAATGATCCGCTATTATTTGATCTGAATAAGGTTTGTGCTTATTCTCTCGGGCAATAAGGCTTTGAAGAAGCACTTTTACTTTTGTTTGTGAAACGCTATCTCCAGTGCCCATTTCCAGTTTCGAAGTGAATAGTAGCCGAAGGTCGAAAGAACCGAAAGAAGTCTGAATCACTTTATTCGTCGTGGCACGGCTTACAGTGGACTCATGCATCCCAATCTCATCAGCAACTTCTTTAAGGGTAAGTGGCTTCATGGAAGGAAAGCCACTTTTAAAGAAACCTTCTTGTTTTTCCAACAGAACTTTTACAATCTTAATGATTGTATTTCTGCGCTGTTCGATACTGCTAAGAAGCCATTGATAACCTTTGTATTGGGAGTTGATATATTTTGACATATCATTTTTGGTGTTAAGATAATGTGTATAGTCATTGTTCAAACCAATAGTAGGTAAATAGCCGTCATTCAATCGAAAAACAAATGCATCTTTCTTAAATTCAACGATGATATCAGGAGTGACATATTTTGTTGAAAAATCAGAAATGAAAGCACACGGTTTCGGGTTAAGCGTTTGGATGAAATCATACAGCGCTTTCACTTGGGCCATCGAGATATTCATCCGTGCAGCGATTTGATCCCACTTACGCTCAGCCACCAAATCTAAGTGACACTTCACTAAGAGTTCCGCCAATTCGTACTTTGGAGAAGCATAGGTTATTTGCAGAAGCAGGCACTCTCTTAAATTCCTAGCACCAATCCCAATTGGGCCAATATCTTGGAGAAAGTGGATTCCTTGTTCGATTTCATGTTCATCAAACTGAACATAATCATGTAGGCTTAAATAGCCATTATCATCGAGATTGTGAATTATGTATTTCAACAAGCTTTGTACTTGTTCGTCGGGATATATGAACTTGGCTTGTTCACATAACTCATCCCTCATATTCCTTTGTCCGCCTTGGATTGCATCCATTGATATCCCGGGGGTCCGTGTTGAAGCGGAACGATGTTGTGATCTTTCCTCGTACAAATTATTATCTTCTTTTTCTTTTAGTTCTATTAAAGGGTTTTCGATTTCTTGCTCTCTTATATATTGTTCTAACTCATAAGTGGAGTACTGTAAAAGTTCGATGGCTTGCCTTAACTCAGTTGTCATAGAAAGATTGAGTGTTTGTTTTTGTTGGAGTACAAGCTCCATAGAGATACCCCCCTTTAATGTCGTATGTGTTTGTGAACGCTTACAGTAATGTACTATTATTATAGCATATACTCTTCGTAAGAGTGCGAACTTTTAGATAATAGTTTATAAATTCCTCTTGAAAACTTTTTTAAATTACCGAAACAAATCACCTAATACAATCGTCATATTATTAAATAGTGCTATTTTGTGGAAATTAATAGGCAGAGATATTAGGGAAGTCGTATTATTAAAAAAGCTTACTCTATCGAAAGAGTAAGTAGATAAAAATATGCACTTAAATTATTTTGCACAAGTTTTTCACAAGGGTTGTCCGAAGTGTTGGTTTAACAGTATCCAAGGACGCAAGTCGAAACCGGCCTCAGGTATCATCAAAGAGGCTGGGACATAACTAGCCAGAAGTGAGCCAAAAAAGGGTTCGATCATCGTTTTTTGATGATCGAACCCTTTTTGTATAGAAATCCTTGTACGACTTCTATACATTTACCTCCCTGGCAGTGTACTTTCTCAAGTTCACTGCCAATAAACCGAAGGCTAATTCATTTTTCACCTTTTCCTTTCCT
>NZ_PDYP01000052.1:0-351 GCF_002743115.1 Sporosarcina sp. P17b | reverse complement strand
AGGTGGATAGGTCTGGGGTGTAAGTACGGCGACGTATGTAGCTGACAGATACTAATCGATCGAGGACTTAACCTATTTTAAAAAGTAGTTACTTGAACTACGACAATGTCTTTTATTCAGTTTTGAGTGAACAACATTTACTCAAAAAATATTAAAAATAACACTTGCATTAATAATAACAAGTGTTATAATAATAAATGTCCTCGAGAATGAGTGGACATAGTCTGGTGACGATGGCGAAGAGGTCACACCCGTTCCCATACCGAACACGGAAGTTAAGCTCTTCAGCGCTGATGGTAGTTGGGGGTTTCCCCCTGTGAGAGTAAGACGTCGCCAGGCAATTCTTTTCTT
>NZ_PDYP01000051.1:0-375 GCF_002743115.1 Sporosarcina sp. P17b | reverse complement strand
TGTCGTTGAAAGTAGTGAGGGTCATGCTTTGGACTCGCGCAGGCACGTGGGGATTGCCTACAGCCATGAGCCAGCTGGCGGTGGGGCTGCTGCTGTCTCATGACCACGGCCTACCCCGCAGTTGTGCCTGCGCTGCTAAGTGGTTGACAAGTTTGGGTGTGGTTTATAAAAGATGAAGATCAGTGACTGGGGAACTATTCTTCGGCGTTGTAAAAGTACGTAAAGGATGGATTGGATCGTTGCTCGAGTTTTGCTTGTTCATTGAAAGTAGTGAGGGTCATGCTTTGGACTCGCGCAGGCACGTGGGGATTGCCTACAGCCATGAGCCAGCTGGCGGTGGGGCTGCTGCTGTCTCATGACCACGGCCTACCCCGC
>NZ_PDYP01000050.1:0-389 GCF_002743115.1 Sporosarcina sp. P17b | reverse complement strand
CCCATTACGCAAGTAAGTAAGATCCCTCAAAGATGATGAGGTGGATAGGTCTGGGGTGTAAGTACGGCGACGTATGTAGCTGACAGATACTAATCGATCGAGGACTTAACCTATTTTAAAAAGTAGTTACTTGAGCTACGCCAATGTCTTTTATTCAGTTTTGAGTGAACAAGCTTTACTCAAAAAAACATTTAAAATAATGCTTGCATTAATAATAACAAGTGTTATAATAATAAATGTCCTCAAAAAGAGGTTACATAGTCTGGTGACGATGGCGAAGAGGTCACACCCGTTCCCATACCGAACACGGAAGTTAAGCTCTTCAGCGCTGATGGTAGTTGGGGGTTTCCCCCTGTGAGAGTAAGACGTCGCCAGGCAATTCTTTTCTT
>NZ_PDYP01000006.1:0-218233 GCF_002743115.1 Sporosarcina sp. P17b | reverse complement strand
CGCAAACAGTTCGATCAATATGTCAATATCCGTCCCATCCAGTTGTTGAACGGTGCGCCTTGTCCTATTGATAACGGAACGAAGGAAACGATTGATATGTTGTTCATTCGGGAAAACAGTGAAGGTGAATATGCTGGGGCTGGTGATTGGTTGTTTAAAGGTAAGCCGGAGGAAGTGGTGTTGCAGACGGGGGTGTTCTCTCGTAAAGGAACGGAGCGGATCATTCGGTATGCATTTGAGACAGCTTCAAATCTTGGAATACCGTTGTTGGATTCGATTGAGGAACTATTGGTGACGAAATCTGTTATTGAGCTTGGAGATTTGATAGAGGACGTACTGAATAAAATTATGATGACGATAAAATATGAATATTGGAATTCACATTTATCCATGGCCGTAATTTCTTTTCGTTACAGGTAGGCTCTTTATAGGCACGACTTCAGATTCGATTGTTCCTACTGGAGAAGACGTTCTTCTCTTACGATACATGCATGTTGGGCTTTATATTGAGTGGTTCGGGTTATACTTTTGGTGCCGTAGACCATCTACTGCACCAAAGCACAGATCTTTTTCATGATACTATCCACACCTACCTACTGCGTGGATAGTGTTTTTTAGCTATTTCTTGCTTGAATCCTCTTTTAAATATTTCCTGCACGTTGTTGACTGTGACATATGCCTCTTCATCTATATGCTGTAAAATACGTCTGAGGTGAACGAGTTCTGATTGATTGATGATTAAATATAGAATATCTTTCTTTTCCAATGTGTAGCCGCCACGGCCGTCTAGAATCGTGACACCTCTTCCCATCGTAGTCAGTAGCTCCTGTCGAATTACTTCCTGGTGATTAGAGATTATCATTACGGCTTTGCGATCATCTGCTCCATCCACAATTTTATCAATCACAATGGCGCCAACATAGACAGCTACTAATGTATACATAGCCTTTTCTTTACCTATAACGTAAACCGAGAGTAAGATCACTGCGATATCAATGACGAGTATGGATTTACCTACACTCCAGCCCAGTAATTGAGACATCAGCCTAGCTAATATCGTCGTTCCTCCGGAGGTTCCACCGACTCTAAAAATAATTCCAAGCCCTCCACCAACGAATACCCCCGCAAACAGCGCAGCTAGGAACGTATCATTGCTGAATTGTACTCCCCAATTGACGGTCAGTTGCAAAAATATCGACATGAACACCGTTGTGATCAGTGTATAGACAAACGCCTTTTTGTCTAAAAACTTATATCCTACTAAAATTAAGACTAAATTCAAAACAAGACTTGCTACTGCGGTTGACCAGTTGAATACGTAATGAGCAATAATGGAAAGACCAATCACACCACCTTCAGACAGCATGTTAGGAATAGCGAAGTAGTTAATGCCAATCGCAAAAATTAGAGAGCCGGAAATCAATGCTACATAATCAATCCATCTTTGTTTCATTACTCCACCCTTTCGACTTCATCATGCAATTAATATGATTCATATGGATGTGTTGCTATAAACATGAAATAGTCCCCACCGATTGTAAGATGAGGACCATTAGATGTTAGACGTTTATCTTGCGTCAAGACAAGAAGTTTTCTTTACCCTTTAAAATTATAAAGACGTTAATTAGTTGTTGTAGTTAAATCAAGAATAAACACACCAATTCAATAGTGTTTTCGCTACCCTGTTCATCTTCTACTCACTAATGTATCAATCAATACTTTTAGAAAACGACAAGACGGATCGCATTAACAGTTCCATTCTAGGAAGGAATGTATCCAATTCCATATACTCATCTACCGCATGCCAGTTGCCGCCTACAGGTCCCATTGCACATATAGTAGGGATTCCAATTGATGAAGCAAACCCTGCATCCGCGGCACCTTTAGTTTTCTGCTCAGTTATCGGCAGTGACATTTCCTGAGCACTTTTTTTCACGATTTCATAAAGATGCGCAATTCCATCGTTATATTCCATCGGTAAGATACTCACTCCACCTGATAAAGTGCTTTTCGTTCCTGGGATATACGATGTATTTACAATCTCTTCAATTCCTTTATACAATTCATCGAAGTCTTCCGTTTTCCAAAATCCTGAATGAACAGTAGCTGTTGCATGTGGCGATACCATATTATTACTGACACCGCCCTTAATAATGCCAATATTAACGGTTACGTCCTTATCATTATTCATTAGTTCTTTAATTTTGATCATCTTCAACGCAAGTTCATCATTCGCGCTAATTCCGTTCTCAATGAACGCACCGGAATGGGAAGCCTTTCCTTCTACTTCAATTTTTAGATGTGCAGACCCTTTTCGCGCGGTAACAACCGAGCCATCAGGACGTCCTGCTTCGAGATTGAAAACAGCCAATGCATCTTTAGCCCTTTCTTCAATAACTGCCCTAGAGATTGGAGAACCAATTTCCTCTTCCGGTGTAAATAAGATTTCAATATCGCATAAGTCTTCAGCAGCAAACTCCTTAAGTGCTGTTGCTGCATAAATCATTGTAACTAGGCCAGCTTTCATGTCTGAAACTCCAGGTCCGCGCAAAAGATTCCCCTCTACAGCGAAGGGTCTTTCCTTTGTCGTTCCATCTGGATGAACGGTATCCATGTGACCCATCAATAAGATTTTTCCGTCTTTCGGACCTTTAATCGTAGCGATTATATGGTTTCCGAATTCCTCATTTTCTCTTACCTCATAAGGAATATCTTTACTATCCAGCAACCCCATAATCTTCGTGGCTACATTATTGACTCCTACTTTATCGTAAGAAAAACTATCCGTGTTTACAATCGACTTAAGAAAATCCAAAGCCTCTTGTTCATTTTCTGCTAGGTAATCGGTAAGCTTTGTCATTACTTGAGTGCTCATCATTCAATCACTTTCCTTTTCTAATTTCCTTGTTAACGTATACTTTTTGAATTCATTAAATATAATTTTTCCGAAGACGAGGATTGTAATGACTAAAATGACCGCACTTACTGGTCTAGTGAAGAAAATACTTAAGCTTTCTTGGGACAATAACATAGACCTTCTGAAGTTCGTTTCTGCAATAGGAGCTAGAATCATCGCTAACAGTAGAGGTGCTAAAGGTAATTCGACTTTTAGCATCACATATCCCAACAAACCAAAAATCAGCATAATCATTACATCAAACATTGAATTTGCGATAGAATATGAACCCAATACACAAAGTACTACAATAACAGGCATTAAAATCCCTTCAGGTATACGCAGTAACTTAGGGAAAATCTTAGTGGCACCGAGCCCTAATACTAGCATGAAGATATTCGCTACAATTAAAGCCATGAAAATCCCATAAATTACATCAGCATTTGTTGTAAATAGCATCGGTCCTGGCGTTAGCCCTTGAATCATCAATGCACCTAGCATTACAGCCGTGATAACATCGCCTGGAATACCTAATGTCAGTAGAGGTACTAATGCTCCACCTGTTACTGCACTATTAGCAGATTCAGTTGCAGCTAAACCATCTACGTTTCCTTTTCCAAACTTTGTTTTGTCTTTCGAAGCACGCTTCGCTTCATTATAAGCAACGAAAGAAGCCACACCTGAACCTGTTGCCGGAATAATCCCTATAAAAGTTCCAATTACTGAAGAACGAAGTAGGTTAAACCAGTTTCTTTTTAAATCGGATATTTTCAATCCGATGGAAGTAGATCCAATTTTACTCCTGAGCTGTTCACCCTTTCCTTCCACCCTTGTTAGGACTTCCGAAATGGCGAATAATCCAACCAACGCAGGTACAACATTAATTCCATTTAATAAATCTACACTGCCAAACGTAAATCTTTCTGTTCCTTTTACCGGATCTAACCCGATAGAAGCAATGAATAAGCCTATTAAACCTGCAATCACACCTTTTAATAGTGATTTACCTGAAACACCTGCCACTATCGATAAGCCAAATAGAGCTAAAGCAAAGTATTCAGGTGGTCCGAATGTCAGGGCAAATTTCGCTAATTGCGGTGAAATTAGGATTAGTACAACACAACTGAATACTCCACCGATAACAGATGCTACTGTTGTCATAGTCAAAGCTTTTTTTGCTTCGCCATTTTTAGTCATTGCTGGCCCTTCTAACAACGCTGCCGCTGCTGCCGCCGTTCCAGGTGTTCCTACTAGGATTGCAGTGATTGATCCGGCGTAGACAGCCCCAACATATACCCCTAATAAAGCACTAAATGCGACTACAGGTGGTATACCAAAGGTGAGAGGTATTAATAGCGCAAGACCCATTGTCGCTGTGAGTCCAGGCAATGCTCCAAAAACAATCCCCAGTGCAACTCCTGCTAAGTTAGCAAGGAGCGCGGCTGGTGCCAAAGCGAATAGTAATCCTGCAAGAATTTCTGGGGACACATAATCCCCTCCTTTTTAAAGTTTAAGGTAATGGAATTTTGAAAAGGAAAGTAAACACAAAATATAAAACAAAAGGTAGTAGTATAGATGTTGCGATCAAGACGGGAATCTTCCGAATTCCAAATAACCATTGCCCAATAAAGAGGAATATGATGGTAGATATAATGAACCCCGCAAGAAAGAACAAAGCAATATAACCAATTAACAAAAGAATGAAGAAAACAACTCCAAAAATCATCTTTCCACTAATCGTTATTATTTCTGTACTGCGTTTGAACCTCAAGATTGCGGTCAAAAGTAAGAACACAGCTGTAATCATCAATAGAAGAAATATTAATCTCGGAAAGAAATCCGGTCCATACTTAGTCGTAGAATCTACTGCTAACTTTGCTGAATAAAAATAACCAATCACAGAAAACAACAATATAACGATACCTGTAGAAATATCACTAACTTCTTTTTTCATAGATTCCATACCACCTATGTCGTGTTATTTTAATTTAACGACTGAATTACTTTTGCATTTTTTTCGTTTTCCACTAATACTTTCTCTTTAAATTCATCAGAGTTCAGGTATTTAATTGGAAGTCCTGCATTTTCAAATTGATCTTTAACTTTGTCTTCTTCCAATGCATTTTTGATAGCGTTATCCAATCTATCTACGATTTCTTTAGGTGTATCTTTAGGTGCCATAAAGCCAAACCACGCACCTTGACCGACCAATTCATAGCCCAATTCTTTGAATGTAGGAACGTCAGGCAAGCTTTCCAATCTTTCATCTGTAGTAACAGCTAGAATTTTCAGTGCATTATTTTCGGCGTGAGGAATAATCTCAGAAATAGTATTAACAGCCGCAGTGATATGATTGCCAAGTAGCGCACTAACTGCTTCTGCTCCTCCATCGAACGGAACATGCTCCATATCCACATCAGGAAGTTGGTTCAAGAAATCAGAAGTAACAACATGTTGGTGCAATCCAGCTCCTGTAGTTCCATAAGTAGCTTTACCAGGGTTCTCTTTTGCAAATTCCAATAAATCGTCCAAGGATTCAATACCTGAGTTTGAATTAACAGCTATGCCATATGGCGCCTCGGAAATTTGTGATATCGGATAAAAATCTTCGGATACGTTATATCCAACTTCATTTGCATTTGGTGTCAATGTAGATGGACCTACAGCTGTCAAAATAATAGTATAGCCATCTGGTTTAGAGCCTTTTAGTGAGTTCATACCTGTCGCACCAGCTGCCCCCGGCTTAGATACAACATTGACCGTTTCACCCAGTTGTTCTTGAAGTGATTGGCCGATCAAGCGCGCTTGTACATCCGCACTACCTCCCGGGCCATATGGTATTATCAAACTAATTGGACGTTTTGGAAAATCCGAACCACCCTTTGAAGCGCTTTCATTTCCTGACTCCTTATTACAAGCAGTTAGAATAACAAGTGCCAATGCAAGGAATAGCACTGCGAACCGTTTACTATTTTTCATCATTTATTTCCTCCCTATTTCCATTTTAAGTTTAATTTTCTACCTTTTTCGCCATGAATTACACAATGAGCTTTCAGAAGATTTAAACATAGTGCTATAATATATCTATATCTTATAAATGTAAAATATATATCAAGTGTATTCTATATATCTTTTTCCTATATAGAAATAGAGGAGATTATTGAATATGAATATTCAAAAACTAAAATACTTTATAGCAGTCGTTGAATACGGAACCATTTCCAAGGCTGCTATAGCACTCAATATCACGCAGCCACCGTTAAGTGCATCCATTAAAAGCTTCGAGGAAGAACTCGGCGTTGATTTATTCAATAGAGTTGGCAAAAGAATGCATCTAAACACTACCGGTGAGTTGTTGTATGAACGTGGAAAAGAATTACTAGCCTCTACAGAAATAATTACTCAAGAAATTAACGAACATCACCAAGGTCAGCGGGGCCATGTCACAATAGGTTGTTCAACCATTGCCAATCTCACTATTATCCCTGAGGTAGTCCATTATTTTAATAAACGAGACATTCCAATAACCATTCATGTTAAAGAAGGAAACGCCGCTTATATTTTAGATCAAATACGTCACCATAAATTGGATATAGGTATATTACGTAATGTGTTTAATAAAGAAGATTTACATACAACAGCTTTACTGTCAGAGCGATTGTTAGTCGCCCTTCCACCATCTCATCCTTTAGCAGGTAATACTTCAGTTACATTGGATGAATTAAAAGACGAGAAATTCTTTTTGCAACATACTACTTTTGGCCATGGAATCTCAGATGATATCTTGGAAGAATGTTATCTTCGTGGGTTTAATCCTAACGTCATTTATTGGGGAACTGAAACACTACCTATGCTTAGTATGGTAAAGAGAGGCATGGGCATAGCTTTTTGCCCGGAAGCCTTTTCAAAATTAGAGGGATTCGATCCTCCTCCACTTTTAGAGTTATCTGATCCAGTTATTAATACAAAACTAAATTTGGTGATATCGAAAAACAGTGTAAAGAAAGCTGCAACAGAACATTTTATTAAGGTTACTAAAGAAATTTTAAAGGATATGGATACTCACTAAATATATTTTATATATAGGATATTTACAAAATCATCCGAAAAACTGAATATGCATCCCCCTTTTTAAATGATAGTCTAATAATGAATATACAATCACAAAGAAAAGAGTGACCAAATGAACCCTTACAAAATAGCCGTAATCTCCGGAGACGGAATCGGCCCAGAAGTAATTGACGAAGGTATCAAAGTAATGAAACGCGTAGCTGAATTGGACGGACGACTCTCCTTCGAATTCACCCACTTCCCATGGGGCTGCGAGTATTACTTAGAGCATGGACAAATGATGGCGAGTGACGGGATGGAGCAACTTGAGAAGTTTGACGCGATTTATTTAGGCGCGGTGGGATTCCCTGGAGTACCTGACCATATTTCGTTATGGGATCTACTATTGATCATTCGCAAACAGTTCGATCAATATGTCAATATCCGTCCCATCCAGTTGTTGAACGGTGCGCCTTGTCCTATTGATAACGGAACGAAGGAAACGATTGATATGTTGTTCATTCGTGAAAACAGTGAAGGTGAATATGCTGGAGCTGGTGATTGGTTGTTTAAAGGTAAGCCGGAGGAAGTGGTGTTGCAGACGGGAGTGTTCTCTCGTAAAGGTACGGAGCGGATCATTCGGTATGCATTTGAGACGGCTTCAGATCTTGGGAAGACGCTGACTAGTATTAGTAAAGCCAATGCGTTGAACTATTCGATGGTTTTCTGGGATCAAGTATTTGAAGAAGTAAGTCTAGAGTATCCGCATGTGGAGACGGCAAGCTACCTGGTCGATGCGGCTGCCATGTTGATGATTAAAAATCCGGCACGATTCGAAGTGGTCGTTACGTCGAATCTATTCGGTGATATTTTGACGGATTTAGGCGCTGCACTAGCTGGAGGAATGGGACTGGCTGCTGGGGCGAATATTAATCCAGAAAAGACGTACCCTTCTATGTTCGAACCGATTCACGGATCGGCCCCTGATATTGCAGGTCAGCATATTGCGAATCCGTTAGCGGCTATTTGGTCAGCTAGTCAAATGTTCGACTTCTTTGGATTCGAGGATTTGGGTAAGTTGTTGCTGGATTCGATTGAAGAATTGTTGGTGACGAAGTCTGCCTTGACACCGGATTTAGGTGGTAGTGCTTCGACTATTGAAGTGGGCGATGCGATTGTGGCATTAATTGAATCGAAGTATGTAAATAATAAATAGTTAATATAAAAAGGTGCTATTTTGCCAATAGCACCTTTCCTTAATAAATCATTATGTAAGATACCTACTTAAATTGTACTCATCATCCTTTTGTAGTCTTTCCCCCAATCTAACTTCTTCAATTTCTCTAAATCCACTTCATACATATTTTTATACGTACGCGCAATGTCTTCGACTGGCGTTTTTGATCCATAGTACAGAATGTGAAAGTCATCATCGCGGTATTGGACAACAAATACGTCGTCGAACTTCTCGAACGTATTCTTATTAAATACTATAAAGCTATTACTTTGTTGAGCAGTCGTTTTGACGCTAATCAACCGCCCTTGGCTCACTACGTCGAAGCCATGTTGATTCGTTTCACGGGCGAGTTGTCCGTCCGTCATCATGGCACAATACAATTCGCCAATCCTTCCAATCAGATGGCGTAATTCTGTTGGTTGGCACGACAAAACTTGTAACTCAAAACGTAATACACGAATATATTCTTCATACAAATTCTTAATCTGTTCGGGACTAATCGTATCGCGATTCTGCAAGTCTGCTGGATAGAGTGTTTTCACCCCATCCTTCCATTCCCCAATCACTACTTCTTCCTGCGTGCTTTTTGACTTGTGGAAAATCATTCCTGTGTATTTGGCATATTCTCCAATGTACTTATACGTACTTTTCGTTAGGTACACGAATAGATGTTTAGTAAATGTAATGCCATTATTAAAGCGGTTATAGCAAAAATCTGATGGAATTACGCTACTTGGATTTGTACCATGCATTAATTGAAGTTCGCGCTTCAAATCACCCGCAGTAATAATATCCCCTTCTCTTCCTTCCAGCACTTGCTTCATCTGATCATAAATTTTCAATGAATTCCCTCCCTAAAAGTGTTTTCGTTATACCGATGCAAGTGAAAACAGCAAAATCCTTACTTCTCGTTGTTTTCACTAATGACCCAATTCGCTGTCCTAGAAGGAAATAAATCCAACCAGAAAATCTATTTATCTGCTAGCAGAATTATATGCGCTATCGATAACCTATCTCACTAAAAATTCTTATCCTTCGAGCTGTTCAATACGCTACCGATCCAACGTTTCTTTCGTAAGTAGTAATATAACCCCCACGTAGACAGAACGATGACGAGAATTGCTCCTACATAGCCATATTTCCAATCGAGTTCCGGCATAAATCTGAAGTTCATTCCCCATAAGGCACCCCAAGCGGCTACTGGTGTGAAGAGCATGGTGATGACGGTCAATGTTTTGACGATTTCATTGCCTCGATAGGAGGAGATGATCGATTCAAGATCGACCAGTTGGCCTATTTCTTCGTTGTATTCTCGGATCGTTTGGCGGCAACGTCGGATACGCCGACAGGTTCGCTTGTAGAAATTCCCTTCCATGATGTCGTCTCCGAATGCTTCCACTGTGGCTTCTTGAATTTCCATGAACGGAATGACGAGGTTTTTCCAAACTAGAATTTCGAACCGATTGTCCATAATCTGTTCAAAGACCGGCTCATCATTCTTCGCTTTGACGCTCCACAGTAAATCATGCATCCGGTCTTCAAAGCTATCGATTTCTTGTAGGAATACGTTCGTAATTTCTCCGATGAGCACCATGAACCCTTCGATGGCATCCTCTGCTTTGTCCATGTATTTCAGTACTTGCTGTTTGGCAGCACCTGTGAAGAACGCTGTATCGATCCCCGACGTTAGAAGGGTATCTTTTGTAAGGTAATAATGAAGGATGGTCTTTTCGCTGCGGACTTCAACGTTCTGGGAATAGACAACGGAGCCCCACATCGATTCCTTCCCCTCTTCAGTTCCGTCCATTTCCAAATTGCTGTTTTGACGTTCGTTCAACGACATGGCCCAGCGTTTGCTGGCAAGTGGGATATCCGGGGACTCGTTAATCTCCTGTTGAGTGGCTGCATCAATGCGAACCCATGTCCAATTATTATACGCAAGTACAGGTTCCATCATCGGACTACCCCCTTTTTCTTTCTAACTTTCCTTGTTGAGAAACAAATTAAACATTTGAGCGCTAATTCCAAGTCCTTCACTTTCACCGCATCACGATAAACGTTGAGTTTCTATTAAATAAGCAAATTTCTCTTTCTGAAGTAAACATCAGTGATCTTCACTAGAGACACTTTTTGCTCTTTTAAAGAAGAATAAAGCTATTCCAAGAGTCAGTATATCCGCAAGCGGAATCGCAAAGAAAATTGAGAAAGACGGGCAGATTGTGAAAATATCATATTTCTCGAAGATAGTCGGCAAGATGATCACAAGTGGTATGACGGAAACGACTTGTCTCGTTACTCCGATGATGACGGCTTTCATTTCGCTACCTGTCACTTGAAGCAGCGTCATGATTGTATACGTCACGCCGAGAATGGGAAACGTGATGAAGATCACTTGGATGATCGACATGACTGAGTCGATGATTGCTTGATCCCCTGTGAATAGCACGAGAATATATTTTCCTACTAAGAATACGATCGCTGTGATTCCGATTCCGTAGAAGAAACAATACTGTACGGTTTTCTTTACGACGAGAAGTTTTTTATCTTCATCGCCTTTTCCATTGAAGTACGCAATGATCGTTTGAACGGCTTGTGTGATACCAATGATTGGCATCAATAGTAGCATGTACATTTTATTGGCAATATTCCACATCGCGATATGTGCATTGCCGCCTACTGTCAGCAACTGATAATTGACGATGAATGCGGTTATGCCTGCTAATAGTTGAATCGTCGTTTGGGCAAATCCGATTTTGAACATATTATACGACATCGTGATAAACGACTTTGGTGAAATGGGGTTAGATGTAAACCAGTTATGGTTTTTCACGAGATACATGACAGCCAGCAGCGCGCACACTACTTCACTAATGAGTGTGCCGAGTGCGATCCCGATCATTCCGAGCTCTAAGCCGAATGTCAGGATGGCGTTACCTACTACGTTGATGACAACAGATAGAACGATGATGACGGCTTCCGCTTTTGGATTTCCGAATGCGCGTATGACACTTGTTAGCGTATACCCGATCGCACTGAATATATTACTGATTATGATAATGCGTAAATAATCTTGCGCCAGTTCGTATACTTCCGCCTCGGCACCAAGCATCGACAATATGGGATGCATGAATAAGTAGACGAGGAATGACGTACTGGCGCTGACGACGATCGTCATGATGAAGCCACTCTTGAAATAATTATTCAGTTTTGTTTTGTCGTTTCGACCTAAGTATGTAGAGATCATAATAGCTGTAGAAATTGCAAACAGTGTTTGAAGTGCTACAAATACCGCCATCAGTGGGGATAATAACCCCATTGCGGTCAATGCACTTTCACTTTGGCTACCTAAGTGTCCCGCAAAGGAAGTGTCCACGACCGCTGTCATCATTTCTATGAGTAAAGAAAAGATCGCTGGAATGGAAAACGTCAGGATGAGTCTATTAATTGATTGGCTTTCATATACGTTATTTTTCATTGGATATCCCTCCGAAAATAACTATACCAATCGTAATAGGACACCTAATGTCTTATTTGAAAATGAACTGTGTATGTTCTTTGTAAGAAATAAATGTTCTTTCAAATTCTATTTCCGTACACTGCGCTTCTTTAATTGTAGAGATGTCAATCAATAGATAGTCCACGTCGTAAGCGTATAGGTATAATCCTTCCGACCGTAATACATAACTAATCGGCGCGACTAAAATCTGCTCGTCACCGCATGTAACTGCAAGTAGTACTTCTTCATCCAAGCAATGATTGATTTTCTTATATACGCTTTCGGTCATATCTATTTTTTCTCCTGTAAAATCCACAACGAAATAATCATTTGCATCCGTCTCCAATAAATCAACCAACTCCGGTGAAATAAGAGCCAGTTTTTTCATGACTTGATCTTTATTTCGGTTTGAAGAGATGCTATCGTACATCGACAATGCAATGGTGATCGTTTGCAAGTCTTCATTCGTGAAGAAGCTTTCGGTTAATTTATAGCTCTCTTCTATATAGATCCCACCTTGATTTCCTTGCTTACACGTTACGGGGACGCCCATCATAGATAATTTATCCACATCTCGCTGAATCGTTTTGACACTCACTTCAAACATCTCGGATAATTCTTTATGGGTTACTTTTTTCACTTTCAATAAATACAGCAATATTTCAAATTGACGATTCCGTATGACACTCCCTCCAATCTTTTCTATATTAGTCCTCTATGTATCGTAGCTTTTCTTATTATGTAATGAAAGTAATGAACGGTGTATTCACAAATAAAAAAACGCCACGGCATCTATATACCACGGCGTTTGATTTCTTCTTTAAGTAGTTCAATAAATGCTGGCTCTACACGTATTTTCTCTGTTCGCTCATAGGCTTCGAGTAATGCAGCGTTTGATAAATTCAGCATAAGGGGCACCTACTTTCTACGTAGTTTCAACTTTGTTTGTTTATGATACCCCTTACGTACAGCATGTAAACCATTAAATGAACTTATTGTATATTTATTTTGTAAACACATAGACATTTGAAGTAAAAGCATTATATTGGAAATAAATCTTTGCGATTTAAAATATAGTGTACTAATTTCCTACTTACAAATGCATTAAATATACTAAAGTTTCACTTAATTACAACACTTTATAGTGACTAAGATGTTATAATAGAGTTCGTAATCATGAGAGGAGTTTTTCATATGACATATTCGGTCCATAAAAATAAGGAAATGGAACTGACGAAAGGCATAGAATCTTTACTAGTCGGCCACGTAGTGTATACGTACACAGACCGCAACAAATATATAGAACATGCTACTTCCTATGTAGCTGAAGGATTGGATAAAAACCACATCATTTTATATGTCGATCAACCCACGAGTTTCGCTGCAGTTAAGGAGAATCTTCGAAATGCGGGTTATACGGAAGAGCAAATGGATCATATTTATTTTGTCGATACCGATATGGCATATGAAACGCATGATAACTTTAATGCAGAAGCTGTTTTAAAGAATTTAAATGACTTTTTTGATCCGCATATTATAGAAGGAAATGTTCTCCGCGGGTGGGGTTTGGTGACGTGGCGGCCTCAAAATATAAAAACATTGATTCCTTCTGTAGCCTTACATGAACAAAATTTTGATGATTTTTTCTCTAGAGTCGCGAATATCACGAAAAATTACATCAATGTGTGCGCATACGACAGTTTATCTTTATCCGGTTCGCTCTTGACTGAACTTTTGCAAACGCATGAATACCATATGACGGATACCAATTTCTTACCTTCGCATTTGTATAAAAAACAACCTGTTCCGTTCACAGGAATATCCACACAACTGCAGTTGGAAAACGAATTACGAAGCCATGATACACGTAGAGATAAATTGGACATCACTGGAAAATTAGCTTCTATTATCGCCCACGAACTTCGCAGCACACTTACTGTCGTTCAAGGACGTTTACAGTTATTTGATTTAACTAGTGGCGGTCAGAATGAGGCCAGTCAAGTACATCTTGACGAGATCAAAAAAGGATTAAAAGAGATTGAGCAAACCGCATCTGAATTTCTATCTTTAGCTGAATCGCATGTAGAAGATCAAAAAACCATCAACATTACAACGTTAATCGAACAAGTTAAAGCTCAAATGGAATCGGATATGGAGATGAAAGCCATTGACATCCATATGGACTCCGGTCATAACGAAATGCTGATTTTCGGCGATGCACTGAAAATAAGACAAGTGTTTATTAATTTAATCAAAAACGCGATCGAAGCTATGGAAACGGGAACCATCATACTCCGTGTGAAAGATGATCTTGATCACGTGACGATCGATGTGTGTGATAATGGTCCAGGCATCCCCGATGAGATCCTACGTCAGATAGGTGATCCATTTATGTCTTCAAAAGAAGATGGAACAGGGTTAGGATTGTTGATTAGTGAAAAGATTGTTAGAGAACATAACGGAAGCTTATTGCTGCAAACTCAGATTGGTAAAGGGTCCACCTTCACCATTCACTTGCCGAAATTAGAACAGGAATGACTTGCAACGAAAAAGAAGCTGAAGCCAGTTCGGGCTCCAACTTCTTTTTATTTTGCGATTTTATGAATCCTTTTCAAGCTACTTCATTCAAATAATAACATTCAACAATATACTCAACGTCACCACACTCAACACTGTAGAGAACAAGGTAATCGTCGAGACCAGCTCGGGTTCCGTGTCAAATTCAATTGCGTACATCGTCGTCGTGGCCGCTGTAGGCATTGCGGAGATAATGATGAGGACGGTACCTACTAAAGGGTCCACGTTTGCGAATAGTACGAAAATGAAAGCGAGTATCGGCGCTATGAACATTTTCAATACGACGCCTGAAATGACTACTTGCCAGTTTGGCTTCTTGCTCATGACGGATCCAAGTTGCATGCCGAGCATGACCATCATGACAGGAATTGCTGCATCCCCTACCATGGAAGTCGCAGACATAATGGATTCGGGTACGGTTATCTTAAAGTACTGGAAAATGAAAGCGAAAATCGCGGCATAGGTAGTCGGCATTTTGAAGACCATTTTAACCGAGCGCATCATGCCACTCGTACTGCGCGATGCATAATAGACACCGAAGAAGTTGTTTTGGAGAGATTGGATGACCATGATGAAGATGGCATACGGTAGCGCTTTTTCTCCTAAGCTGAACAACACCACGGGCAAGCCATAGTTTCCGGAGTTCATGAAACCCGTCGCCAGTATCGAGGCGCTTTCTACTTTTTTATCCCATTTGAGGATTTTCGCCAACACTTTGTTCAGAAACACCATGGCGTAAAAAAGTGCGAACATGTAAATCAAGATCATCGTATAGCTCGAATTAAAATCCGCCTTATACAACGAAGTAAAGACGAGCGCTGGTGTTAGTATGTAAATGGAAAGAGAGGAGATCGATTTGATATCTAAGTTTTTGACTCGTTGTAATAAGAATCCCACTGCGAATACTGCAATGATCGGTAAAATCACCGTGAAAAATAAGCCCATTTGTACACCTCTAATGAATAGTATCTTCTCAGCTGCTTGTATATATGTAAATACATTTTCTACTCTACATAGATAACCTACTTAATCTATATTAATAGTAATCATGTCAATTGTCTCTCTATTTGGCATAATAGTTTTTATTGGAAACCAAGATTGCATGCAAAAGACGTTACCTCCCCTGTTTTGAGAGATAACGTCTTTTACATTAGGTTCTACGAATGGCGACTGCTTCATCATGTGTTTCTGTAATATACTTCGCGATTTCTGATTGTTCTTCCGTCAATTCAGTCAGCGTCGCATTTAACTCCTCTACTGTTGCCGTACTTTGTTCCACTACCGCAGCAAACTCGACTGTATGCTTGCGGATTGTCGATGTCCGACCCGTAATGATGTCAAACTCCTGTATAAATTCGGTCAACTCGTTTTGCAATGCGGACATAACGTGGTGCAACGCCACAAAGGATGCACTTGATTCATCCGCCACACTATTTTGCATCGTCAACTGCTTCAATCCTTCTCCTAGCTTATTCACAGCGATTGCGTTCGTGCTATTTAACTCGACTAGGTTAGTATCGATTTTCTTCAACGTTCCATCTGTCAAACCAGCAAGTTTACGGATTTCATCCGCAACTACCGCAAATCCTTTACCATGTTGTCCTGCACGCGCGGCTTCAATCGATGCATTCAACGCTAATAAATTCGTTTGCTCGGTAATTTGTTTGATTGAACTTGCAAATGCATTCGTCTCATTAATTTTACTCGTCAGGATACCGAACGTATTATTCAAATCCGTAAAGAATTCCGCGAATGTATCAAGACTGTCTTTTAACTGAGACATATGTGCAGATCCTTGCTCTGCTTTGGTGCCTGCGTCATTTGTTTTATCACCAAGCACTAAAAGCCCTGTCGAAATTTCTTGAATGGCTTCATGTGTTTGTTCCGCGTTTTCAGCAATCTCTGAAATATGATCGGCTTGATGTTGACTGCCTGAACTCACTTCGTTGACCGCCTCTAACATTTCGCGTTGCGAAATCGTGGATCGTTCAGCATTCGTTTGAAGATATGCCAAATTAGACGTGATTTTCGTGACTGCCGCATCGAGTTTCTCAGAAAGCGCGTGTTCTTCTTCGGCTTTCTGCGACGTGAGTACGAGAAGTTCTTCTACATGATTAAAGACACGACCGTTCTGTCTCACTAATAAAAACAAAGAAAGTGCGACGAGGAAATGGAGGAGCAGAAGATTGGAACCGCTTCCATTTATTAAGTCAGGCGATATGAAATACACATGGTTAAAGATCATTGCGATCAAACTCAGTACATACGCGTAACCCATGATCAGCATTCTCCCATGAACGGCACCTAGCACTAACACGAGATAAATAACACCGATTGTTCCTAAGTTAGCACCCGAGAAAAGAATGAGACTCATCGAAATACAGAAATTCAAAAAGATCAAGATATAAGGGAATTGCTTCGTAATCAATCTTGATTTACCCATCACTACAAAAAACAGCAGTGCGATCACGAATGGTATGGCAACTGATGTAATGATGATTGCAGTCGACTGAAGAATGACTTGTGCAATGAGTCCAAGACCGGCAGCTAGTCCAAAAATCAGCGCCATAATCTTGTTTTTTTTCATCCAATCGGTTAATTTCAGTTCTTCTATCTTCATTTTACATGCTCCTTTGATAGCCGATTGGCCTATGAGAGTTAGGGAAAGCCCTTATGTAAAATGTACCATTTATAGGAAGTTATATATATGGGCATTACGATTCAATTATATTAATATAACTTATCAATATTCTGGCTGGAACCGGTATCATGTCCCTATACTCTCTCGATACTATCTGCAGCCCATTCTAATTTCTATGTATATATGTAGACTTCGTCATCAGACGCCCCCTTTTCCTTCGACTTTGTCACGTTAAGATGGAATGTAAAAGTTTCGTCTTGGGTAGAATAACAAAAAAGAAGGGCGGAGGGGCTGGATTGAGAGACTTGTTGTTTATCTTTCTCTATGCAGGGATCGTCGGGATTGTCATCGAGATAGCAGTCGTATTGTTTGTGATGCGGCACTCATCAAGAAGAATTTTTCAGACATGTTGTCTGAGGACGATATGTTGTAAGGTAAAAAGGTCCTGTTAGACGTATCTATCATACAATCCTTCCAACTCCGCATCCGCTAAGCGCTCTAAATAGTCCACTGAATAAGTTGATCGTAGACAGATAACTAAGATCAAGATGCCACGTTGTTCCTTGCTCATGCCCCCACCATTCGATACAAAATCCGCTCTCCTGCTTTCGCGTGACCGACATACGCAGGATACATGAGCACGTCTTTCTTATGATCATACAAACTTTCTTCAACGCCTGTATCTGCGAACGTCATCGAGTTGATCATCAGTCGGTCTGCTCGCGTAATTTTGTGCTGATTTTGACGGAACAGCTCTTCGTGTAGCCGGTACGCATCGAGCGAATGCTCTGCTAAGTAGAACACGTACCAGTCGTTTTCTGTATCCATGACGAACAACTTCACCTTGCCGATATCCAAGATGTTCTGCTCCATCATGCGCTGTACTTCTGCTTCGTCGAATTCGATACCTTTTAATTTTTCACTATCGTCTTGTAAAGTGATTTGGTTCGTCATGAGCGCCCAGTAAATACTGTGCGCCAAGTGTGATAAATCAATTTCGAATGCGTATTCCAACATATCTTTCACTGTGATCATAGGTTAGCTCCCCCTTTATATTTGTTTTCATCGAAATCGTATAGCTTGCCAGTTTCTTTGCTGTAGATGGTGGTGATCGTACCGGTCGGACCATTGCGGTGTTTAGCAATTTCAATTTCCAGTAGGTTCGTCGGGGCTTTTTCTCTTTCGTAGTAATCTTCCCGATAAAGAAGCGCGATGACGTCAGCATCTTGTTCAATATTTCCTGAGTCACGTAAATCACTCATGACGGGATGTTTGTCGTAACGCGTTTCAGATGCTCTTGATAGCTGCGATAGAACGACGACGGGACAGTCGAATTCTTTTGCCATCGCTTTTAATTCATTGCTAATCTGCCCGATTGCTACCGTTTGATTGTTTACTTTGCCTTCAGGACGAATGATTTGTAAGTAATCGATGAATATAATCGGTCGTTTGGTCGGATTCGTTTTGATGATATACCGTGCTTTTGCTTTGATTTTTCTAACGGTTAAAGTGCTTTGATCGTCAATATGAATACCCCCACCGTTCAAGTGATTCAGCGTTGGTGTCCATCGATCTTTTTGTGGTTCGGTGAAATATTTATACGGATTGCGCATTCGTAAGCGATTATATTCACCTGTCGAAGCGATCATTCGGTCAATCATTGATTTACGACTCATTTCAAGTGAGAAGATGATCGGCATATGTCCATCTTTGCTGGCTTGTAGTGCGAAATGGTTTAGCAGATCCGTCTTTCCCATAGATGGCCGAGCCGCCACGATGATGTATTCACAGCTTTGGAAGCCGTTTAGGATTTTATCCAAATCGCTAAGTCCTGTCGAGATGCCAGGCTCAGTTTCATCCGGCATGAACGGTCTTTCATATTGTGCGAGTAGATGTTCCGTTAAAGTAGTCGCTTCTCTACAGCTATGGAGTTCTTCCAGTTCCCCTAAAGCATGCAGTATGTCATCAGTGCTCCAATCATGCTCAATCGCTTGCTGTAATATCCGTGCCGTTTCTCGCTTTTTCCATTGGTCAATAATCATCTCTTCGTATTCATCAAAACGTTCGACATTCGCAAATCGTTTTAGCCCATATACGTAATTGACTCCTCCTAGTTCGCTCGGTTCTCTCCTTGTCAGAACGGTAATATAGTCTACCGGTTTTCCTTCCTGCGCCAATTCCCGCATGACCGTGTAAATTGTTTGATGCACATGCCCCTGGAAGAATCTCGCTTGCATGTGGCTATCAAGAATTAAATAATTTTCCTCAAACATCGCACCTAGTAAGCTTTTTTCAGCAAGTTCGTAACTCATATGCATTCTCTCCTTTTTCAAAATCTAATGTGGGTGACACATAGGCTTCCAATACGATCGATCGAGCCATTTCAGCTGGGGCTTCATTTAAATAGTTTTCAAATTTCTCTGCTTTAAATAATGTCGATGGTTGTAAGTAGTGGCGGAATTTTGGGTGATGGAGCCATTGCGCCGCCTTCGTATCAATCACTAGTTTAAAATCGTCTAGTGTGTAGCCTTCTGCGATACGCTCAAGGAGAAGGTCCATCGTCGTATTCGTATTGTGCTTGAATCGCTTGAATGCTTTTTCGTTTAAATAATCAATGACAGAAGAAATAGTGGCGAGATCCCTCTCGCTATATCTCTTATTCTTTGTAGTTTGTTTAAGTTCTTTGGTTATTGCTGGGAGCATTATGTTCTCCTCAGGCAGACGTTTTTGTTCGACTCCATCGACCGTTCCCGTCTGCTCGAAGGGTACAAATTCGCCGCACGTCTGTGACAGCTTTTCGTAATCAATTCGATACCATTTCGTGCGATCCATTGGCATTTTATCTTATTACCAACAGAAGACTCCCGTTTCAAGGAATGAATCGGGCACGGCCCAATGAGTAAGCAGGAGATGAATGTCGGTTGCGCTAGCCAAAAAGTGTATCAGTCTGCTATAATGGAAACATACGTTCCCTAATGATGGAGGTGCACTTCATGCTGATCCACAAAGCGTTTCGGTTCCGAATCTATCCAACGAAAGAACAGCAGGTGTTGATCGCCAAGACCATTGGCTGCAGCCGGTTTGTCTTTAATCACTTCTTGTTCAAGTGGGAACACACCTTTAAGGAAACCGGCAAAGGACTTTCTTATGGCATCTGTTCTGCTGAATTAACGCAATTAAAAAAGCAAGAAGATACGATTTGGTTGAAAGAAGTCGATAGTATTTCTCTTCAGTCTTCTTTGAAAAATCTAGCGGACGCTTTTGAAAGGTTTTTCAAAAAACAAAATGCTTTCCCACGCTTTAAATCGAAAAATCATCATGTTCAATCGTACACAACCAGACAAACAAACGGCAATATCGCCATTGTCTGTCATGCGATTAAACTTCCTAAGCTCGGTTTGGTAAAGCTCGCCAAAAGTCGAGAAGTAGATGGACGAATTATGAATGCGACCATCCGACGTACTGCCACTGGAAAATATTTTGTATCCGTCTTGGTGGAAACCGTAATGTCCGAACTGCCCAAGACTCACTCTGTCGTAGGGATAGATGTCGGATTGAAGGATTTCGCTGTCTTGTCAGACGGAACGGTATACGAAAACCTAAAGTTCTTTCGCTCGATGGAGAAAAAATTAACGAAAGCAGAGCGGATTCTTTCAAGACGGAAGGAATCGGCTCGTAAAAGAAAGTGTCTGTTGAGCGATGCGAAAAATTATCAGAAACAACGGATCGTAGTCGCACGCATTCAAGAAACTATCGCCAATAAAAGAAAAGATTACTTGCATAAACGATCAACCGAAATCATCAAAAACCACGATGTCATCGGAATCGAGGATTTGCAAGTAGCCAAACTGCTCAAAAATCCCAAATTGGCGAAAGCAATAAGCGACGTGAGCTGGTCACAGTTTCGTTCCATGCTTGAATATAAAGCGAAATGGTATGGCAAACACGTGGTAGTCGTTGGAAAAACATTTCCTTCCAGCCAGCTTTGTTCGGGATGTGGGGCTAGAAACCAAGACGTGAAGCATCTTGCCTTGCGTGAATGGGGCTGTCCGAATTGCGGATGCCATCATGACCGGGATCTGAACGCAAGTATAAACCTTAAAAACGAAGCCATAAGACTTCGAACCGCAGGGACTGCGGGGATCGCCTAATCCATAACTAGTGGTTACGCTGGTGTTCTTAGGAATCTCCCTCTTCTAAACGTAGTGAAAGTGGGAGTAGTTCAATGTATTCAGAAGTAATGATCAATTGGTCCGTTTCCAGTTTTCTCACTAGCCTCTTCACCACATGCATCTTCCAACACGGAAATTCATGCGTCCACTCTTCATATGTGTTATACACCCATCTATGACCGTCGTTACTATTTTTAGATATTTGCAATCGGTAATGCAGTTGCTGTAGAAACAGCGCTTCATTTGTACCCACAATTGCTGCAAACTGTGGGGAGAATGGTATTTTGATATGTAGGCTATTTTATTTCATTATTCTGTGCCTCCTGTGTAGTTGCTTGATGATTTGTTCTTTCATTAGTCATATAGAAGAATTATTCAAAAAGGATACTGCTTTTTAAAATTTAATTTTTACTTGTTTAAATTCGCGCACAAAAAAAGAAGTTACGGCTCGTGTTTTGAGCTGTAACTTCTTTTTTTGCATGGTTTTTTGACCACTTTTAGTTTTTACTGAACTTTATTTCCAATTCACTGTTGGATTTTTCGTTACGCAATCTATATGCACATTCGTTTTAACCTTTCCACCAAATGTATGATTGGAACCAAATGCGACGTGAATCGTTTCATAGGCTTTTTCATCTTCAAGAATATTGCCGGTTAAACGAGCTGCGTGATTTGTTCCAATGCCTAGTTCGCATAAGTATCGTCCGTCTCCATCGCCTAGCAGTTCCAGCAATTTCTTTCCGTCCTGTCCACTAGCGGCGATTAAGCGACCTTTTTCTATCGTTAACACAATAGGCTCCGCCACTAGCCCAATACCTGAAATGGATCCGTTTATTTCGATTGTTCCTTCTGCTTCACCTTCAAGCGGTGCAATATATGCCTCACCAGATGGCAGATTGCCAGACGCCGCTTGTCCACGGAATACCCCTGTACTCGGCACTCCATCACGCCCGTTTACTGGAATGACTAGCTCATGTGCAGCTCCCGTTTCAATAGTGACCGTATGGGCATCTGTTAATTTGTCTGTCATACTAAGCGTTTCTTTTTCCACACGACTGTAATCTGCAGACATCGCACCATGTAAAAACATATCTTCTGTAATACCTGGCATTGTGATGACGCTGATTCCATGAGTATTGGCATTCTTTCTAGCGACTGTATGTGTCAATGAATGTTTCGTTAAACAGAACACTAAATCATATTTCAACATTTCATCTGCAGCTTCTTGCGGTGGTTCCTCTCCAGACCTAGTACGATCTTCCATAAGATACGTGCGTACTTTCCAGCCATCCTTTTGCAGCGCATCTGTAAACTTCTTCCCCAACTCCTCAGTACTCATATCCATCAGCACCAAAGCATTAATGTCTTTTGTCACTTCAAAGTTATTTACCATTAACGTAGAAACTGTTTGTTGAAAATTATTCATTCTGCTACACCCTTTCTTTTTGATAAATATACACTATATAACACAAATACTAACGCAATAAACGTTCCCGCCCCTACTGGCTCATGCAATAGGAAATAGCCTAATAAGATTGTCGTAATAGGCATTAAATACGTAATCGATAGCGCAAAAATGGCTCCGCCTGACTTTACTATATAATAAAACAATAAATTTCCTATGCCCGAGTTGACTCCACCTAGTAAGAGAAACCAATAGAAGTTTTGGCTGTCTGTAAATCCAGATAGACTGTTAGCATCCACTGCCAACATTATGGGACCTGAAAAGAGAATACCAGCTGTCATGGAACAAAGAGAAATCGTCACAACCGAGTACTTCGCTAAATACTTCCCTGTTAAAACTGATGATAAAGCATAAAAATTTACCGCTAAGAGTAGTACAACAGCACTTCCTATTTGGAAACTCTTCGTCTCCGCTGAACCAATAGCAAAAGCGATAAAGATTCCTATAAATCCAACTATGACACTAAGAACTGCAGGCCTTTCCACTCGTTCTCTTAGTAAAAATATAGTGATTAGCACGCCAAATATTGGACCCGTTGCATTTAATACAGCACTGATCGTCGTGTCTAAGTTCTGCAAACTGATGCTCATGAGTATCCACGGAATCCCTGCACTAAGTAAAGGGATTCCCAACAGTAGAGGAACCACGTCCCATGTAAACTTCCCTTTTCCTTTTTTCATTAGATAAAAAGGCAATAACGTCAGCGCACCGAATAAGCAGCGATAGAATACAATAGACACGGGATGGAAGTCTGGCAGCAATAGCTTGGTGAAATAGAATGTCGAGCCCCACAGTATACTGAGCAAGAATAAAGCGATAATTGGCATGTTACTACCCCCCATGTAAAAAAGACCCGGAAAACCGGGTCTATTCAGACACAAACTCAGACAGGATTTGGGAAACCAATGTACGCGGCAAGGTCACCGGTAGCCCACTGCCCTTTACAGCCTCCAATTTATGTTCTTCACCATAGCCCATGCAATCAAGTACAATCATACTTGCCCCTTGCTCTTGCAGTGCAAGGGCAGCACCTGCGATATCACTTTTTTCATAGGGTGATGCCACTTCTGTAAAGAATTTCAGTCCTTGCTGATTCCACTTCGCCAGTAATTTCTCTCTTTGCTCTTCTAATGGAATGATCAGCCCGATTGAGCATGATGGTGATATAGCGCTAACCATTTCATTTAGCACTTGATCCGGATAGATAATAGGTCGTGTCGTGCGCAATGTTGGGAAATCACCCGTACATAACATTAATGTAATATCCGTTTTACTCTCCAGTTCGGTTAATTCTTTTTGCAATAAAGGAAGGAGTTTGCTTTTCCCAATTTTCACGGACTGACCATTTCGCATTCTGGAAATATAAGTTGTATCAGTGTCATCAGGTTCAACAGAATGAATAGTTTCGTCCGTCAAACTGTCCAATCCCCCACTTTCTATAATGGTGACGTCTGATCCCAGAACGGATTGAATAAATGGCGTCACATCTGTTCGCGGCGACTGTCCGATTGTCAAAACACCTACGATTTTCTTTGTCATTTTTCTTCATTTCCTAATGTTTGAAGATGCTTCATGGAACCATATAGCATTTCCAAACGTTCGAATTCTTTTTTATCGTAGAGTTCTATTTGACCTCTTGTAAATTCTTTAGCAATTTCGATCGTAAATCGGACTGCTTGCGCTACGTCCACTTCATGACTTGCACCCGTTCCGCTACCTGGCACAGCCGTTTTAGCAGTGATTGCCACGCCTACAACAGGTGCATCGGTTGCGACTGCAGGCTGTAGAATACTGTTGATGTGATATACATCATTTCCGTAAGGTGTAATATCCTGCGTCGTCACTGCAAATGTTACAGGTAGGTCCCCTGTTGTCATTTCCATGATTCGTAGTAACTCATCACTAAATTTCAGAACATAGCCTGATTTCACAGTTGGCGATAGTGCAATACCACGATGGTTAAATACACGATTTCCTTTTGTAGTGTCGATGGAAACTACCGCATCCATCTCAGGAACTACTTCATATTGGTTCATCGTTAGGATATCTACAGGTGATCCCATGAAATCTACTGGTTCGTGTGGTTGTGTAGGCGCAGTTGGACAGATATGTGTAGTGATAATGACATCACCAGGTAAACGGTCGCCTTTTACTGACATATTAGCGAGTTTCACGCCTATCGTGACCGCGGCCGCTGCTCCATCTCCATCTGATACAAATCCTATTCTGTGAGGACGGGCACCTATTCCACCTAAACGACCAACGATTCCTAGTGTTCGAGCTTTTCCACCGCTAAGCTTACCTTCTGTTCCTCTGACAACGATTTTCACAAAGTCTGTAGAACCTTTAGCGCCTGTAACTGTTTCATAAGAAGCTTCACAATGTTCAAATCCCTCGAATAGATCGACTACTTGTCTCCCGCTCGCATTGATATCATCTAAGATTTCCATAACGTCCATTGTATATTTTAATGACATAGGTGATCATCCTTTTCAAATAATAGTTTTGTTAATAATCGGTTCAATCACACGTAATAATTTTTCATTGAACATCGTTGAGCTTAATTTTAAATGCTCTTTCGGTACCGAAATTACTGCAATCTTCATTCCTTCTTCTAGCTCTGCACTGACAACAGGCATTCCTGTTTCTGAGTTAAATGTCATAATGAGATCAGGGAATGTGCCTTTTCTTTCGCCATTCATTTCCACTGTCATGTATTCATTCCAAAATGTCATTTCAAGATCATCTACCTGTACAAAACCGACGTCAAATCCCTTTACTGCTTGTAAGTCAAATCGGCTGATTGTTCCTGAATGAATGACACGACCTTTTAAATGTGCAGCTACCGCTTCAATTCGATCAGGACCTTCTACTGAGAAGAAGACTTCACCAAGTTCAATGGCTTGAGAAATGCCACCAACCGCGGCATGTTCTTTAATATGACTAATAGATACAGGGTTTCTGCAAACCCCTACCATGCCACCTGCTTCTACCGAGACTGACCGCACAACGTTGGATGAAATGTCCAGCGTACTAGAGATGACACCTTCTACTCGTCGATCCCCTTCACCACCCGCAAATGCTTGAACGGACACGTAGTCTTCCTCTTCTGATAAGTTCAGAGATCCCATGGAACCAGTTGGGTGAGCTCTACCGTTGCATGGTGCATCCAAGAATGGAAGTCCCGTTGCAGCTGCTTGAAGCCAGCCATTTATAGTGGTGGCAGCCCCATTTTCATTTGTCATGAGTGCTTTAATCGGCCTTGAAAATTCTTTCTGAACCCGTTCTACTGTTGAGACAAGCTGTTCACTGTTGATATACACATCTCTTGCGGAGGGTGCACCAACTAGTGATACACATGCAACATAATCTTCATCTTCTAATTCATCTATCGTGATAAGTTGTGGAGAGCCGAGAGTAAAGGCTTGCTCTGTTTTTTCTAAACCATCTGAAATCCAGCCACCCCCACCTCCGCCTAAAATACAGCCTCCATACACTCCATTAATTGCATCAGCTTTTGTAAGTGTTCGTATCGTCACAAGTATTCCTCCAATTCATTACTTTACTTTCCATAGTGATGTGAAGAAACTATAGATCGCGTCTCCAGCGATAAATCCTGCTGCCATGGTGTACATTGCAGATTCTGCTTCTGGACCTTTTACTTTCAATACAATAAATCGAATCGTTATACCTACAAGTACAGCCCAGCCTGCGATTGGATTCACAATCAATAGCCCCGTGGCGAATAAGATACCCATTTGTCTTTTAGGGCCACCAATTAATTGAATAATCGCTCCTGGAATTGCCCATAAAAGAAGTAACATACCAACATTTCCGCCCAAGCCGCTTTCAATCGTAGTGGCATAGACAAGATCTACTGGTGGTACAAGGTCTTGCGCGAAGAAGGAATCATGGAAAAGTGCTACCATGACAATCGCTACACCAAAACCGATTAATGAACTTTTTAATTGTTGCCTGCGACCAAATATCTCAATTGCTTTCTTTTCATGACTACGCAAGATTGCACCTGATTTAAAGTCATAGCCTAAATCAGCAAACGCTGGACCAGTTGCAGCTGTAAAACCAGTAAGTAACGCAAGTGCAATCGGTGGGAAGCCTAACATCATACCGATCAGCAAGGAAATCAATGTCACCGCAAATGCCGGGAACCAACCAGAGTGCATGGCTGCAATTCCAACGATAATCTCACTAGCTAATGCGGCAAATGCGGCAAACAGTACAAACATAATCGTTTGTGTAACAGTCATATCACCGATGATTCCACCAATAACCGCTAAAATAAGAGCCGCCACTAAATATAGTAGAAAACCGATACCAAATCCTTTTTTCACATCATTATCTGAGCGCGTGTAGCTATAGTCACCCTCTTCTTCACGTTGTGTATTCTTTTGTTTCTTTGCCTCCCAAAGCGTGATGACAAATTGCAGTAAAGCAACTGAGCCCGCACCAATCATCATGCCGTGTGGAATATAAAATTCATTTAAATCCACGCCAAACATCGGAATGGAATAGCCGCGAAGTAATAGGCCAATACCAAACATGAGTAACGCCCAAATGTTTCCGATGAATGCCACACCAAAAGCTGACATCGCGATACCAAAGTACGAACCGATTACGCCTATTCCAATACCGATACCAAGGAATTTGGCTTTTGAACCACCTTGGTCCCCAGCTTTTAACGCTTCAGCTGTCGCAATACCTGGCGGCCATGCTTCGTTGGCTCCAAATAATTTTGAATCAAATACTTTGTAGAGAATGAATACATCGATGAACAAAGCCAGACCTGCACCGATCAGCATCGGCGTAATCAGCTCTGGCATACCCATTACAAATGGGAGACCAATCGGAATGAGCAAGCTATTTGCCGCTCCGAAAGTTGCTGCAGATATGGAAGTCTGAATAAGATTTTGATTCTCTATGGAACGATACTTATAAAACATCTGCATTGGTATTCTAGCTATGAGCATCGCAACCAATGCACCGATAATCGACGTATTCGGTGTGATTCCCAAAGAAGTAATCAACTGCATCCCGATTATTGCGCCAAATATTGAAATGATAATCGAGAAAATAACAAACGGTAAATCAAATGTTTTTGTCTTTGTATTCATCCCTTATCCTCCTTTGCAAATTGCTTATATACGATTGCCTGTGCTTCTACCAAATCAATGATGGGTATATGAATATTCATTGATAAAAATGCTTTCAGTCGAATCGTAGAGAATCCGGTACAGGCAAATAATAAGACATCCGCCCCTGAATTCACTACTTTATTCGCAAGTGCTAGTAATTCTACTTTTGCTTGTTCTGTAAATAGGTCTGTAGTTTTTTGTAAGTTTTGCGAATGTGAATAGGAGTAGAAATGTCCACCTAATTCATCTTTGATATTTTTCGGTATCGTATCCGTAATTCCTATCACTGCAACTTTTCGTCCTGCTTGCATAGCCGCCTTTGCTCCACATTCACCAGCACCCATTATGTAAAAATCGACTATTTCCTTTAACTCTTGTAACGCTGGATCGGCTGCACAACTAATTGTTATTGCATCCACTCCAGGTTCGCTGATGAGTTCTTGAGCGAGAGAAATGATCTTCGGGACAGCTTCTGCTTCTGTCTGACGATCATAAATACCATTTGGCTGATCTTGAATACATCTAGTAAGCGTTTGAATTTGATCCGTTTCCCACATGTGTCTTCCATGCTCGAGCAAGATCTTTTCATCATCCGTTGTAAGCACTCGAATAATTCCCAACATTCCCACCACTCCTTTGAACTAACTATAAATAATTTGACTATTCAATGTAATGTTAGTAGTGTGCAATATTCAGTTGATTACATTGCACATAATTTACACCATAAAAAATAGACGTTCAAAGACGTCTATCGATCTAAGGATTTTATTCGGAGACAAAAGTTCAGAATGAAACGGTTTTCTGCGTCATCAATATTCATTTGCAATAGTTCTTGTATTTTCTGCAACCGGAAAGTCAGTGTTCTTCGGTGTATGAATAATTTTTCCGATGCCTTTGTAATATTACCATTTTCATTCAAATATACTTCTAGAGTGTGAAGTAACTCTTTATTTTGATCGACAAATAATGGCTCTAAAATACTTTTGGTATAGTTTTTCACTACATTTTGAGACGCTATATTAATAAGAATTTCATATATGCCTAATTGATCGTAGGTGTAGAAGTTCTCTTCTTTTCTAATTAGTTGTCCAACTTCCATGGTATTATCCACCAAACGAATACTATCTACCAACGCCCTACTGTCTTTTTCTATTAGTGCTACTGCAATTGTTAGGGAATGATTGCCGTCTGTTACTAATTTTTTAAGTGAATTCATAACAGACATGTCGTTATTTTTTGTACAATTTACTAATGCATAGAAGTGACCATGCTTTTCAAACAATGTGAAAGTGCATTCAGGAATGTTTTCCATACTAGATAGTAGATCTTTCAATACTATATTTGAATGATCAATTACATAATGTGCTAGCGTACTATGTGTTTCAAACCAGCTTGCATGAAAGCGAATAATGAAGTGGTCTTTCAATTTAAATTCTTGCTCATCCGCTTGGTTGAATTGCTCCAGGCGTTTAAGATGCTCAATTCGCTTTTTTTGTAGGTATAGCTGTTCATTCATAAATAACTCTTCTATCTTTTCCACGGTCTCTTTCAGATTTTCGATTGGACTATTGCCGGCTTGAAGCTTTTCCGTATACGGTATATGAAGCATCCCAAAGACATATTTGTTAGATAATAACGGCATGACCAAGATATTCCGAAAGCCATCTATTTTCAGCAATGTTCCACCGGTTTGTATAAGTGATGTCTTCCATTCTTCAGAAAGCTCTACATAATTCGTATGGATTGGTCTAGAAAATAAGGCATTGGAATTGCGCCAGCCGTTTGGAAGAAATGTTTTCGTACAATAGAGTAGCGAACATTGTACATCTTCTATATATAATGGACCTCCGATAATTACACTCAGTTCTTCCATTGCCTTTGAGAGTGAGGCAAAAGATTTGGATTCAAAGTCTATTAGCGGTTGATAGGAATTCTCCTTTAGCTGTTTCTCTTTGTATAGCCGCTCATATAAGGGGGCTAGGACATTGATATACGAAACACTTTTAGGTATGACAATGATAGGGAAATTTTCTTTGTTCGCAAGGGCTAACATCTTTTCCGGCAATTCATCTACGAATCGGCCAAGTTTAATGACAATACCTGCTGCATTTTTATCAATCAACGTCTGAACAATTTCTATTTGCTTTTCTTTATCATTTTTAATCGAATAAAACGTTGTCATTACTAATATCCCTGATGTAACCCAGCTGACTACTTCAGGAACTTCCATTACTTCTATGGAGGTAATTTTACGTGTTATACCTTCGGATCCAGCAACAATTATACTCTTCGTCAAATCTCCAATCGTTAGCGCGTCTTGAATATTCATCTGTATCCCTCCTAAGTTAATAGTATACAATATACTGTAGATTATACGTTTAGAAAGGGATTAGGTTTTTTTGATATTTACTTTCCTTTATCTAAGATGAAACTGCATAACACGCTTACGCTACTTCTTCGCTACTCCCGCTCTATCGTATATGTTTCAATTTTATTGCACTATGAGCCATAGCAATCAAAGTATTGGAGTTTCGAGTAACCATAAGTAAACGCCTTCCCATCTTTACGATAGGAAGGCGTTTTTCTTTCATTCATCTCAGAGTACATAGCCTTACTTCTTACCCGCAATAATTTCAAAAATGATATTCGCATGATCGGTATTATCTAACAACCCTGTAAAGCGCTCTTTAGATGGTCCATATGCATAAACAGGTACATCTTCACCTGTATGTCCACCGGTTGTCCAACCCGTATAGGAGCGTGTGTCGATAATTTGTTTGATAGCCGTTTCAATATCACTTGCCTCTGTACCTGCTGCTTGAACTGCTTCTATTTCTTTCTGTTCTAAAGGTAAACTTTCTTGGTCGATGTAGCGTGTCAATGTCTCCTCTACATCTGAACCGTTTGCAATTTGTTGCGAAATGAATGCCGGTGTGCGTTTCACTGCTTTGATCACATCAACTGACCAATCATATACGCCATCCGCTCCTATGGAAAATCCGCCAGTTGAATGATCCGCAGTCGCAACGACTAATGTATGCTCATCTTGTTTAGCAAATTCGATGGCTGCTTGGAACGCTTTATCGAAGTCTTCCATTTCACTCATCGCACCGACAATATCATTATCATGCCCCGCCCAGTCGACTTGGCTTCCTTCGACCATAAGGAAAAATCCATCTTCGTTTTTCTTCAGTCGCTCAATCGCCGCTTCTGTCATATCTTCCAATGAAGGTGTTTCTGCTGGACGGTCGATCATTTTGGACATGCCGCCATCTGCGAACAATCCAAGTATTTTATCATTCTTATTCTTCAATAATTCTTCTTTTGTTGTGACATATCCATATCCATCCAGTTCGAATGAATGCGCATGGCTCAAGTCTTCCCTGACAAAGTGTTTTTTCCCACCGCCCAGAAGGACATCGATTGTGTGCTCACCGTTGATGCGTTCATTGTAATAATCATCGGCGATCTCATCCATATTCTTTCTACTTTCATTATGGGCACCGTAAGCTGCAGGTGTCGCATGTGTAATTTCAGAAGTAGCTACAAGTCCAGTCGATTTGCCGGCTTCTTTTGCCGCTTCGAGGACAGTTTGCACACGCTCCTTCTTTTTATCCACTGCAATGGCATTATTATATGTTTTAATACCTGACGACATAGCCGTTGCTGCGGACGCTGAATCTGTAATTGACTCTTCGTCATCATCAGGATACGTCATTTGTTGTCCAACTAGATGTTGATCGAACGCTGTTAATTCTATCTCAGGGGTAGTCGGGTCATCTTTGAAGTAACGATAAGCGGATGTATAGGAACTCCCCATGCCATCCCCAATCAAAAATATGACATTCTTGATCTCCGGTGCGTCGTCCTGTTTCACTTCATCATCCGAACTCGCTGAATAATTCCCAGTCCAGATGGCTCCACCAATTAATGCAGCCGATAGTGCTACTACGGGTACGATTTTCTTCAACAATAAACAACCTCCTGTATTTGTAATCAACTTCTACTCTACGGGAAGTTTATTAATATACAGAGAAGGTTGTGTAAATGTTTTGTAAGGAATGAGTTGTTATGAACAATATTTTTTTACTTTTCTATAGCCATTCCACATGCGCAAACCCGGTAATTTGTTGATATCCAATCTCTCGGTAAATTTTATTCGCTGTCGGATTGGCGAGGTCTGTAAATAAAATACAAAAATCGTATTCTTTTAGTAATTCCGCAGATACTTTTGCGACAAGCGATCGAGCATAGCCTTTCTTGCGTTCATCTTCAGGAGTGAATACCATCGAAACCGTCACGCCGTGCTTCGTCGGACGCGCTTTTTTCATCATAGACACGACGCGTCCATCGACTTCCCAAACAAATACTTCGTTGTTTTGAATGAATACTTCTACTTGTTGCTGCACTACTTCATTTTCTGTAGGTGGCAATTCCGCATCGATTTCGAATAATGTGTACCATTTCGCTATTAACGCCACATCTTTATCCACTGCATTGCGCCAGTGGCCTTCGCTATATGTAAGGTCGGTCTGGATGGTATCGAGACGATAAATGCCTTCGTTAACTACTTTACGTTCTGTCGCTTCTACGTTTGTCCACTTGCTGGCAAAGTGAAAAGCTACCTGTTTAACGCCAATAACGGATGAAATGGCTACAGCTTCTTCTCGTAACCGAGCCACCAACTCGTCGATAATGGACTCTATAGAGTCTTCTTCTACAATTATGATATTTAGCGGATAAGGAGCCGTCATTTGTAACAACGCCAGCACGTGTCCCTCCTTCTCAAGCACCGCCATGAATGGATTTTGATAGGATCCTGATTTAATGGATACGAGTACTCCATAGAACAAGCTATATACATCTTCATTACGTTCGAGTATCGGGTCTGCTTGTATGGCGAATTGGTGGGGATCTGTGTAGATGGTAAATTTCATGCGCACTCCTCCTATTTTAAATAATCTTGATATTTGATTATACACTTGTTCTAATTTCAATAAAAATGTATACTAATTTAAAAAATCGAGTATATTTGAATTAAGGAGTTGTTTATACTATGACTTATGAAAAGTTAAGCAAGCTATTTTACAAATTAGATGCGGTTTCCTTCGAGAATGAATATAAGAAACGAGTCACTAGTTATGGAAGCATGAACACATCATTACCTATTCGGGCATTCAGAAAAGGAAGGGTTGATCGGGAGCATTTTGAGCTTTTCTATGTAATGATACCCGAGCTCATAAAACTGAACAATGAAGCGCTTTTAAACAGCGGTAAAATTCTTTCACTGGTTGGTAAACTTCCTGCTTTTGCAGCACAACCTTACTTTCAACGTCTAATTATTAATGACGCACAAAGTAATAATGAAATTGAAGGAATTAGGAGTACGAAGAAAGAACTAAGCCATGTACTTCAACGCTTACATGAGCCTAATCCAAAAATGAAACGTTTCACAGGGATGATGAAAACCTATCTTCATATTGAAGAGATCGGTCCTTTTCGTTCACTTGAGAATTTTAGAGCGCTATACGATAATCTAGTTTCCGATGAAATCCCTATGAAGTATGCTCCGGATGGTCGTCTGTTTAGAAAAGATGAAGTGGAAGTTACAGATGGATCAAGAATTACACATGTTGGTTTGGAAACTGAAGCGAAAATTGAAGAGGGACTTTTTCATCTTATTCAATTTTTACAAGACGATACACATCCAGAGTTATTCCGGTATTTAATTGCACATTATTACTATGAATATATTCATCCTTTTTATGATGGTAACGGTAGAACGGGAAGACTGTTAGTTGGTAGTTATCTTTCCAAATATCTAGAACGCTACTCAGCAGTTACGTTCTCCTACGCTATCAATAAAGATAAAGCTAAGTATTATCAGGCTTTGGAAGACGTCCCCTTTCCTATGAATAAAGGAGAATTGACATTCTATCTGAAAAGTATGCTGGAGTTATTGGTTACTGGACAAAATAATATACTAGATGACTTATCAATTAGTGAAGCGAAACTAGTTCGTATACAACATTTTCTAATTAACAATTCCCGAGAATTAGGGAAAGAGGAACAAGAAATTCTTTTCTACTTACTTGTATTGACTGTATTCAGTTCCCAAGACGATATATTGGTTAGTCGACTGATTACCTTATCAGGTTACTCGCGATACAAAGTCAAGCAGGCCCTTGATAAGTTAGATGAGAAGGGAATTGTCTCTCCACAACAGCTTCGACCGATTTCATACAGTCTGACTGACGAATTTTTGCATGAAACACTACATATTTAAACCTGTTGATTCCATTCTATTCGATCTCTTCCTTAATGGGCGGAATCTGCTTGCCCCGATTCCTCATGAACATCTCCAAAGTACCTGAACCGAAAATCACGCCTGCCACAATAAATATCAATCCGATAAAGTGAGCGGGATAAATGGATTCTCCTAAAAACAAACTAGCGCCAATCAGCGCGAAAAATGTATTGAAGTTTAAAAAGATTGAAGCGCGCGCTGCACCTATTGTTTGAATGGCGGAATTATACGCCATGTGACCCACAGCGGTTGCGATCAAGGCAGAGAAGATGAAAACGCCCCAAACAGTAGGTGTTCCTTTACTTAATTCAGCGAAGCCGCCTGGTTCCTTAATGAATGAGACGATGACTAAAACGACGGATCCAACTAGCATCATATATCCCGTCAGTAGTCTAGCATCCATTGTTCTGGATGCTTTTTTGATCAGCATGAAACTAATGGCTTGCGACAAGATCGATAAGAAAATTTCCACATCTCCAAATGAAATTTTGCCCAATGTACCACTGCCGCCAAGCACTACAATACTTACGCCTATACCGCCGAAGATAAAACCCATAGCGCGTACGCCTGTGATTTTTTCCTTCAAAATGAAGACGGCTAACGTCGCAGTCAATAGTGGCCCCAGCCCTAAAATCAGCCCCCCATTAGCGGCACTTGTTCTGGACAGTCCTTCCGCCAGAAAGTAATGATGCAACACGACATTGGTCGCGGCACCCCCTATGATATAAAGCCATTCTCGATTTCTAGGTAAACGTATTTGCTTAAGAAAAAACAAGATAATAAAGACTAAAATCACGGCTGACATAATACGCATCGATGTCATCGTGATGGGATCAAAATAAGTGACAAGGTATTTGAGAGCTGACACGTTAATTCCCCATAAGAACATGACGAGGATCAACGTGATGATGACTTTTAAATCTTTCATAGTGTGTATACCTTTCTTACAGAATATTTAGTCGATGTGCCAATTATAGTAGGTACATCGATAATGTCAACGCCAGCAAACTCGCACTTCCCATCCCTACACAATTATGTGTATACTAAATAATAAAATCGGTTAACTAGTAAACAGTGTGGAAAAGGTGGGGTTCTATGATTAAATTACGCGGGCATCATATATTTTGTTTACTCGGGTACCGTGGGATGGGGTATTCCGAAGAGTATACGGCTAATATGACCAATATCCACGACGAACTACGTGAACGGCCTGATACGTTCATTCAAATCATGAAAGGACCTGATTATTTATGTGCGAAGTTTCCTGAAGGACAACCCTATCATTGCGAGGATGACGGAATCTATGTGAGAGATTCGGAAATTTTACACAAGCTTGGATTGAAGGTCAGCGATGTGCTGCCTTGGCGTGAGGTCGAGAGAAGAATTCGAGTGCATGTAGTACCGGAAGATATTGCGGTGGTGTGTGAGACGTGTTCTTGGCGTTCGTATGGGTTTTGTCAGGAAGGGGTCACAGGTATAGTGGACTCAAGAGGATTAAGGGATGTCCTTCTAGAAAAACATACTTCTCAGAACAATAGTCCAAGTTGATAGTGCATGCTTATGATAAGCATGTAGAATGAAAGTACACTCATATACCTTCATCATGTATAATATTACAAAGAAGAGATTTCTTTGTATATATTTCTACAACAAAAAGGAACATCCGAGCCGTCTTACTATTAACGCTAATATCATAAACTAGCGCAATAGTTGCCATCGAGTATCAAACAGCGACGCAATACGTTTATTTGCATTATTACAGAACTTCTTTAAAAATAGGACGCGTTTTTTGCCTAGTACGAAAAAGTTGCAACCGATAACGATGAGAGAAGTAGCGGACAGTATTGAAAGGTATTAGTCAACCATTAGCCGTACCGTTTCCATTAAAGTAATCCAAACGTCGGCCGGTACGTTCGAAATGCATTCAATAATCTTGATTAGGAAAAAACGTTGTGGATTCTTAAATATTCTATTCCGAAATAATTAAACAAGCCGACCTGTCTACTATCGACTGTTCGGCTTGTTTGATTGACTATTATGCTTTATATACTTTGGTATCGATCGTAAACTTCTTGAGATTCTCCTCGTTAATATCATATCCAATACCCGGCTTATCAGTAACCGCGATGTTGCCGTGCTTATTCATGATTACTTCGGGTTCGATAATATCTTCATGCCAATATCTTGAAGATGGAGACGTATCACCAGGTATAGTGAAGTTAGCAAGTGTCGTAATTGCAATATTATGTGCTCTTCCAATGCCAGATTCGAGCATACCTCCACACCAAACAGGAATATTGTGCTTTTGACATAAATCGTGAATAGCTACTGCTTCGGATAGACCACCTACACGACCGATTTTAATATTGATTACTTTACAGCTTCCCAGTTCGATAGCTCTTCTTGCATCATCATATGAATGAATACTTTCATCCAAGCAAATAGGGGTCTTAAGCTCACTTTGAAGCTTTCTGTGATCGACGATATCATCATGCTCTAAAGGTTGTTCAATCATCATCAAGTCTAATTTATCCATTTCTTTAAATAGCGGAAGATCTGCCAATGAATAAGCAGAATTCGCATCTGCCATTAGATTTATATCGCCAAATCGTTCTCTAATTGCACGTAAAACCTCAATATCTTTTCCAGGTTTAATTTTAACTTTTATCTTTTGGAATCCGTCTTTCAAATGCTGATCAATTCTATCAAACAGTACCTCAATATCTTCTTCTATCCCTAGACTAACGCCTACCGCAACTTCTTTTTTCTTGCCTCCAAGTGCCTCCGCCAAAGTAATCCCTTTAAACTTTGCATAAAGATCCCAAAGAGCGCCTTCTACACCGGCCTTTGCCATGTTATTACGTTTGATGCGTGCGAATTGTTCATTGAACTCATCAGGATGATCAAAATCTTTTCCTACGACTAACTTCGACAAGAATTCATCGATAATAGAATACGCAGTGGATACCGTTTCTTCACTGTAATAAGGATAAGCTGTCGCAACACACTCTCCATAACCTACCAGACCTTCCCCATGCGCTTCAATAATCATAAAAGTACGATTAGTCTGTGTCATGAAACTCGTTTCAAACGGATGTTTCAAGTCCATGCTTAATTTTCTAATTACCAATTTTTCAACCTTCATTACATTCACACTCCCTTAATTGTTATACAGGTGACACGCCACTTTATGATCTGGTACGTTTTCCATTAGTTCGGGTATTACTGTTTTGCATTTATCAAATGCGAATGGACATCTAGTTTCAAATACACATCCCGATGGTGGATTAATTGGTGAAGGTATTTCACCTTTAAGTTTAATTTTCTCACGCTTAATAGCTGGATTGGGTACAGGGATGGAAGATAAAAGTGCTTTTGTATAAGGATGCATAGGATTACTGAAGATTTCATCTGTGGATGTCTCCTCCACCAGTTTACCTAAATACATAACTCCAATTCGATCTGATATATGTCGTACCACACTTAAATCGTGAGAGATAAACAATAATGTTAGATGAAAGTCATTTTGAAGTTCCTCTAGTAGATTCAAAACTTGCGACTGTATGGACACATCCAAAGCGGAAACAGGTTCATCGCAAATGATAATATCAGGGTTCATGATCAATGCACGTGCCAAACCAATACGTTGCCGCTGTCCTCCAGAAAACTCGTGTGGGAAGCGAAAATAATGTTCGTCTTGGAAGCCTACTGTGCTTAAAATATCCATCACCTTTTGTGTTCTTTCCTCTTTATCCCCAATATTGTGGATTTTCAAAGTTTCCTCCAAAATTCTTCCTACTCGTTTGCGGGGATTAAGAGATGAATACGGATCTTGAAATACCATTTGCAATTTCCTACGTATTGGCATCATTTCCTTATTCCCCAGCTTCGTAATAGGTTCACCTAAGTATATAATTTCCCCATCTGTTGGTTCAACCAGCCGCAAGATGGAGCGCCCAGTTGTGCTTTTCCCACAACCTGATTCACCAACGAGACTGTAGGTTTCACCTTTATTCAAATGAAATGATATATCATTGACCGCCTTGACGAATTTCTTCTCTCCACCGAATGTATTGGCAGCAGGAAAATAAGTTTTAAGGTTTTTTACCTCTAACACTTTTTCATTCATCTTCTGCTACACCTCCACTTGCCTGGATTTCTTTAAAATTCCAGCACCGCACTTTTTGGTTACCATGATTTTCCAGGGGTGGTTGATGCCGGATACACTTTTGGGTTGCAAATTCACATCGGGGTGCAAAACGGCACCCACTTGGCACTTGATTCAGAGTAGGAACTTTACCTTCAATTACATACAGCTTCACATTACGATCACCGTCTATATGCGGAATAGACTTGAGCAATCCTTGCGTATACGGATGGAGAGGTGCATCAAATAATGATAAAACATCAGCTTCTTCAATTACTTGACCTAAATACATGACTACTACCCGGTCGCATACTTCAGCAACTACACCTAAATCATGCGTAATCATAATAGTACCCATATCAAACTCGTCTTTAAGATCTTTTATCAGATCTAGGATTTGTGATTGCATGGTAACATCTAGAGCGGTGGTTGGTTCATCAGCAATCAATAACTTGGGCTTACAGGAAAGAGCCATGGCAATCATAACCCTCTGTCTCATACCACCAGAGAGTTGATGTGGAAATTCATCAACTCGTTTTTGGGGTGCTGGAATACCTGTTAATGTCAACATTTCAATCGCTCTTTCTCGCGCTTCTTTACTTGATACTTTTTGATGAAGTAAAATGGACTCGATTATTTGATTGCCGACAGTATAGACTGGATTTAATGAACTCATAGGATCCTGAAAGATCATCGCAATGTCATTACCCCTTATCTCTCGCATCTCTCTTTCAGACTTTGCAAGAAGGTTCTGCCCCTCAAGTCGTATTTGCCCTTCATATTGAGTATGTTTTTCATCTAGTAATCGAAGAATGGACTCAGCAGTTACACTTTTACCACAACCTGACTCCCCAACAACCCCTACTATTTCACCTTTACGAACACTAAATGTAACATCATCCACTGCAGTCACTGATTTCTCTTCCGTATCAAAATGCACTTTCAAATGCTCTATTTCCAATAGGTTATCAGTCATATGCCTCCCTCCTTTATTCACTTTTTAGATTTATTATGAGGATCTAGCAGATCGCGCAATCCATCTCCAAACAGATTTAATCCAAATACTGTAAGCATGATTGCAATACCTGGGAAGATCGTCATCCACCATGCATTGAAAATAACTGTTTTTCCATCATATAAGATATTCCCCCAGCTTGGAGCTGGTGCGGGAATACCAGCCCCCAAGAAGCTCAACGCCGCTTCAACGATAATTGCATCCGCGAATATAAATGTTGCTTGTACTATCAGGGGTGAGATAATATTCGGAAAAATGTTTAGCCAAACAATTCGTAAACTGCTGGCACCTTGTGCTTTTAATGCCTCTACATAGGTTTGCTCTTTGACCACTAGGGCGGCAGAGCGGATGGTCCTACCAACTAAGGGGGTAAATACAACCGTTAATGCAATAATTACATTGGTGATATTCGCTCCAAGAGATGCCATAATTGCAATGGCTAATAAAATTGCTGGAAATGCCATTAGTCCATCGGAAATTCTCATTAAAATGCCATCGAAGCCTTTAAAGTATGCCGCATACAATCCAATGATTGTCCCTAGGATTGCAGTCAAAGTAGCGACAGAAAAGCCAATTATGAGCGACACTCTTGCACCGTACATCACTCTAGTAAATACATCGCGGCCATAATTATCGGTTCCAAAAAAATGTTCCGCACTCGGTGGAAGTAGTCTGTTTGTTGCTTCCAAAGCATTAGGCGAAGTGGTGATGATCATAGGCGCTAAAACGGCCAAGAATGTGATGATGACCATAATGATTGCTCCTGTAAGAGCTAGCTTATTCCTGAAAAACTTCTTCAGGAATAAAGCCTTTTGTTTTTTTTTCATCTGTCTTTTAATCAAAGACAGATCATTTGTGATTAGCTCTTGAGTCATTTTGCTCGCCTCCTACTTCTTACCGACCCGTAGCCGTGGATCTACAACGCCATATAACAAGTCTATAATCAGGTTTACTGTCACATAGCTGACTGCTATTAATAGAACAGAACCTTGGATAACTTCAAAATCACGTCTTTCAACTGAATTAATGATAAGTTGTCCGATACCCGGTATATTGAATACCGTCTCGACAACTGCAGCGCCTGCTATCAGTGTTCCAAACGTCTGACCTATAATGGTAAGAATAGGAACAAATGCATTTCGCAAAGAATGTTTCAAAGTAATAACAATTTCTTTAACACCTTTTGAACGCGCTGTTTTTATATAATTTGAGGACAGTACATCAAGCATGGAAGACCGTGTCATTCTAGCAATCAGAGCAGCTTGCATAGAGCCAAGTGCAATCGCAGGCATAACTAGGTAACGAAGATGCTGACCGAAACCTGAAGCTAATGTTTTATAGCCTGCTACTGGGAACCACCGCAACTCCACTCCAAAAAGAAGAATTAAAAATAAACCTAGAAGGAAACTCGGTACAGAAATACCGACCAAAGCAACAATCATGAAAGATTGATCTAGAACAGTACCTCTGAATTTGGCGGATAAAACACCTAGGGGGATCGCAATGAATATTGCAAATAACTGCGCTAGTATTGCTAGGGATAACGTTGGCCCTAAGTGTTCTAAAAACGCGGTCAAGACAGGCTGTTTCATAAACACAGAATTTCCTAAATCACCTTTAAAAATATTACCTACCCATGTAACATACTGCTCTACAATAGGACGGTTTAAGCCGAGTTGATCTTGTAGCTCAGCCACCTCCTGAGGAGAGGCCTCGGGACCCAACATAACCGAAGCCGGATCACCAGGCGTAATATGAACTAGAAGGAATACTACAATCGAAACTACAAAGAGCACAGGTACTAACGATAGGAGTCTTCTTATAATAAAGTTCAACATGGTGGATCTCCTCCCAAAAAATTACTTCACATTATATAAAATGATCCCTTGAAGAAAATCGTATCCTTCCAAAGATTCATCGTAAGCTGTAACCGTTGTTTTATTTCCAAACTTGATAATTGGTACGTAATCATAATACTCAGCCATTAAATCTTCATAGTATTTCTTTGCTTCTTTTTGGTCTGATGCAGTTGCGATTTTATGCAGTAATTCGTCTATTTCTTCACTGTTAGTCCAGCCCGCCCATTCTGTATCAGAATCTAAAAATACATATTTATTGGGTACAGGTTCGGTTGGAAATCCAGTGATAAATAAATCATATGAATTTTCTTCTGTACGACGCTGTTGCACTGTCGGCCAATCATATATGTCAAGCCTTACTTTCATACCAATCTTTTCCAACTCTTGTTGAACAACAACTGCTGCATTGTAATGATCTTCATAATCACGCGTCGCTAAAATAACGATTTCTTCACCGTTATAGCCAGCCTTGTCTAATAACTCTTTAGCCTTATTCGCATCTTTCTGGTTATACATATTATCGCCGATATCAGAATACCAATCCGACTGTTCTTTAATCATTAAACCGGATTCTAACTCATAAAATTCGGGTTTCGAGAAGGCAGCTGTCAGAATAGCTTCTTCATCAATTGCCACATTGACCGCCTGACGGGCTTCTTTTATAGAGAAGAAACCTGCTTTTTTATTAAAGACAATACCATTAAAGCCATTGTGATCGACAGATGTCTCAAGCGTGTCAATAGTTTTTAATTGGTCTACATTATCAAAAGGTATAGCATTTGCAATATCATATTCACCTGTCTGAATACCCGCAAAACGTGTAGATGCATCGGTTACAAAATTAAAGTATACTTGCTCGTACTTAGCATCTTTTTTACCCGCCAATCCGCTTGTTTCTTTATCATCAGCAGTATAGTCATCGAACTTCTCCAATAACACGTGCTGATCACTCTTCCACTCCACAAACTTATATGGACCTGTTCCGATGAACTCATTCAGTCCTTCAGCTGTCGCGGCATCATTTGCTTCTTTTTTGGTGATTATAGCTATTTGGCTAGGGTCAGCAAGTAAATGCTGAGCTATAAACAAGCGCTCTGGCATAACAAGCTCTACCGTCTTCTCATCTACCTTTTTAAAAGTAGCATCTGCAAAATACGCTGAGCCGAGTCCTGTAGTTGTCATCCATCTCTGCATTGAGGAAACTACGTCGTCCGCAGTCATTTCACTACCGTCATGGAATTTAACACCTTCGCGTAAAACAAAAGTTAATGTTTTGCCGTCTTCACTTTCTTCAACGGATTCAGCTAGCATAGGAGCTACTGCAGAATCTTCGTCTAAAGTAATCAATGATTCATAAATATTACGACCAATGTCCCGTGTTGCTACAGCCGTTGTCATAAGCGGATCCATTGTTGGTGGTTGTGCATTATAAGCAACTTTTAGTTCAGAATAATCTTTATCCACCCCTCCTGAACTTTCTCCTTGCTCTTTATCATCTGAAGAACATGCAGTTACCAACAATAGCAAGCTGGCAAATAATAAAGTCAATATTTTTCTTTTCTTCATACACAAATCCCTCCAAACAGCATTTTATAAAGTGTTCGCTTTGTTTGATAGATTAAAAGAGCAAACGCTTCATCATAGTTATTAAGCTAACAGATAATTATGTATAATACAATTAATTTTTTAAATTATTTGAAATTGTAATACTCCTCTATTATGATATAAATAAATCAATTGATTATTTTAATTAATTTTTAAATCGTTTTCTTTATTCGAGTGAAGGAGGTAACACTATTAGTAACTACGAAAATAAAATTATACAGAACTTCGACAATTTATCTCCTACTCTAAAAAAGGTAGCTATATTTCTAAAAGAAGAACCGAAGATCTTCGCTTCACGTTCAGCTTCTAAAATAGCTAGTATTATCGGTGTTAGTGAGACGAGTGTCATTAGATTTGTCTATGCTATAAATTACGACAGCTTTAGTGAACTGCAAAATGATGTGCAAGACTCTGTATTTGAACTGAAAAATTCGCTGAAAGATTTGTCACATTCTTTTACAGAACCCATTGAACATAAAGGTATTGAAGAAGTAATGCTTCGTGACCAAATTAACATCAAGAAGACTGCTGAAAATATTGACTACTGTATGTTCAAAATGGTAGTCAAGAAAATTGCCGAAGCGGAAGAGGTGATTATTTTAGGTAGCGGAGCTTCCTATGGCTTTGCCCACTGGTTTAGTTTTACTTTAAATACAGTTCGAGGAAATAGCCGAATTCTAAATCTCTTAACTGACGATTTATCTTATATAACATCTTTGAATAAGAAAAGCGTTATTATCACTTTTTCATTTAACCGATATATCAAACAAACTCTAGAGATAACAAAAGAATTAAAAAAACAAGGCGTGTATATTATTGGCATCACTGATTCAGATTTGGCCCCAATTAATCAAATAGCTGATTCTACTTTCGTTACAAAGATGTCCCATATGTCGACTATCGATTCAGGCCCGGTTATCTCTTCTTTATTAAATACAATCATCTATCAGTTAACGGTAGATTATCCTATGGAATATCAAGAACAAAAGAAGAAATACGAAAGTTTCTATAAAAATCTATTTTGGGATGAGGAGATTTATCATGATTACACCTGAGATTACAAAAGAAATACTTGAACACTATCATTATTTACACAATCATGCTGAAGTAAGCTGGAAAGAAACACACACGACCGAATATATTAAATCTATTTTGTTACCACTAGGTTTTTCAATAAAGGATTTCGATGATTCTACGGGATTATTTGCGGATCTTGGGAATGGCAACCCTATCGTTGCGATTCGTGCAGATATTGACGCGCTATGGCAAGAAGTAGACGGACAATTTACCGCTAATCATTCTTGTGGTCATGATGCCCATATGAGTATCGTGATTGGACTCGCCTATACAATGAGCAAAAAGAAGTTCAATGGAACATTACGATTAATATTCCAGCCTGCAGAAGAAAAAGGCGAAGGCGCTTTAAAAATGGTAGAAAAAGGTGCAGTAGATAATGTCGATTATTTATTTGGTATTCATCTAAGACCTATTCAAGAAATCCCTTTTGGTAAAGCGTCTCCCGTCATTGTACACGGAGCTGGTAGTATAATAGACGGCTATATAAAGGGTGGCGACTGTCATGGTGCGCGCCCACACTTAGGGAGCAATGCAATCGAGCTAATGTCTTCTTTAAATGAACAGATAGCTAAGATTCACATTGATCCCCAAGTTCCCTCCTCTATAAAAATGACATATATTCAAGCTGGTGGTGACAGTCGAAACGTAATACCTGGAAATGGAAAATTCGGCATCGATGCGCGTGCACAGGATAATGAGACAATAAAAGAGCTTCTATTGAAATTCAGAAAAGTGGTAGACAGCATACAAGCAGCAACAGATTCAGAAATCAGCTTCTCCATTAGGAGTGATATGCCAGCTGCTATTCAGAATGAGGTAGCTATAAGGCATGCATCTAACGGTATTATTAAGACACTAGGTAATGAGAACATCGTGCCTACCTTAATCACATCGGGCGGAGATGATTTCCACTTCTATACAATTAAACGCCCTGACCTGAAGGCAACTATGATAGGATTAGGCTGTGATTTATCGCCAGGACTACATCACCCAAATATGCGTTTCAATCTTGATGCATTGCAGATTGGTACCAATATTTTAGTGAACACCGTGGAAGACTTATTAGATATCGTTCGCTAATAACTAATGTAACTCATCTTAACTATATAATAGGATTTCTAATCACAAATAGCTCAACCAGTCCCCTGTCGACTGATTGAACTGGTAGATCAACCTTTCAGCGCCCCCACTCCAACACATCGGTCACTGTACGATATGAATTCACAAAAAAAACGTGCAATCCATCCCAATCGATGGTGTGCACGTTTTTTTAGTTAATTCACAAACGAAGTGAAGCCATCCGAAGAATTGAATTTCACTTTGAAGCGTCCATTATCTGAATCCAGATTGAATGTATACTGGTCAAATGTGTACTTCGCATCTGTTACAGGATCCAATTCAATTTGCTGAGTAGTTGTAACATATTTAGCTACCATATTTTTATGTCCATAAGATGTAAACTCGGCTTCCAACACTTTTTTAGCTTCATTGATCGTCAGCTGGAAGTTCTTCGTCCCGACCTTTGTATACTTCAACGAATTCATCTTCCACTTATTATCTTGTTTTTTAAATTGATAGGCTACGAATCCGCCAACCGTATAGCCATTTTGGAATTCCACTGTGTTTACATTCAATGTAGTGGAATCAGGTTGTGTAAAATCGAAACGTACCAATGGCTCATTATTAATATATGGCAAAACGTTCACATAGCAGTCCTGGCATTTAGGATCGTAGTAACCTTTCAGATCCCCGTCTACTAACGCTTTTGTCGCATTCATACGTAGAGTAGATTCTATATCCGAATATCTCCACTGATTCATCCGGGCGTCGCGCATAGTCTTCTCCAGTTCAAACGTTGTCCGATTGACGAGATCCCACGCTTTACCTTTTGTTACTTTATCCGTAGCTGGACGCGCTTCCTTCACTTTGATAGCTGCGTATAAAAACTGTGCGTAGTGCGCGCGTGTAACGGGTTCGTCCGGCCTGAATTCACCGTCTGGATAACCACTCGAAACTCCACTAGCTTTTAGCGCATTGGCATGTGTGTAACCCCAATGCTCAATATACACATCATAAAATGAATTTTGTTTCGTCATGTATAAATCAAATGCGATATCGAGTACTTTCGCCATTTGAATCCGTGTAATCGGTGCTTCAGGATTGAAATAGCCATCCGTTCCACCACTGAAAATACCTGCTGCTGTCAATTTCATGATCGAGCTATAGTATGGATGATTCTTCGGTACATCATAATACGTCACCGCTGTTGTGGCTTGTGGTAATTTCAGTGCTTGATCCAGTAACTTCGCCACGTGTTTACGAGATATTTGTTCCTTCGGTCTGAACGTGCCGTCCGTATAGCCCCCTATAAAGCCTTTATCCTGTAAATAATGGATCGCTTCATAGTTCGGGTGATTCTTCGACACATCCTTGAATTCCTTTGTTGCTGCTTGGGCAGAACCCAATGATACAAACGAAAGCATAACGATCAATACAGTCCAAACGAAAATCCGACTAGTCTTCTTCATAATCTTTCCTCCTCAGTGATTTATTTTGTCGGCTGTTGGTTACTTGTTATTAATATTCTACCAAGTTTCAAATGATTCGTATATATTTATTTACGGAATAATCCAAATATTTTAACTATATTTTTACTATTGTCATAATTCAGATGGAAGTGCCTTAAAACAGCACACTATCGACAGTTTAACAGACTTAACTTTTTCTGGAACTCACTATTTGACCAATAGTTTTTTGTTTGATAGCATGACCATATTATATGGCTTTCGACGGAATTCGACAGTAATAATTTCGCGATTGAAAGAACTGTAGTATACTTAAGAATAGGCTCTTGGCAACGTATATTTTCCCGTGCAATGTTTAACGATTTCATTGGGAATAATTCGCTTCACAACAGTCTACACTTCATTTAAGGTACATGGGAAACTTATTTGTTGTAGGTGCAAGAAATTTCAATCATAATAGAGATAACAACCACCGCAACTGTAGGTCCTCTTGCGTATCGTTTAGAAAATGAAATTCGAAACAATATAAACAGACGGATTTCTCGTCTAATATACTCAAGAAAGGATGGAAACTTTATGAATTTAGCAGCAATTGGTGTACCTGGGCTTATTATCATCTTGGTTATCATCTTGATTCTCTTCGGACCTCGTAAATTGCCTGAAGTCGGCTCAGCAGTCGGCAAAACGTTGGCAGAGTTCAAGAAAGCTACAAAAGATATTATGGGTGATGATGAAGAGAAAGACAAAACAACTGTTACCCCTGCCAAGACTATCGAAAACGACAAAAAAGATATTAATTAAGTAGGTGACATGATGGATCCGCATAGTGATCAGAACCGTAAAGATCTCAATTCGTTAGATAAAAAGGAAGAAGCTGCGCTACCCGATCACTCTGCGGAGACTTCTTCCACTACACAATCTGTTCCAGAAAAACTAAAACCAGAACCAAAACCGGAAGAGCCTAGAATGCCACCTCCAGAAGAACCAAAAGAACAAAAGGAAGATGTAGACCCAGCGCTCATCGACCACCTCACGGATCTTCGGAAACAGCTGATCAAAAGTGTCGTTGTATTCCTAGTTTTCTTCATTGCAGTTTTCAGTACGATCAATCTATGGTTCCCGTACGTTACGCGTGGCTATACACTGATCGTCTTAAGTCCGCTTGAAGTCATTTCGTTCTATACGACGATTTCTGCAGCCATGGCATTCGGTCTATCTGTTCCGTTCGTCTGTCATTTCCTTTGGCAGTTCGTCAAGCCAGGTCTTACGCAGAAAGAGGGTCGCTTCTTAAGCCTCTACTCTCCTGCGATCCTGCTCTTGTTCGTCGGCGGTCTGGCATTTGGTTATTATGTAGTCAATCCTCTGAGCTATAACTTTTTAGTAAAGCTCGGTAAAATGAACTTTGATGTGATGATCACAGCAAAGGAATATGCACGTTTCCTATTGATGACGACAATGCCGATCGGTTTATTGTTCGAACTACCGATCGTCGCGCTTTTCTTGTCCGCTATCGGAGTTTTGACGTCAGCCACGATGAAAAAAGTGAGAAAGTGGTCGTATGTAACACTCGGTGTAGTGTCTGCATTGATTACGCCTCCTGACTTCTTAAGTCAATTGATCATTTTGATTCCGATGATTGGCTTGTATGAAGCGAGTATTTTCATTGTCACGAAAACAGAAAAACGTTTGGTACCGGATGCCGATGCATCGTAAAGCTATAAAAAAAGAGTTATCCTGAACATCGCACTTGCGATCTAAAGGATAACTCTTTTTCTGTAGTAGAATCGTGTATTTGCGCTTCCGAAAAGACGCTTTTTCTACTCCTCGATTATGTCCTGACCATTCATTGCTCGCTCCATTCCACGATTAAATACTTTAGCAATGTCGATGAACGATTGAAAGTCTTCTGTTGCATAGTCGTTAAGGTTCATTAAATGCTTTCCGTATTCTGCTTCGTCTAGCTTCCTGTGGTATTCATGCACGATTCTACCTTGATCAGTAAGCTCAATAATCAATTCCCGGTAATTATTCGGATTGCGGTATTTAACAGCCAATCCTTTTTTTATAATTTTTTCTACCATTTGCGATACCGCACTTTTAGTACGATTGGTAATCTCAGCAATTTCAGTTGTGGTGATTTTTTTATGATCTCCAATTAAACTGAGTGTATGAACTTCTACCATATACAGTTCATCATCCGTTCCATAAGTTCTCGGAACACTTTCGTAAGAACTGATCATCCGTGACGTTTCATATAAAGTATCCATCAGTTCATTAAACAACTTTTCCCTTTCCAAAATATCACCCCACGACTTGCTTTATTTAGTAAAAATAGCAGTATCTATATTCTAGCATAATCTGTATGAAAACCTCTTTGTGAGGGTAAATAACAGTTGACCCCATACAGTTAAGGTGCTAAACTTATAAATGATTAGAGTATTTTGATTAGTCCAAAGACACTGACAACATTTAGTTTTTGTCTGTTATCTATCTGTTACTCAACTACAAACAGTAACTGGATAAATCTACTCATCTATCGAATGTATCACCACATCTAGGGAGGAGAAACTATGAACCAAGACACTTTGTATCAAAAATCCAATATGAAACGACTGCCAGAAATGGCCAAGCTGGTACCCGATACCTTTAAGGCATTTGTTGCATTTGATCAGTTGGCGATGGCGGATGGATTGATCCCAAAGAAGACAAAAGAATTGATGGCAATCGCCATTGCACATGTAACAGGTTGTCCTTACTGTATCGATACACACGTAACTTCAGCAAAGAAGCTGGATGTCACGAAAGAAGAACTAGCGGAAGCGGTACTCGTTGCTACGTCTCTAAAGGCAGGTTCTGCTATGGCCCATGGTTTGAATGCCCTCCAATCCTATGATGGTGCAGATAATGAAGATCTTTATAAAAAGTCTAATCTAGGAAGGTTCATGGAATTCAAAGACCTAAGTCCAGAAGCATTCCGTGCATTTAATCAGTTCGATCAAGCAGCTATGAAACCCGGATTGATCGATAGAAAAGATAAAGAACTTATGGCCATCGCTATTGCCCACGTGACGGGTTGTCCATATTGTATCGAAATTCACATTGCCAACGCTAAAAAGATGGATATCTCGAAAGAAGAAGTGGCAGAGGCTATCTTTGTTGCGACGGCACTAAAAGCAGGATCAGCGCTTGCGCATAGTGTAAACGCTCTCAATAGTTTTGATGCATAATGAAAACTCAACCGAACAGAGATGTAGATATGGAAATCATTTTTACTGATCATGCAACGGGAGAAGTGGTCGCTTCATCGGACCTGTAATTCATGTGCAACTATGACAACCGGCGTACCTTATGCATCTGGTACACCGGTTTTTCATTGATTCATCATTCATCTCAGAAACTATACGCAACTATTCGGTGTCCTTATATGAAGTCGCAACACCCTGCCTTCATGCACTTTTTCATCCTGAACTCCACAGTTGCGATCTCAGTCTTTACACAAGGCATGCTACTTATTATATTCCTAGTGCTTTTTTTATTCAAAACCGATCTGAAACTGCTCCATGCAAAAGAATTATACTAGTAAAAAGCAGTGGACAGCCGATTATGCGGCGGTCCACTGCTTTTGTTCTTACTTTACTTTCCTTTGTAGCGCTTTTCCTAAACGATGCAGCGCTTCTTCAAGTGCATCTGTTGGCAGAGCAATATTAATTCGTTCAAATCCATTGCCCTCTTCTCCAAATACGTATCCTTCGTCCGTAAAGAATTCAGCTTCCATATGCAAGAATTCTTCCAACTCTTCGTTCGTCATATCCAGCTCTCGGAAGTCAAGCCACTGAAGATACGTCCCTTCCACTAATGGTGCTTTGATTTGCGGGAAGTTCTCTTTGAAGTATTCATGTACAAGTCGCTGATTGACATCTAGTAGCTTCAATAATTCATCCAGCCATGCTTCAGACTTCGTATACGCTAGTTCGCACGCTTTATACCCTAGGATTCCTACTAGGTCTCCGCGGACGATCCCTAGCTCATGACGGAACTTCTCACGTAATTCCTCGTTCGAAATAATCGTGCTAGAGTTCATCATGCCTGCTAGATTGAATGATTTAGATGGCGCTGTACAGGTGATGAGTAAATCATTCAATTTTTCATTTACAGTGGCTAACACGGTGTGCGTATAGCCTGGCATAACAAAGTCATACCAAATTTCATCTGAGATTACGTATAGACTATGTTTTACTGCTATTTCTGCTACCTTTTCAAGTTCGTCTCTCTTCCATACGCGGCCTACCGGATTATGCGGACTACAGAAGATCAATATTTTGTTCTTCGGATCAGCAGCCGCCTTTTCAAACGCCTCGAAATCAATTGTGTACTCTCCATCCTGATACAACAGAGGCACATTCACTTCTGTGCGTTTATTATCATCAATGGCTGCACCAAATGGATAGTAAACCGGTCGGAAGATAATGACACCGTCTCCTACATTGGTATATGCGCGAATCGCTGTGTAAAATGCAGGCAAAACGCCAGCCGTATTCACTATCCATTCCTTTTTAATCTCCCAATTATGACGCTTCTTTTGCCAATTGACGACAGCATTCAAAAACCCATCAGTAGGTCCTGTATATCCAAGTACAGCCTCATCCAGATACTCTTTCAACCCTTCAATTACTTCAGGCGGGTTTTTCAGTTCCATATCCGCTACGGATAAAGGTATTACCTCTTCAGACACATCTGGATTCCATTCATACATTTGATTCCACTTCAGTGAACCTGCATTTTTTCTGTTGATTCTAGTTGTAAAATCGTATTTCATAATCAGCACTTCCCTTTTATTGATGTTTACTGGTTACTTCATTAAAAAGTCTACAGCAAATTTAGTTGTTGCCATCACACCGTTTACCAACGCATTTTCGTCTATATCGAATTGATCGTTATGATGTTCCGCACCACTACCGTATTCTTCATCACGCACACCGACAAACACAAATACAATAGGAGAAATCTTTGAATACTTATTAAATGATTCAGACGCAAACCACTTGATATCGTGAACGACGGAGCCTGGTAAAATTTCTTCAAAGCCGTTCTGGGCAAGCTCTGCCAATTGTTTATCATTGACGACGGGATCAGATGCAATTTTAAATATCTCCTTGAATTCCACTCGACAATTATGTGCTTGGGCAGTCAAATCAATTACTTTTTTCATGAGCTCCAATGCTTTTCTTCCCTCATCCATATCATAGAAACGTAAAGAGCCGCCAATATCAATCTTTTCAGGGATAATATTCAGTGCAGTTCCGCCATGTATTTGAGTCAGACCGAGTGTCACGGTCTTTGTTACGTCAATCTGATTGGCCCATGCGTTTGTCAGTCCAACTAAAATATTCGCAGCTGCGAACAATGGGTTGATGGAAAGGTCGGGACGAGAACCATGCCCACTTTTACCATGCACGGCAAAATCAACTAAAATTGCACCTGCCATTCTCGGTCCTTCATCTACGCAGAGTGTACCGCTATCCATGAATGATGCCAAATGGTTTCCATAGATCGCTTCAATGCCCCTGCCTTCAAGATGCTTGATCATAGCATCGATACCACTCCCGATTTCTTCTCCCTCTTCAAAGATGAAGTATATTTTTCCACTTAGAGAGTCTTTCATGCTTTCGAGAATTTTGATAGTGGATAAGACGATGGACATATGCCCGTCATGTCCACATGCATGCATGACATTCTCATTCTTCGAGAAATACTTTCTTGGTCCCGCCATATTCATCGGGTTCTCTGTTACAGGCAGTGCATCAATATCCGCCCGTATGCCAAGTGTCTTCCCTTCCCTACCCGTATCAAGCAAAGCAGTGAATCCTGTACTCCCCGGTACATCTTCAATTACTAATCCCAGCTTCGTAATTTCTTCTTTTAGAAACTTGGATGTTTCGTATTCTTTACTGCTCAACTCCGGACGTTCGTACAAGTATGTTCGCACCTTGATCGTCTCCGGTTCCAGTTCCCTTGCTTTGTTTTTTACATATTCATTTACATTTGTTGAAGTTATCATGTATTTCGTCCTCCCTCAATCTTTTTTATGTTCACTAATTTAAATAGCTCCGCCTGTCCAACCAACAGTGGTCATGATATACAAAATAACAAAGCTTAGAAGTAAGAATAGAATCACAGCAGGCAATACCCAACGAACCCATTTAAAGAATGAAACGCCAGCCAATACACAAGAACCAATCGTCCAACCAAGAACAGGTGATACCATATTCGTGAATCCATCTCCGAACTGGAAAGCTTGAATTGCAACTTGCTTTGTTAGACCTAGTGTTTCAGCAATTGGCTGAATGATCGGTATTAAGATAGCCGCCTTACTTGTAGCCGACGGGACGAGCGGATTGAGTAACGAAACAATCATGGAAATTCCTATTGTCGCGAAACTCTTGTTGATATTCATCAATGGTGCTGTCAACGTAGCAACGATCGTGTCCAAGATATTACCTTGTGTCAAAATCAGTGACATTACGCGAGCCAATCCGATGATGAAGGCTATAAATGCCATGGCAGCTAGGCCTTTCGAGAAGCTTTCGCCTAAATTATCGAATGACATACGAGTCAATAAACCAATTACAATAGCTGTAAGTATATTAATCACAATGATAAAGTTGTAAAGGAACTCGGGATCTCCACCAAACGCGGAGTAACCTATAATCACTAAGTATTGAACAATGAACGCGACCAACGCAAAAATGCTTGTCAATTTAAGTTTTTCTTCCTTGATTTCATCTTCAAGATTGATCTTGCCAATCAAATTGGCTCTCCAGCCATCTTTATACATTAAAGAGGACTGTTCGTTTTTCTGAATCTTTTTGATGTACCGCATTAGATACAATAATCCGATTATCATGAAGAAATTCATGAGCATAAAGCGGACACCAAATCCGGAATAAGGACGAATTTCAATCATCATTTGAGGAATGAATAGCCCCTGTGGTCCGGTACCGAATCCAATCAAAGCTGGGAAAGTTGTAATTCCAATAGCAACAAGTGGATCGAGCTTTAGCTTCTTAGCAAAGATTACACCAATCGGAACCAATGCGATCAATGCGTCACTTCCAGCAAATCCACCGATGTATACGATTAAGATGAACATCGCACTTACAAGAAGACCCAATCCTTTATCCTTCAGTTTGAAAATAGCCCAGTTTAAAATATTATCAATTGCACCCGACGCCAATAAAACGCTGATTGTAGCACCGGCAACTAGTACAAGGAAAATAATAGTACCTGATTGATTCAATCCATCTAGGAACAACATCATCATCTTCCATGGGCTTACAGGCGTTTGATGACCTATATATTCAAACTGGTCTCCTAGTATTACCCCATTTTCATCTACAGCAAAGTTCCCTGCTGGAATTACATATGTAGCCAAACTTGCTAGTAACAATAAGCTGAACATAATCCAGAGTAAGTGAGGCATTTTTAACTTCTTTTTCTTTTTCAGCTCTTCATTTGGCGTTTGTTCCACGTTGACATCATTTGTCATAATGTTTTTCACTCCTTTGATTAGTATCTATTTGAATACGTTGAAAGCAATTTTGTTATTCACTAATAAAACCAACAGCTTATTTATCTTAATTACTCTTCGTCACTTAAGCACCTTAACAATGACATAAAAAAATCATTGTAGCTTGTCATTTATCGCTTAAGCACCTTAACTATGTTACGTAGTGAAAGCATTCCCATGCATTTCATCTCCCCTTCGTATGTTTCATTTTTGTAAGCGCTTTCTAATTCTATACTATTCTGAATACTGAAATCTGTCAATAGCAAATATTCTATTATTTCTATTTTTCTTTTAATACTAATGATTGAGTAAGGAAAAGCGATCCACTGAGTAATTTCAGTGAACCGCTTTTTGATTTGTTGTATCGATTAGGAGACTATATTATAGTTCAGACAACACGATAAACTCTACATAGAATTGAATTCACCTTAGTCTACGATTGTGTAACACACCATCAATACATCAGACCACTATCGGAATGGAACGTCACATGATCGCGACCGATATTGCTATCCACCGTGAACTTATACTGATCTAATGTATAAGGTTCATGAGTGGAATAGTCTTGACTTGTAACTTGAGATTTTGACACGAATTTCACTTGTACCTGTTGGAAACCATGACGCTTATATTCGTCTTCAATTGCAAACTTCGCTTCGTCTACTGTCAGTTGGAAATTCTTGGTCCCCGGATAGTCGACATCGTAATCGGCAATTCTCCATTGTCCTTTTTCTCGCGTAAATGCAGCGTGCACAAATCCGCCCGTGTCGTCGTTTATATTTCTGAATTGGATCGTTTCAACATGTAGTACATCTGCGTCGGGTTGCGAGAAATCGAATCGCAAACGTACTTCAGAGTGCAACGGATGATTTACATACTGCAAATAGTCAAACTCTCCTGTATACACTTTTGCAATGACGTCATCCACGTATCTTGCCGTTGCGTATTGAAGAAATTCTGGGCGGGCTTTAGTGAACGTTTGATTGTTCTCTTTGCTTAGCACGAAAACACGTTCAATTGATGAGGTTAATCGATTTAATTTGTCCAAGGCGTCGTCTTTATTCATCTTTGCACCACCCGGTTGAGCAGCTCGTGCGGCAATGGCGCGATTCAGGAATTCTGCATAATGCGCGCGCGTCACTTTGTCATTCGGCTTAAACTGTCCGTTATCCCCTTTCGTTACCCCTTGGGAGAATAATGCATTCGCATGAACATATCCCCAGTGCGTCACAAGTAGATCATAAAAACCCGCATGCTCTGTCATATTGAATTCAAATGCCAAATCCAGCATTTTGGCCATTTGGATACGGGTAACAGAAGCTTCGGGATTAAACTTCCCATTGGAGCCACCTACAATTCCTTGATCGTACAACTTCATGATGGGGCTATAATACGCATGATTTTTCGGCACATCTGTAAAAACAACTTGCGTAGTAGAAGGCTGTGGCAACTTCAGCGCTTTATCCAGCAACACCGCCACATGCTTACGACTCACCGGCTCATTCGGACGAAAAGTCCCGTCAGGATAGCCATTAATGAACCCCGCTTTTTGCATTTCTTGGATTGCTGCATAGTTCGGATGCTTTTTTGATACATCCTTGAACTCTTTTGCGGACGCTTCATTGATTCCGGCATGAACAAACGACAAAGCAAGCAACAGTAACGTCCATAAACCAATCCTGAACATCTTCTTCATGCTTTCACTCCCTTTATATTTTATTCATCGACAGTCTCCTACTACCATACTACCAAGTAACTAACTAGTTTGATATACATTATTAGAATAATCTGTTACTTATCCACTAAAAACGTTCCACTGGGAGTATTCAATCCAGTGGAACGTTTTCGTAGTTGTACATTACAACCTCAAGTGTTGGCTTCCATGTTACCCTCCTACTCCTTTATTCTACTCCGCGCCGGCGTCGACGTAACACGACGAACACACTCACAATAGCTACTGCCAACAATATGCCAAACCCTACCAACCAGCCAACGGAAGGTCTAGCAGATGCCTTTGCGGTATTATTACCCGCCGTACTATTCGCAGCTTCGATCTGAGAGGCATTCGTGTAGACTTTACGATTATTCGACAACACGGCCACAGTCGCCACGTCATCCGTCAACTGTAAGAAATCCACAAGCGGACGGTCAATCTGCGACTCAGCCGTCAATGAATCGATCACCATCATTGCACGATTCGAATTGCCCCACAAACTTCTTTGTATAAAGCTGACCGACTTCGATGAACCTTCCATGAAACCGAGCGCTGCCAGATCCGGCTTACCTGTAGCATACGACACAGCAAGCTCTTTTTGCTTCGCTTTCAACAGCGGTTGCACACTAGGACCACCCATAAATAACGCGTGCTGGCTTTTCAATTCTTCTTCCTTCAATTCTTCGCCATCCGCGAGCTTCCAATTCATCGGGTGTGAATTTACATAGAGCTTGCGATATAAATACAAGAGTTCATCATCAGCGACAGTAGTCTTTGGTAGAACGACTAATGCCTCATCTGCTTCATCCACGAATGGAGATGGGAACTGTGCAATGGAAGGAGAATTCTCGCTATCCGTTTTCTCTTTCGGGAATGTGATAAAACTATCCTTTTCGATATAAATCCAACGATTATGATCCGTCGTCACACATGGGTTTTTCGCCATCAATCCACTGGCCTGCAACTGCAAACTGATCATGCGATTCTCTTTCATTGCACTCTTATCAATCGGCAACTGCACGGAATAGACCCCCTCTTGCGGATCACTCATGTCATCCAAATTTATTGAATGCGGTACATCATTGACGAGTACCGTTAATTCGATAGGTCCTCTAAACACTTCTTCTGTTGCGGTCGTTTCACTTGTATCACGCGCTGAGCGCTTCAGATGCAATTCAAGTACAGCCTGACGATTTTTATCCATGGCGAACGGTGTGTAATGAAAAAATTGCTGGCTCTCACGATTCGAACCATTCAGTGTTATATCTTCTATGCCGAATTGACTGAGTTTCACTGTGTTTCCCGTCTCTTTGGAATGACGAACCGGCATCGTACGAACGCGGAACTGTCTACCTGTCATCTGTTCATATAACTTCGGTTCTGTCAGTACAGAGACTCTTTCCCCTAGCGCTGCTGGAGTTTCTGAAATAGCGAGTAATGCGTCGACTTGACCCTCGCCGTCCGTTATGGTTTCGTAGGACAAAATCATGGAATTTTCAACCGCTGTTAAAGAAGCTTGTTTTAGTAGACTCTTCATAGCGGAGCTTGAGAATTCATCTATAGCACCCATAATTATCACATTTGACGATAATGATTCCACATCATCTTCGCGCTTGATTTGTATAGGGAATTTCTCGTCTGTCGATTCAGACAAGAACGCACCTACCTTTAATGCGCTGTCGAGCGTCTCGACCGATGCTTTCTGCGGAATGATAATCGCGACGGGGTACTTCCCTTTCCCAATGAATGCTGCAGGATAGTCCGCCAAGTATCTGTCAGACGGTTGCTGTCCACTTAGTTGTAAATAGGAATCTACTTGAATCGCCAACCAGTTAGCGGATGTGCCTTGTTCTACACAAATGCCTTCCTTGATGACGCCGTAAAATTGTACCGTTATTTCGTGCACTCCTTGCGTAAGCGCTTCTTTCTGTAACGGAATCACCAACTCTTTGGATTCCTTCTCTCCATTTAATGGCTGCGAAGTGATCGGCTTGCCATCGACTTGCACAGTGAGCGACGAAGGAGCCATCAATAGCTCAGAATTTTGAAAGCGCAAAACGAATTCCTGATCTCGTTCCGTACTATCTGATTTCATCTCATAGAAGAACGACACTTGTTGTTCAGGCCCCCGTAATTCAATGACTTTATTCGTTATAGGTTGCCGTGTTGTAGTCGAACGGTCTGCGTCAATCTGAATTTGTTCTATACGAAGAGACGCTTCACTGTCGGTAGCCGTGAATGTAAACGTCAAAGCCAACGCCAACAGCAACATGAGTACTGATTTCATTGTCATTCCCCCGGTTTCTTGCGGACATAGCGCTCCGTCTTATACCAACGCGCTTCTTGCCCGAGAATCATTCGTTTCGTTTCTAGAAAAAGCGCATGCATGACAAGGATAATCCACATCTGCGAATACGTGAAATACATCAAAAAGATATAAAAGAAGTTTTTGCGGGTCATTTCGGTTCGTTCAATGCTCAACGCAATCGTCACTTCCGCAATGAATAATAAGAACGCGAGTCCCCATAATACAAGCGCGACATTTCCGATACCTAACTGGATATCGAAGAATAGACTGGCGACGAAGATCGTATTCGAAATGATGACACCCAAGAAGAATAAGAAGTAAGTAAAGAAGAAATAAAACAGGTCGAAGACGATGCGTTTACGTTTTAATTTAAAAAGCTGTGTCATGAATTTCAGCACGACGTATTGATTGCCACGCGCCCAGCGTAAGCGTTGATTCCACCAAACCTTCAGCGTTTCAGGCTCCTGTTCCCATGTGACTGCTTTCGGGAAGAAGCGAATGTGATAGCCAAGATTATAGACACGGATCGTCAGCTCAGTATCCTCTGCCATCGCTTTGACGTCCCAGCCACCAAGCTGCTCCATGATAGATCGGCGAATGGCGAAGTTCGTACCGGGAATCGTCGCCACTTTAAACCATCTCCAGCGTCCAGCCTGTGCCATCCACTGAAAGCAAATTGTTTCGATATTAATGAAACGCGTCAGCCAGGTTTCTTTCGCATTGATGACACGGAATTTCCCGACAACAGCACCCGCCTTCGGATCATTCAGCAGCCCCATGACCAAATACCAAACCGCCATTCGTTCGGGCGTATTATCGGCATCATAAACCGCTATAAATTCGCTTTCCGACTGAACCAGCGCTTCATTCAGCGCAGAAGACTTACCGATTCCTTTATTCGGTGGTTCTGTTACAACCATACGAATGAACGGAAACTTCACCGTAAATTCTTGTACAATTTCTCCCGTTCTATCGGATGAATTATCATTGATGACGATTACATCAAGCTTATCTTTCGGATAATAAAGTCGTGACACCGCCTTTAGCGTCTGTGCAATGACGACTTCTTCATTATGTGCAGGAATAAAAACTGCGACAGTTGGTAGCTCTCCCATGTTTTTTTCCCATTGCGGAATGACTTTTTCAAATGATCGATAATGCCGATACCCGCCTTGCATGAGGAACATATGATAAAGCAACATGATCCAGATTAATGATAATGATGTATAAAACAGGATATTAATCAAGCTGATCACGCTCCTCAAACAGACGTTTTTTTAATCGTAACCGCAGACTGAGCACATACACCGCAAACGCTACTAGAAATAACACAACCACGACGACGATCACCCAGAGCGATGCATTGACTGGATTTTCCTTAATCGTCTTCACCAGCTTCTGCCGTTTTGTAATAGTGGACGTGGATTGTACGCCTTCTTCTGTGTAGCGAATTTTACTATCAGGTGTTTGCACGCTAAGATTCATTTGGGAAAATTCCACCCACTCCATGCCAGGCACCGATTCCATAAGCCGAACCATTTCAGGCAAATACGATGCACCGATATAGGTGTGATACAATCCGCCGATTGCTGAACCAGGTACCGCTTGCACGTTCCTTATAGTTTGCTCCATGTCTTCAAACGGCTCCGACTTATCTACATTGACATAACCGATTGTTTCCGGGTACAGCGTCATGCCCGACAATCTTCCCGGCTTTGTGATAAATAGTGGCATATTGATCAAGCGGCCGTCCGTATCGCTCACTTGCATCCTGCCGAACATCGCATTAAAGTACTCGGAAGTAGCTACGTATCCATTCGCACTCATCGTATACTGCGGAATTTCCACACCTAACGGATAAAGCCCAACGTCTAGCAGACTTTCAATTGAGAGTCGCTGTTTTGTATGAACTATATTTGATTCTGCCTGTAGATCTGCCGCGCGATAGTTCGCATAGGCTTGATCCGACGAAAATAGGGTAGGAGGTTGAATAGGTGACGGCAAGTCGTCGACCGGTGAAGCGCCAATCTGTTGATTCAGCTTCATATCCCAAAATTCGTAACCGATAAACTGTTCATTTAAACGGTAGCTATGATTATAGCCATTGACAATCACGATACCGCCGCTTGCCTGAAGTGATTTCAATTCTTCTACTAACTCTTTATTGGAAGACAAATCCACCTTTTCAGAGGTCTTTGCGTTCACATGCACTGGCGTGACGGATAGGATGAAAGGAATGTCACGCTCCGCCAAATACCTTCCCGCTTCTCGAATATCTTGAACTTTAGAAATCGGCGTAATGCCTTCAAGCTGAATATATGTTGGATGTGTCGGCGGCGGCTTTATATCAAAAACATCATAGAGCGCACGTGACAAAATATACTTTTCTTCTGTGCTGAATGCGGTTGTAGCAATAAATGAAATATTTTCATGCTGCACGATGAACGGTATACGTTGTTCAATTGTTTCTGCTTCCGCTAGTCGTGTCGCATTTTTCGGCGGACTCGCGTGGACAATGGATTTCACTGCATCGAGCAGTTGCCCTTCGACACTAGCGATGCGTTGATCCTCCTGGAAATCCCACTTTTGAAACTGTGGCAGTTGATCCGCATTATATCCAAATGCCAGTACCGTTCCGTTGAACTGCCGCATTTCGCGCTGTAGATTTTCTGGAATTGTCCCGATGGTATCGCCGAATAGCACGACACGTTGGTAGGCTTCTACAGTCCCCGGCTCGATGTCTTCAGCTGCAATCACATCGATCGCGTCGACGAAAGCCGTTAGATTCGCTTCCGCCATAACAACACGGTCATTCATTTCTCCGTTAGCAGTCATATACAGCAATAAAAGACGATCAGATGAATCCGCTTGTGCGGGAATAGGAATCAGCAACAGCACGAACGACACGAAAACTAGAAGTTTATAGTTCACGAGCCAACATCTCACTTTCCAGTCGCTCAATCAATTCCACATGCCCTCGCATGTTCTTCTCTTTCATGTACATTTCATGCGCTACACGAAACGTCAGTGTGACATACTTCTCATTAAGTAATTGATGATTTTGTAGCGACTTCCTTAACTTTTCATACACGATATCAATGGACCCATCATCCGTATGTGTTAGCAATAGAGCAAAGCGATCGTCGTCGTAGCGGAACTTCCTATCCGTTAAACGGATGACGGACTGCATATGATCCGCGAGAGAAGCTAGCAAATACATGTGCTCTTTGTCTCCGTAAAGATTATGGAATTCTTCAAGGAAATCCATCTTTAATACGATGAGCGTAAACGCGCCGCCATACCGATTGGTTCTAGCAACCTCCATGTCTAGTTCACTTTCCATACGATGACGATTATCGAAACCTGTTTCAGAATCCACAGCAACCAACTCCCGCAATTCCTTCTCCGATTTACGTGTATAGTGATTCTGTTGGACGATTTGATCATGAATGACACCCGCCACTAGAATTGTCAACAACAGCACAAAGCCGAAAATCAGCAACTCTGCCAACGAAACCGTCAATGGTCTAATGAATGTATCTGGCCGTAAAAAGAGTATGATCAACAACGTGCCCATGATGAAAATGGAAAACACACTGCCCATCAACGCAATGACCGGACCCGCTAGAAGCGCCAAAACCGTCAGTAACAGTAAGAAAACGGACAGCAACATTCCCGTCTGCCCTTGTTGCACAAAGTAAAATACCGCAGCTTGCATGCCGATTACTAAAAATGAAAGCGACAGCAGTGTTTTAGTTTCTTGCTTAAAAAATCCCTTCATCGTACCCCTTCCTTTCAGCAATCAAGGCTAAAAGATTATCAAACGGATGCGTACTTTTTGAAGCTACATCAATATAACCTCCGTAATAAGGCTTTTTCGAATCCGTTTGCTGCATCGCTTTCATATTTTTATAAAGCGCGACCGCCAACTCATCCTCTTTAGTTTCAATCGCAAGTAGAATCGCCAGCGCATAGACCGATACAGCTTCAAACTCCACTATGGGCTTTCCTTCATTCAGATCATATCGACCGAATAACTTCCCTTCATCCGCGTATGTCTGACGGACAAATTCCACTAATTTAGAAACGTCCCCTTCCCACTGCGCACGATGATAGCCCATATATAGCTGATCGATCATATTCGCTTCTGTTTCAAATATATAACTATGCGTCGACAGGTCGTATGTTTTGGGCAAAAAGCCGAGAGAGTTATTTGGCGCGTTAGTTAATAATGAACGTGTTTGCTCATACGCCTCCTTGTCGCAGGCTTTCATTTTGTCTACTGCAGATGGAATTAAATAGCTCAGCGTGAGTTGTTGTCCTTGTTCCTTCGTTTTCACATCTACAAAATCAACGAATATATTTTGATTGATTTGATAATCCACAAGTGCGTTTTCTATTTTCTTTGCTACTGTAAGATAGGAAGAATCCGACCACTTCTCTTCCGCGTCATAGAGAGCATTCATAATCCGTATATCGTCAATGAAGGCATTGGCAGTGGCTTTCTTTTTCCCTTTCACTTCCCAAGCGATCAATCCATCAGGCGTCATAAAGTACTTTTTCAGCACATCCACTTGTTGATCAAAAGATTCTTGATCATCCGCGAGCAATAGATATTCCATCCATAAACCTACCGTCTCAGATAAGTACTCCTCTTTCCGTGATGTCAAACCCGTCGCAATTCTTCCATCGGTCTTCATTAAGTGATGCCGGACGAATTGTTCAGTCGACGGAGCATCTTCCTTACTAATAGGCGGCTTACTAGTAAAGAGCGTGTAATATTTGAGTCCTAGTAACGCCAATAACACAATAGCTAAAATCCCTATCCATTTTTTCATGTTACACGCCCTCTCTATCATTTAATTAATACTCGGTACCATATGCTTGTTAATTAAATACATGACTACTTATGCTAAATAGTTTATGAGGATGGAACTACTATTTCATTCAAATTATGAAGTCCTTTCCTTTTAGTCGATTATTATATACTATAATTTGGAATCGCATGAAGGTTACTAAATAGTATCATTGTGACTATATGTCTTTATGCTAAAAAATAGTATAGAAACTGAGCAACTATTCAGCAAAGAAAAAACTCCTACAATCCACTTTCTTGTGGTGTAGGAGTTTTTTCTCTTAGTCTATCCATAGATTTGGATCAGTACGTAAAGCCATCGTCTGAATTCACAACAACCGTTTCCCGACCGTCTTCCGTGTCTACAGTGAATTTATATTCAGTAAATGGATACTTTTCTTTCGTTGCATAATCTTCGCCTGTCTTTTTCGCTTGTGAAACATACGTTACCTTAACCTTTGAAGAGTAGCGATAATTCATTTCCACTACACGCTTAGCTTCATCTTTCGTCAGTTCAAAATTCTTTTTCCCAACGTCCTCACCTGAATAATCGTCCATTTTCCATATACCTGATTCATTCTTGAACACGTAATGAACATAACTAGCAGACGATAACATATTACGTAATGAAATCGTGTGCACTTGAAGTGTCTTGGCATCTGGTTGCGTATATTCGAAACGCAGTGAAGGTTCAATTGTTAAATCTGGGAATAAAAACGAATCACAATGTGTACATACATCCGGGTAATCGTCTTTTAACAACCCCTCGACAAATGCTTTTGTAGCATAAGGCAACTGCTTTGAACGAAGCTGGCTGTATGTTTGCTTATCCAACTTTCCTTGAACGCGAATTCCTTCAATCACAACAGGAAGGCGCATAGTCAAATCAACGGCTTTTTCTTTACTAACCACACTACTAGAAGGCGTTTTCCCCACTTTCATAGCGCGATATAAAAACTCCGCATAATGCGCACGTGTAACGGATTGATTCGGTAAGAACTTTCCGTTATCGCCTTTCGTTACGCCATTGGCATACAGCGCACTTGCATGGACGTATCCCCAGTGCAAGAAGTTTAGATCTTCAAAAATTGCAGGTTCTTTCATATTAAAGTCAAATGCCAAATCGAGCATCTTCGCCATCTGGATTCGTGTAATGGATGCATTCGGATTAAACTTCTTGTCCAGTCCTCCACTAATGATTCCCTTGTTGTATAACTTCATGATGGGCGTATAGTACATATGGTTTTTCGGCACATCGGCAAAAACCAATTTATCCGTTGGCGGTTGCGGGAACTTCAACACTTGATCAAGCAACGAGGCGACGTGTTGACGACTGACTGGTTCACTTGGGCGGAACGTTCCATCAGGATACCCATTGATATAGCCCGCTTTTTGCATCTCTTGAATGGCCGTGTAGTTCGGATGCTTCTTCGATACATCTTTGAACTCTTTCGCCGACGCTTCATTGGAATCTGCATAAACTAGCGATAAAGCCAACATGCACGCTGTCCATACTAGAACTCGTAAAGTTTTTTTCATACTCTTCCACTCCCTTAATAGTTAGTAGACTAGTCATGACTAGTTATGTACATAATACCAATGAACATCCTATTATTGTAGGGTATTTAGAACGCTTTGTAGAGGATCTATAACAGAAAAATCCACTCAATCATAAAATCATGATCAAATGGATTCCTATCATCCTCGTAAATAACTCAACGCCTGAATGGTATTCTGCAAACTCCGCATAATATGTGCGCGCATCGCTGTTTCAGCGCCTTCTGCATTTCCGCTAGTTACGAAATTCATAATTTCTTCATGCTCATCAACTGGCTTCGTCGCTGGATACTCAGGATCTTTATACACCCCGACACGACGATATCTCGCCAATCTGCTTTTAATCTGGCGCAGCATATTGACTGCGGTTTGATTGTCGCTATGCACTTCGAGGATATTATGAAACTCGTTTCCATAACGGACAACGTCGGCTTGTCGCCCACTTTCTGCTGCATTACGCATCAGCAGCATTACGTCTTGCAAGTTATGAACGATGTCTTCTTTTGAAGGATGTGCAGCAATATGGATGGTCGCTAGACGTGCGATGAGTCCTTCCAGAATTTCCCGTACATAGAAGATCTCTTCTGCTTCCTTTTTTGATAATGCCGCTACGTGGATCCTGCCTGTCGTTTTTTTATAGACTAATCCTTCGAGCTCCAAACGATACAAAGCTTGTCGCAACGGAGTTCTACTTACCTGAAACTCCGTGGACAACACTTCTTCGATTAAATGTTCATTCGGCTCATAGGCCATCTCTACAATTTTCTCTTTAATCGCTTCATATACTGTATCTATTGTGGAGTTTTTCTTGTTTGTCATCATACGATCGACACCTGCCGTTATCTGGATTTACTTGTATAAATCGTCCAGTACGGTTTTGGAAATCGTTTCATCCAATTCTTCGTACTGATCATATAAAATTGTATCATATAACTCTTTTCGTGTTTGCATATCTCCCAACAAAGCAGACTGCGTACCTGTTTCATACAATTCTTTATACAGGCGTTCAATTGCTTTCGCCGCAATTCGCAATGAAGTCACAGGATAAATCACCATCTTATACCCCATATCTTCGAACTGTTCTGCTGTATACATAGGCGTTCTGCCAAACTCAGTCATGTTCGCAAGCAATGGCAATTTCGTCTGATCGTAGAAGCTTCTAAACTCTTCTTCCGTCTTCATCGCTTCCGGGAAAATGATATCCGCTCCCGCGTCATGATACATTTTTGCGCGCTCGATCGCCGCATCAAAGCCTTCCACGCCATTCGCATCTGTTCTAGCAACGATGACTAAATCTGCGTCTGCTTTACGTGCTGCTTTAATTTTCTGGACCATTTCTTCAGCCGTCACCAATTTCTTTCCATTTAAATGACCACATTTCTTCGGAAGATCCTGATCTTCGATTTGAATAGCTGCCGCCCCTGCTTCAACCATTTCATAGACTGTGCGCGTGACATTCAAGATGCTTCCGAAACCTGTATCAACGTCCACAAGCATCGGCATGCCAGTAGCACGTGTGATTTCACGTGTACGTTGCGATAATTCATTCAATGTCACGATTCCAAGATCCGGCATACCGAGACTTGCCGTTAACGCGGCACCTGATAAATAAATCATACCAAAGCCTTGTTTCTGTGCAAGCAATGCAGCCATTGCATCATGCGCTCCTGGAATCTTAATGATCCCCTTTTCATTCTCAAGCATTTCTCTCAACTGGACTACCGGATGTTCTTTCTTATCACGTACTAACCAACTCATCGTAATTCCTCCTCTTTAATTTGGAATATATAAATTCCCATCCATTATTCTTCTCGCTGTTCGATCTAAGCCTACATATAAGATGTCTTCAGAGTCAGGATCTTTCCCCACACGAATTTCGGCTACCCCTTCCGGATGTCCGACTCGGATCACTTGGTCTTGAATATCTTTATCCACAGTGGATAACTCATAAGGAATCGTATCTTTTAATACACATGACGCCGCTATATTTAATAATCCACTGACCGCAAATGTCCGATGCATTTTTTTCATCGACACCATACGTGCCAGTATATCGATCTCTTCTTTTCTGATGAGTTTGCCACCAGACGTTTTGTAATCCTGTGGCGCTGCGACATAAGCGACTTTCGGTATGGCCGGATACAAGTCACGCGCATCTTGCACGGTATCCGCAAGACCAGCAGAAACGGTGCCGATCTCCCGTATCGTTTCAAGCCGTTGCAAAATTTCAGGATGGTTCGTAATTTCTGCGTTTAATTCAGTCCCTGTCAATGAAAGATCATTCGCTTTCACATAAACGAACGGGTTGACGATATCGACGAATGAAAACTCCATTTCATCACTAGTTTTCCTAGCTCCGACGGGCAATGTGCTGCCTGTCTTCCCGCCACCTGGGTTCAGAATAGAAACAACATACTTCGCACCTGGAGATTTGATGCCCGAGATGGAATAGTCGCCCATAACTTTTGCTTTTCCTTCTATAAGAGGTACATCGATTTCGATCAACTTTTCCACATTCGTGCTCCAAGCTTTCACGACTATACGCTCTGCCCCGTCTGCAACATCTACTAAATTTTCATCTACCGCAAAGGCTCCAACCGCCGCCATCAAGTTCCCACAAGTTCCTTCATAGTCGATTGTATCATCGCCAATCCCCAATTGTATAAATGTATACAATATATCCGATGAAGAATCTGGACTCTTTTCTATGATGACTACTTTGCTCGTATGTGACGTAGCTGCACCTAGGCCATCAATCTGAGATGCATCTTCTGAACCAATGCCTTTTAAAAATATTTTATTCCGTATGGATGGATCTTCAGGTAAATCCTGCTTATGAAAAAACAAGCCACGACTTGTACCGCCACGATAGATAATACATGGAACTGTAAATTGATCCATTTTGTAACCACCTTTCCTTTTCATTTATAAATCCAGCATACAATATTGTATACAGTTATACAATATCGCAACTTCATTATGTCCAAAACTTTCAATCACTATGTATGGTGATTATAACAAAATAGGTTCATTCTATCGTTAGTAGAATGAGGGATACTATGATTATTATCATAATAAAAATACACCTACATAGTAGATGTATTTTTATTAGATCGTTATTTTTATAGTAATTACTTTTCGCTTAACCTTTCAATTAACTCAGCTAGAAGATTTGTTCTTTCTACTAGGGTAGGTACTTCTAAATATTCGTCTACACTGTGTGGGTTTCCCCCGACTGGACCTAATCCGTCGACTGTAGGAACACCAAGTGCAGAAGTAAAGGACGCGTCCGATCCTCCACCAGTACCTATATCCGTTATATTTATTCCTACTTTGTTTCCAACTTCCCTGATAATATCTAGGAAACTAATCGTTTCATCATTTTTTACCATTGGTGGGCGATTTAATCCACCCGTTAACTCGATAGTTGTACCTTCAACATCTGATTTCGAACAGATTTCACGAATCTTTTCATCTATAAACTCGGCCTGTTCAATTTTACTGATTCTAACGTCCACATGCGCTACAGCAGAAGGCGCAATTGTATTTACAGAATCTCCACCTTCAATGAGACCTACACTGACATTTATACCTTCATCATGATTAGTTAGTGCGTGTAACTGGAGTACTTTATATGCAACTTCTTCAATTGCACTAATTCCATTTTGCGGTTCTATTCCTGAGTGAGCAGCTTTTCCCTTCACAAATAAAGTATATCTGCCCCCACCCCTACGTGAACTAACTAATGAACCATCTTTTCTAGCCGGTTCCATAATTAAAGCATACTTCTTCCCTTTCGCTTCCTGCTCGATCAGATGACGCGAAGTACCAGAACCTATTTCTTCATCGCTGTTCAATACAATACGAACGTCTTTGAAACTTTGTTTGTTATTCTCTTTCAATGCCTTTATAGCGTAAAGCAGGGCAACTTGACTCGACTTCATATCAATGACACCTGGCCCATACGCTCGCTCATTTTCTATCTTAAATGGTCTTTCACTCGCTGTGCCATCTTTAAAAACAGTATCCATATGCGCTACAGCAATTAAGTTCGTTTCCTTAGAATCACTATGCCGAATCAGTAGATTATTACCATTATTCTCTTCCTTTACTACCTCTACAGTAAAATTAAGTTTCTTATATTCTTCGCTCAGAATTCTACCTACCTCATCGATACCATCTTTGTTATGAGATCCAGAATCGATATTTACAAGTCTTTCAATTAATGCAAGCATTTCATGTTCTTTGTCGACTAAGTAGTTCTTCACAGATTTCATTCCCTTCAATTAATTACTTATAATATTCTCCACATTTAACGGGAAATGACACGCCACTAAATGATTTGTCTCTCTCTCTATCAATGCCGGTTCATCTACTTTACATTTATCTTGTGCGAATGGGCACCTTGTATGGAATCTACAACCAGAAGGTAAATCCACGTTACTTGGCATATCGCCTTCCAAAATGATACGTTCTCTAGTATCCCTACTAAAAGGATCTGGCAGGGGAACTGCTGAAACTAAGCTTACTGTGTATGGATGCATTGGTCGATTGAACAATTTATCTTTTGTTGTGATTTCTACAATTTTCCCTAAATACATAACTGCGATACGGTCACTAATATACTTTACAGCAGGCAATCCGTGTGCAATGAAAATGAATGTTAAGTTAAATTCCTTCTGAAGACTGATTAATAAATTCAAAACCTGCGCTTGAATGGATACATCCAATGCAGAAACAGGTTCATCACAAATAATTAATTTCGGGCGCAATGCTATGGCTCTGGCGATTCCTATCCTTTGCCTTTGTCCACCACTAAACTCGTGTGGGTAACGTCTAGCGTAAGATCGATCTAATCCTACAGCATCCATTAGTTGATAAACTTCATCTCGTAGTTGTTTTCTACTCAACTTTTTATGTGTTTTTAATGGCTCTGCAATAATATCATTAACACGCATTCTTGGATTCAATGAAGAAAATGGATCCTGAAATATCATTTGTATATCTGCTCGCATCTTTCTAAATTGTTCCGTATTTAACGAATCCATATCTTGTCCATTAAAGACAATAGTTCCTTCTGTCTTTTCAAGCAAATGAATTAGTAAATTTCCAGTCGTTGATTTACCGCAGCCTGACTCCCCTACAATACCTAGAGTCTCTCCTTCAATTACTGTGAAATCAATGCCATCTACTGCCTTCAAAGTCTTTTTAGATCGCAGACCGTCTGGAACTTCAAAATGCTTTTTTAAGTTCTTTACTTCAAGTAGAACCTTTTTATCTATTAGAGGCACTGTTTGTATGTTAGTCATTTAAATAGCAGCCTCCTTATCATTATACAACCAGCATCTGACATCCTGATCGGCTAGGCCTTCTATTTTATCCAAAGTAGGTTCTTGTGCAATACAAATATCCATTGCAAATGGACAACGCGGATGGAATTTACATCCTTTTGGCATAGAATCAGGAGTAGGAACAGTTCCCTTTATAGACTCTAGCTTTTCATCCGAGTCAAAGAATTTTGGTGTACTGTCAAGTAAACCTTTTGTATATGGATGTTTCGGACTACTGAATAATGTGAATACGTCTGTGTATTCTACTACTTGGCCTGCATACATAACGACTACCTTATCAGCCATTTCGGCAACTACACCCAAGTCATGGGTAATCAATAAGATTGCTGTATCTTCTTCTTTGGCTAAGTCTTTCATTAGCTTTAAGATCTGCGCTTGTATTGTTACGTCTAACGCAGTTGTCGGCTCATCGGCAATAAGTAGCTTGGGCTGACATGACAATGCAATTGCAATCATTACACGTTGTCTCATACCACCACTTAGTGTGTGAGGAAAGGAATCATAGACTTTATCCGCCCGTGGAATCCCAACATGGTTCAGCATTTCAATACTTCTTTTTTTTGCTTCTTTCTTATCCACATTCTGGTGTAACTTGATAGATTCAGAAATTTGATTACCTATTGTGAACAACGGATTTAAAGAACTCAGTGGTTCTTGAAAGACCATTGCAATATCGTTACCGCGTAACTTTCGATATTCTTTATTACTCACTTTTGTTAGATCTTTATTCTGAAATAAAATTTCTCCGTCTTCCACTTTTCCGGGAGGCTCAATTAATCCCATGATGGATAGTGAAGTAACACTCTTTCCAGATCCCGACTCCCCAACAATAGCGAGGGTTTCCCCTTCTTTAACTTCAAATGAAACACCGTTTACAGAAGGTATTAAACCATGTTCTGTTCTGAAATACGTATGCAGATTTTTCACTTTTAATAATGTATTGTCCTTCATTGGTTTACCTCCTTAACTTCGACCTTGTGAACGGGGATCAAGCACATCACGTAACCAGTCCCCCAAGAAAATAATACCTAGAACCGTTACGGTGATGGCAATGCCCGGGAACGTAGCCAACCACCAACTAGTTGCCAAGTAATCTCGTCCATCGCTTAATATTCCTCCCCACGAAACAGTAGGAGGCTGTACGCCAAGTCCTAAGAAACTAAGAGAGGCTTCTAATATAATTGTCGTGGCAACACTTAATGTGGAGATGACAATAAATGAAGAGATAACATTCGGCAAAACATGTCTGCCTATAATTTTATTGTTCTTCACACCCATTGAACGGGCTGCCTTAACAAATTCTCTTTCCTTAATAGAGAGTGTCTCTCCTCTAACAATTCGTGCGTAGGCAACCCAATTCGTTACCCCCAATACAACAATCAATGTAGGGACACTTGGACCAAAAACACTTAAGAATACAAGCGCAAATAGAATATTCGGGATAGAGAGAAATGAGTCTACTAGTCTCATTAAAACTGTATCTAGCCATCCGCCATAATATCCTGCAAATAAACCTACGATTACCCCAATAATTCCAGCGAGTATTACGGAGGCAACACCAACTAATAAAGACACTCTAGAACCGTAAATAATTCTACTTAGTATATCCCGACCTAAATTATCTGTACCCAACACATTCGCAATGCTTCCACCATCCAACCAAAAAGGCGGCTTTAATATCTTAGTAGGATCGATCAAAGCAGGATCATATGGCGCTAAAACATTTGCAAAAGCAGCTACAAATATAACGGCTAATACAATCAACATCCCCACCGTTCCCGTCTTACTTTTCAACAACATTCTAATCCATCTTTGGAAACTACTTTTCTTTACCGACTGTGTTGTTTGTTCAGAGCCATTTATCGCAGGATTATGTAAATTAGACATGAATTCACCTCTTAGTTATATTTAATCCGAGGATCTAAAACTCTATATAAAATATCAGCTATTAGATTCGACAAGATAACAAGAACTGCTATGACAAAGACACTTGCTTGCACGATTGCCATATCTCTTGTATTCACAGCTTGTATTAATAATTGACCCAAACCTGGCCACGAAAATACTGTTTCTGTAATTAATGTTCCTCCTACAAGCGTAGAAGTTTGTAATGCAGTAATTGTAATGACGGGAATTAGTGAGTTTCTAAATGCATGCTTATACACAACAAAGAAATTCCGAATCCCTTTACTTTTTGCTGTTCTTACGTAATCTTGACTCAATGTTTCCACCATACTTGAACGGATGAGTCTCGTCATTTCTGCCGCTATTCCAGTACCTAGCGTAATAGCAGGTAAGACTAAGTGAGCTAACGTTCCCCTACCGGAAACTGGCAGCCACCCTAGTGTTACAGAAAATAATAAAATTAGCATAATTCCCAACCAGAAGTTAGGCATTGCTTTACCAAGTACTGCACCACCAGTTGCAAATAAATCAATAGAAGTATTCTTTTTCGTGGCAGACCATATTCCAAGTGGTATCGCAATAATAATAGCCAGTAATAGTGCTGCTACACCGAGTTCTAATGTGGCTGGCAGCCTCTCTAATACTAAAGGTAATGCATCCGTATTGTATTTAAAGGATTGACCAAAATCACCTTGTACTAGATTTAACATATACTTTCCGTATTGGACGACAAAAGGTTGATCTAACCCAAGCGCGGCTTCGAGTGCAATAATATCCTCAGTAGAAGCGTCTTCAGGAAGCATAAGAGCAACAGGATTACCTGCAACAAATACAAGAGTAAATACAATAAAAGATATAATTAGAAGAACAGGTATTATTTCCAGTATTCTTCTCAGCAAGAATTTAACCATTGCTTTCCTCCTTCTTAAATAAACTAGGGGTCAGGGTATACAGCTCCCCTAACCCCCAGTAGATTATTTAGTTTCGTTTGATATTCGGTACGTAAATCATTTCATCTTTTGTTGGTTCAAAGTTCACACGATCACTAACGCCTGTATTTATGGATTCCTGATATAGAATTACGTGAGGCACGTCTTCAGCAGCAATTTCTTCGATTTTCTGAATTTGCTCTTCGCGTGTCTTCTCATCCATGTTTACAGCTGATTGATCAAGCAATTCTTCGATTTCATCATTCTTGTAGTCTGTTTCCCCTTCGAAACGTTCCGCGCGGTACCAATCTACCGAATACGCTCCATCAAACATTGAGTTACCTAACCCCAGTAAGTAAGCATCGCCGTTCTTTTTCGCAGTACGCATCTCTACAAAGTTACTCCACTCCATGAATTCCAGTTTCGCTGTTATACCTACTTGTGAAAGCATTCCTACAATCATTTCGGATACTTCAGCATCTTGTAAATAACGTCCACGTGGTGATTGGAACGTCATTTCAAATCCATCTTCATACCCTGCTTCTTTCAGTAACTCCTTGGCTTTATCAATATTATAGTTGTACGTATCATACAAATCCGGGTTGTGACCAAAGTTTCCTGGGCCAACTCTTGTACGCGTTGGAACTCCTCCGCCTTTTAATGCATGTTCTGCTAAAGCTGCATTATCAATAGCATAGTCAATAGCTTTTCTAACTCGAACATCAGAAGTCGGATAACCTTCTGTTGATCTTAACATTAGCAAAAGTGTACGATTGGAAACTTCTGTTTTCATTGAAGTACCATCGTTGTCATTAACACGGTCCCAATCACTTGGTGGGATATTGGTTGCAATATCAACACCACCAGTTAATAATTCTGAAACACGTGTTGAATTTTCGGGAATAACACGGAATACTACTTCATCCCACTCATCGACTTTACCGTCGTAATAATCTTCAAATGGCTCTAGAACCACTCTGTCGTCTCTAACCCATTGTTTAAACTTGTATGGCCCTGTACCTACTGGATTTGAGAGATAGTGATCCCATCCATTCTCATCAATATAGTTTTTAGGTAACATACCAGATCCTAGTCTGGACAATCTATGGAATAATGATGGCTCAGGATCATGTGTAATTACATTGAAAGTCAAATCATCTATTACTTCAACTTCTTTAATTTGCTTATAGTTAGCATGTTCTTTTAGCTTTTCATCTGTTGCTACTCTTTCAAGTGTAAACTTCACGTCTTCTGAAGTTAAATCATCTCCATTATGAAACTTCACACCTTCTTTTAACTTCATTTTAACTGTAAGTTCATCTACCTGTTCAAAACTTTCAACTAATTCAGGTTGAACAACATTATCTGCATCTCTTTTAAACAAGTAATTATACATATTGTCGTGCACAGACTCAGTAGAGGTATTATTATGATCATGAATATCGAAACTGACAATATCTGATCCCATTGCTACCGTTAACACTTTACTGTCCTCATTTTCTTTACTACCACTTTTGCCATCTTTGTCCTTAGAGCCATCGCCCGAACAAGCAGATACTACTAGCATCGCAACAAATAATGTTAGTAATAAACCTAGCCTCTTACTCATAGCCATCATCTCCCTATACTATTCTATTGCTTTTTGCGTTGTAAGCACTTACATTTGAACATTCCCATATCACTTATACAACGTACTATAAATATATAATATTTAAAAAAGACAATATGTTCATTCTATTACAATAATCAAAAATCGGTCAATATCACTTTATACCTATATACACATCTGAATTTAATTACAAATCAAGATCTCTAGTTAAAAGTAATCATTTAAATGCTAAATGACTATTTCAGGGATCAAGTTACCCAAAATATGTATATATTTTCAGGTGCTTAACTTAATAACCTAAATTAAGTAGCATGAGATATCCCCCTCTGTAACTTTTACACTGTATTAATTTAAATAGAAAGATAGCCCTATTAGTTATATAACTCTTTATGTGGTTTAGAAGTATTTTCACATTGCTACTTAAATTATATATTCTAGCTTGAAATAGCCATTGAATCAGAATAAAAAAATTAAATAAACGCTCAATAACTTTATATCGTTTATCATTCGTTTTATTGAAATCTTCTTGACATAGCATGATGAATTAGGTAAAACTGTCAAATCGCCAAATTATCTATTTAACATTAAAGCACTTTTGAAATTAGGGGGATGGAAAATGGCCGATCATAAAGATGTAAAACCAGGCGGGTCCAATGCTGGACAAGCACCCGATACAAGTCGTCGTCAATTTATGAAAAATTCCGGCTTAGTTGTCGGTGGAGTCGCAGGTGGTTCATTGTTAGGTGGACTACTGACTAACCAATTTAAATCCGATAAAAGCGCACCCGTACAAACAGATACGAAAAAAGTAGAGTTAACTGAAGCACGTATGTTCTTTTCGAGATATGAAGACTTCGTCGTTCTTGAACAAGCAACTGAGCGTATATTGCCAAAAGATGATAATGGTCCAGGAGCGATTGAATTAGGAGTTCCTTACTTCATCGATAAACAAATGGCTGGATCTTGGGGCATCAATGGTTCCGATTACAGACAAGGACCATTTTTAACAAATGATCCTCCCGTTGATCAAACTAGTCTAAACAGAGGCCAAGTAATTATTACTGGAATTAGAAAAATGAATGATGAAAGTAGAAAACGTTTTGATGTAACGTTTGATAAAGCAGAAGAAGAGCAACAGATCGAAGTTTTGCAAGACTTCGAGTGTTCCAAAGTGAAACTTCGTGGCGTAAATGCGGGTAGTATGTTCCAGTTACTTCGCGAATTGACAATGGAAGGTGCATATTCTGACCCACTATACGGTGGAAATCGTAATATGGCTGGCTGGGAAATGCAAGAATTCCCTGGTGCTGTACCTTCATACGCAGACATCATCGAAAAAGACGAATTCGTTAAACGCGATCCAATTAGTCTAACAAGTTATCAACAAAAATCGTAATGTAAGGGGTTTAATACATGGCTGAAAAACTAGAAAAAGTAGACGTTGTCGTTGTTGGAAGCGGTTGGGCCGGAGGAATCGCCTCGGCTGAATTAAGTAAAGCTGGCTATAAAGTGGTCTGCCTAGAACGTGGTAAGGAAAGAAGCACAAAAAATTTCATCGGTTCAAAAGACGAACTTCGTTATACAAAACGTCATGAGTTAGCTCAAGATTTAACGAAACAAACGATGACGTTCGAAACAATATAGGTGATGATGCAATTCCTATGCGTAAACATAATGGATACCCAATCTATGACGAAGGTACAGGCGGGACATCCGTGCATTGGTCAGGTTGGTCGTATCGCTGGCTTCCCTCCGACTTTGAAGTCCGTACTAAAATCGTAGAAAAGTACGGTGAAGAACGAATCCCTAAAGATATGCCGATTCAGGACTGGGGCGTTACATACGATGATATGGAACCGTATTATGATAAGTGGGAAAAAACGGCGGGGATCTCAGGTGAAGTGAATCCATTAGGACCACCACGTGCTAACGATTATCCAAACCCACCGATGAAAGAGTCTCCACCTATCAAATTATTCAAAGAAGCTACGGCTAATCTTGGGTATCACCCATTCCGCATGCCAGCTGCAACGATTTCACAACAATATGTAAATCCAGATGGCGAAACAATCAACGCATGCGTATTTTGTGCATTTTGTTCTATGTACGGTTGTGACTTTGCGGCAAAAGCAGATCCGATCGTTACAGTTCTTAAGACAGCACAAAAAACTGGAAACTTTGAGATCCGTAACAATGCACACGTAAAACGCATTCTACATGACGGGAAAAAAGCAACTAGCGTATTATACGTTGACCCACTTACTCTTGAGGAATTCGAACAACCGGCAGACCTTGTTGTATCGGCTGCATTTTTCTCAGGTAATAACCGTTTGATGATGCTATCTGGAATCGGAGAACAATATAATTCCGAAACTGGAAAAGGCGTAATTGGTAAAAACTTCACTTCACACTACACAGGAACTGGCGGAAACTCCGCTACTGCATTCTTTGAAGACAAGAAGCTCAATACATTCGCAGGAGCTGGTGCACTCGGTTGTGTAATCGATGACTTTAATGGAGATCATATCGATAACACGGCTACAGACTTCCTTCTTGGATTTAACATCAGTATTTTCCAAGACGGTGCGGCGGCTATCTCGAATAACCGTGTACCTCAAGGTACTCCGTATTGGGGTAAAGAATTTAAAGAGAAATCCATTCATTATGCACATCGTTATTTAAATATTGGTGGTATGCAAGGTACGTTACCACGTACGCATAACTACCTAGACTTGGATCCAACGTATAAAGATATTTACGGTGATCCTCTTCTACGAATCACAGCTAAGTTTACAGACCAAGAACGCAATATGGCAAGAGCAATCGCTGAAAAATGTGCTGAAATCGCAGAAGAAATGGGCGCGGATATCGTCAATACTCCTCCTGTATCGGACGATGTAGAAATGACTTCATCCAGCGTCAATACACATGCAGCAGGTGGCGTGATCATGGGTACAGACCCAGAAATCTCCGCTGTTAATACGTATTCACAAGTATGGGATATGGAAAACGTATTCGTCGTGGGCGGATCATCATTCCCTCACTTCGGTAACTCGAACCCTACAGAAACGATTGGTGCATTCGCTTATCGTGCTACAGAAGATATGATTAACTACCTTAAAGGTGACGGTGGTTTATTGGTTGAACCAAAGAGCAGTAAAGCTACAGTTTAATAGTATACAAGCCATGCAAAAAACCAGACATCTTCGTCTGGTTTTTTTGTTGTTTTCCTATCCTTCTATATCCCGATTTGTATAGCGATTGATGCCAATTATCATCAACAAGATCGCCATAACTATCAACCCGCCAGCATACAACCAATTCATATCCTCTATCGGCAATTTTGAAACGAATCCGAAAGGTGACAACTTTTCCATCCACTCAGGAAATTGGAACAGCCCGCCTAAATAGAGCGTCATAAATCCATAGAAAAGATATAGCCAAACCAACCCGACCGCTTTCTTGGCAATGCCGATCAAACATGAACTGACTCCTATCAACACCGCAATGGCTGGAAAATGGACGAGTGCTGCCTGCCAAACCGTTTGGAAAGAAAAAGGTTCTTCCATTGAAGTAGTTCCCGCTAGCCATAAACCAAGTGCTGCAAAACTCAACATCATAACAGCCGTAATACATGCAAGCACTAGATACGACATAAATAACGCAGTTCTAGAAACAGAACGGCTAAGCAGTATATCCACACGTGACTTACGTTCTTCCCCCACCACTTTATGAATCGACAACAATGCGGGAATCGTACTGATGAATGCTAACACCGCCATGAGCATGGGCAAGAATTGGGCAGTTAACGAACTGTTTTCATCCGCCACTATCATCGAAGCGAGCATATCATTGTCTTGGAAAAACGCATCTAAATCACCAAGGACTGAACCATACGACACACCGAGCACCAACATGCCGATGGACCACGATAGGAATGTCGTCCGTTGTAATCGCCAAGCGAGGCCAATCGGTGAACGCAATAAAACAGATGCATGCGCACGACCGTTTCTTGACGGAATCAAGCCAGATCCAATATCCCGTTTTCCTAGTAACATCACCGCAAATAAAAACAACACAGCACCCGCGACGAGTAAGCCACCTACAGGTAACCAGTTATTCTCACTGTACGGCTGAACTTGCGTCAACCAGCCAAATGGCGGGATCCACTCGGTGCCTGACCGCAGCAAATAGCAGGCGATCATCACCGTAAATGACAACCCGACCGCTCCCCGCGAACTTCCGGCCAGTTGGGAACAAACGGCTGTGATACTCGCAAAAAACATCCCGATCACACCAAGCGCCGCGCCATAAATGAACGACCCCGTTACTCCCATACTATCGAATGACAGACTAGACAGACCCACACCAATCAATAAAGCTAGCAGTAGATTCACTCCGGTCAACGTCAGCATCGAAGCCGTCAACTGCGAATCCCGGGCGACTGGAAATGACCGCAATAACTCCACTTGCCCTTCTTCTTCCTCTGCTCGCGTATGTCGCACCATCAATAAAATATTCATGACAGCGACTGCGATTGCGGTCATCAATAGCATCTGATGTGATACCATCGCACCCAGCGTGTAATTCGCGAGGTCACCAGGACCGACCATCGTCTCCATCACTGGGTTTTCCATCGTTTCCGCTAACACGTCCCGGTCTTGCTGTGTTGGATATAATTCATTAAGAGCCGGTGGAACAATGAGCGTCAGCACAATGATACCCATAAGCCACCATACATATCGCAGTCGGTCTTGGCGGATAATGAACATTGATAGACGAGCGACTCCTACAAACCGCCCCTTCATCACGACTCCCTACTTTCCGCTGTTTCTTCATAGTGTCGCATGAATAAATCTTCAAGCGTTGGCGGTGCACTTTCTATTCTTTGTATGCCGTAACTGCTCAGCTTCTGCATAATCGATTCCATTTCTTCAGCGTCCGCATGAAATGTCCAACCCATTTCCGTCTGTACTACGTCATGGACGCCTTGCCAGGAAGCGAGCAATTCTATTGGAACTTTCGTTTCCACCGTTAGTTGCATACGTGTTAAATGTCGCAGTTCATTCAATGTGCCGCACTCGATTAGCCGACCTTGCCGAATAATACCGACTCGATCACACAGTTTCTCGACCTCGGATAGAATATGGCTCGACAGCAACACTGTCTTCCCTTCCGCCTTCACTTCCGCCACGCATTGTTGAAAGACTTTCTCCATTAACGGATCGAGTCCAGACGTAGGTTCGTCGAGTAAAAACAACTCCGCATCCGAAGCAAATGCCGCTACGAGCGCAACCTTCTGTCGATTCCCTTTCGAATACGTCCGACACTTCTTCGTTGGATCTAGCTGAAAACGCGCCAGTAATTTATCACGTTTTTGCGTATTCATTTTCCCTTGAAGACTTGCGAATAAGTCAATCACTTCCCCGCCCGTCAGCTGCGGCCATAAATTTACGTCCCCTGGCACATACGCAATACGACGATGAATCTTCACCGCATCGCGCCATACATCTTCACCAAAAACCGTCGCCGTCCCACTCGTCTTACGGAGCATGCCAAGCAACACCCGAATCGCTGTCGACTTTCCTGCCCCATTCGGCCCGATAAAGCCGAATACTTCCCCTTTCATTACCGATAGATCCAGTTCATCTAACGCATGATGCGCACCGAAAGCTTTCGTCACTTGCTTCATCTCAATCACGTTCATCTGCATGCCCTCCCTAAGTCCAAGTCAGACTTTTCTATTAATTATAGTGTAGCATAGGACTATGCCGCTCGAGATACTTTTTTGCAAACACCAAAAAGCAGACATGTGATCCATGCCTGCTTTGCTCCTTAATATTCTATTAATTAAAAATCATATCATCTTCTTCACTAACCGTTGCGTCTACATGCAGGTAAGGGCCAAATTGACTGACTCTCACCCGGATACCATCGTACACCCTGTGATTTCCCTGCGACACTCCCTTAGCTTCCGGGAAGTCGACAAAGAAATCTCCTGGCTTCTTCGGTGTGATACGGAACACATTCGTCCCCGGGTCCCTTGTCACCGTCGCAATCTGTTCACTTCCTTTAGGCAGCACATGCTTGCCCAGTTTAGCGCCTTCCCATATGCTCAGCACTTCATTCGGTTTGATTGACGTGACATGGACGGAATAATAAAATTGTTCTTTTACTTCAGTCGATGCGATATAATAACGTGTTTTCACGCCGTCAGCATACGTAACCGTCGCAATAAATTCGCCCGGCTGATCCATTTGGATGGCATTACAATATTGCAACGACTGATTTCCGCATCGCTTAAATCCTACGCGATCATTCACCAGTTCTCCTTCCGCTGTCGAAAGAGTAATCGACTTAGCATCTATGAACGGTTCGTTATTTTCTCTTCTTTCATAATACTTCCACAGCTCTACAGGTGTGGAATAGATATCTGCCGTCTCTTCCAATGAAATATCCCATGCATCATTCACTTTTTTGACATGTACGTAGTATTTTCTATAATTTTTATCGAATGTCTCGGATGAAGCTACCCCTGAAAAAGTCAGTGTAGCCGTTCCTTCTTTCTTTGGAACAATATGAATCTTTGTATTCAAATTGGGCCGGCTTGGAATTTCACTGTCTGCCACGACATCGAATACATTCGAATTTGTTTTGCTGACATTGTTGAATCTCTTCCATTTAAAATCTTTTGCATGCATCGTAAGAATTCCAGGCTTTACATCTTCCGCCGCTTTGAGTAATTTCGCTGCTTGACCTCTTGTAATGGAAGCGTTTGGACTAAATGTCGTAGGAGACGTCCCTGTTGTAAGCCCGAGTTGATACAGACTATATATTCCTTCACGGTGGCCATTTTTATGCGCAACATCTAAAAATCCATAATCCGGATCATGATATAGTGGCAATTCAAACGCTTTGATGATGATCGAAGCCATTTGCGCACGCGTAATCGAATCGTTTGGTCCGAATCGTCCGTCGCCATAGCCGTTGATGACTCCTTTTTCCGCTAATACCGCAATCGCTTTATAATAGCCATTTGCAGTCGATACGTCTTTGAATTTCGGATCTTTTATATTCGTAGTAGGCAGTTTCGTCATCTTCACGATAATGGCAGCTGCTTGCCCTCTCGTGATAGAGTCGTTCGGCCGGAATGTACCGTCTGGATAGCCTCCAATTATATTACGGGCCGCCAAGTCATTCACTGCTTCCGCGAAATGTTTCGTAGCGGGAACATCCGGAAACCCCGAATCACCTGCAGCTGCGCTTGATAAAGGCACACTGCATACTAGCAAAATCGCACCGAGTACCGCTATGATTTTATTCTTCATTCGACTTCATCCTCTCCATAATCTAGTAGTATGCCGTACAGACGTAGAATTACAGAAATAGTTTCAAAGCTTTTTGAATTCATTTCCCTCTAGATTCATGCATAACAGTATAAATCAAATTAAAGACCCCTCTCGCAGAATGCTTTCTATCTGTAAGGGGGTCTTTTAAAATATAAATCTGTGTATTTGGTCGTTTCTTACGCTGGTATCATAAAGTCATGATTCGTGAAACCAATTATTTTCTCCAGATTTCCCTTGCCAAGTAACTCCACCGTTCTGGCATTCTTTCTGAAGTCTACGTTTAACGCTGCAGAAGCGATATCGATCAAGCTACTGCAAGTAGGTGTTTTAATACCCAACATTTGTCCGAGAGATTCTAATAAAACTAAGCCTTCGGGTACGTCTTCTGTAATAAATCGGGAATCCGCTACAAACGGACCTTCTGGCGAACTGTTCTTTGCGTACGTCAGAAACGCTTCTTTCGCATCAATAGTTAGATCTTCAGAATTACGGTACCTACACGCTTCCACATAAGGTAATCTTTCTGCCCCAATCGCTTCCAGAACATTCATTTTTTCATCATCTAAACTGTTGACGATGTTCCAAACATGCGGTGTAAATACTTCTTTATACATCCAATAATCACCTTTTGTATGTTCAATGCGAGGAATACTCATAATCCCACCGATTGTATGAACAATTAAATTAGGATTATGAAGAGCCGCTTCGATAATCGAATTCAAATACACGAAGTTATAGTCTAGTGTATTCAATTTCTCCTGTATTACTTTTTCATTGCGATTGGTAAATATCGCTACAGGATTTCGCACATTCTTGAATAAAACTTTCACTTTCCCAGGTTCTACAATTCGACAATCAATTGGAGAACTTTGTGCTTCTACGATCGTGAAACTTTTCTCTTTTTCGTGTTTTAAGAAATAAGCAGTAGATAAGTAACCTGGTTCCAGCAACACAATTTGATCTTCATTCATGAATGGAATAATACGTTTGATTACGTCCTCATGGTAATTTGTTTGCACATATATAATAATAATTTCCGCATTTGTGATAGCCAATTGTACATCCGTTGTGACTAAATCGAGATGCACAGTAGTTTCTACGGAATGATCTAGTAATGTGATTTCGCCTTTATTTCGCGCAATATGATCGAAATGTTCAGTATGCAGCCCCTTGGATGTTTTCAATAAGGTGACCAAGTGACCTTTCATTTTTAAATCTGCTGCAATGGTTGTACCTCCGTGCCCTGCTCCTACTACTGTAATGTTCATAAAGTTCCCTCCAATGATTTGATATCAAGATTCATCAATTTCATAGTTACGGGCCCATTTTATATAAACCTTTTAGAGTGTTTACAAAGAGTCTATTATAAGGTTTTTTAGAATACATTTTCCCTCATTAAAATGAAGACAAGTTTCTACCAAAAAAGACTGCTTTCTTTTTTCAATTTATTAACTTTTTTGTATTACTTCCCTAGCATACACCATATCGGAAGATTTAGATAACTCCAGTGATTTCTACTAGATCATCAACTAGACAATGTTAGTCGAATTAAAGAATGTGGTGATATTATGTGAAAGACCTCTTCAACTTGTATAAATAGAATGTTTAGAACGATAGTAGATGATGATTGATTAAATAATTTGGAAAAGATATTGAAATAGTAGGTAAGGTTACGTAGTATTGTAAAATATAGACAGATACACAAAGCCCGAATTTAAACTTCAAGTTCATAGAGATGATAATAATATTAGTAAGTAGTTGCTTATTTTGTTTTCTATGGAGCTGGACCAGGACCATGATGATGTTCCGCAATCGGGCCAGATTATGCTGTAAGTGCACTATTCAGAATCCTTCCTATATTCCATTACTACATGGAATAGCAAACTTTATTATAATTCGAGGATGTACTGTAGCAAGTTAATGTTTACTCTTTACTTCATTCACCCTTTTTCATTTTTTGTTGCAAATGCAACAAAAATACATTAAATTTAATACATCGACTTTATTGCATTTGCAACAAAATAGTTACTAAGGAGTTAATTTATGAAGGAGATTCTTCGTGAGATTGGAATGATAGCAAGAGCGTTAGATTCTATAAGTAATATAGAATTTAAAGAATATGACCTTACAAAAGGACAGTATTTGTATCTTGTGCGAATATGTGAGAACCCCGGAATCATTCAAGAAAAGTTGGCTGAGATGATAAAAGTAGATCGAACAACAGCCTCTCGAGCTATAAAAAAACTTGAAAAGAATGGCTTTGTTGAAAGAAGGGAAGATAAGTATAACAAGAAAATTAAAAAAATCTTTCCAACTATGAAGGGGAAAAATGTTTATCCTAATATTAAAAGAGAGAATGATCATTCGAATAGTGTCGCATTAGCAGGTTTTTCCGAAAGTGAAGTAGAAATTATTTCTCAACTTCTTCAAAGAGTTAGAAAGAATATAGAAGTTGACTGGGAATATGTAAAAAAGGGAAACAAGAGAAACTATTGAGATTATATAAAGGGGAGAAAAAGTAAAATGACTATAAGAATGAAAGAGTGCACGCTGGAGGATTTACAAACACTTCAAGAAATAAGTATAGAAACATTCAATGCAACATTTAAAAATCAGAATTCACCTGAAAATATGAAGTCCTATTTGGAAAGTGCATTTACCTTAAAAAAATTAGAAAAGGAACTATCCAATACTTTATCACAATTCTTTTTCGTTTATATTAATCATGAGATTGTTGGATATTTAAAGGTCAATATTAGTGATGCCCAGTCTGAAGAAATGGGTGAGGAGTCACTTGAAATTGAGAGGATCTATATAAGGAACAAGTTTCAAAGACATGGCCTTGGTAAAGTTCTGCTTAATAAGGCACTGGATGTTGCGAGGGAACATAATAAAAAGAATATCTGGCTAGGTGTATGGGAAAAAAATGAAAATGCTATTGCTTTTTATAAGAAAATGGAGTTTACTACCATCGGAACCCACACATTCTTTATGGGGGATGAAGAACAATTAGACTTGATCATGAACAAAACACTCGTATAACCTCTTGGAAAGGTGGAATTCTATGTATATTCCAAAACATTTTAAGGTGACAAATGTTGATGAAGTGTGGGAATTTATTCAAAAAAACTCTTTTGGTACGGTTGTTACAACAGATCAGGGGAAGCCAATTGCCACTCATGCACCGTTACAATTAATCCGAACAAGCGATGGTGACTACATTACTGGGCATATGGCTTATGCGAATCCTCAATGGAAAGCGTTTGAGGTAGAAAAGGAAAACATTCTTGTTATATTTCAAGGTCCTCATGGGTACATTTCATCATCATGGTACGAACATGAAAATGTGCCAACATGGAATTACCAAGCTGTCCATGTATATGGAACAGCGAATATTATGAGTGAGAAAGAGTTGGAAGAAGATCTTATATTATTATTACAAAAATATGAAGGGCATCGTAAGAATCCAGTGTTATGGGAGAATCTGTCTTCTCAAACGAAAAAACAAATCAAAGGTATAGTCGGATTTAAAATAAAAATTCAAGAAGTACAAGCAGCTTATAAACTAAGCCAAAATCGAAATAAAGAAGACTATCACAACATTATTGAAAAGCTAAGTACGGAAGAAGATATACATTCTAAGACATTGGCTGAAGTGATGAAAAATAGAAAGTAATTTCGTTACTCTCCATATATCCAATTTGTAAGAAGTGGCTTCCACAAACGGGCGCGTTTGCTGTACAAAGAATCGTGTCCATACCGCAATCGGGCCAGTAAGTTAGGTAAGTGACAAGATGCAATTGTTATAATCACTAGTAGCATGATCAAATTTTATTTAAAATCTAAAATAAACACACACCCTTTTCACATAGAAGTAAAAAGTGTGTGTGTTTTGACGTAGATTTGAAATTTCTTACATATTACCAGATTTCTTTCGACAACTTAATAATATGTTCCATTTTCCCCCACTGCTCTTCTTCTGATAGACTGTTTCCTTCTTCGGTACTTGCAAATCCACATTGCGGTGATATTAATAAACGTTCCAATGGGAAATGCTCCGAAGCTGCTTTCACTTTTTCTTTCATCGCATTTGCATCTTCTAATTCTGGAGTTTTCGAAGTCACGACCCCTAATACTACTTGTGTACCCTCATTTTTGATGTTCGCTAATGGTTCAAAACCGCCTGAACGTTCATCATCATATTCCAATAAGTACACATCATAACCAAGCTCATCGAAATACTTAGAAACAGTTTCATAACCACTTGTATATAAATAAGCAGACTTATAGTTTCCCTTACACATATGTGTCGCCACAATCATATCTTCTGGTTTATTCTTTAATGACTCCTTAATCACCCTAACGAATAAATCTGTTGTGTCTGTTAATTTTAATCCTGTGAAATTCTCCATAATGTTTGCTAGTTTTGGGTCATCTAATGCGGATAAGATACACTCATCAAACTGTAAATATCTACAACCGGCATCGTAGAAAGCCTGGATCGCATCTTGGTATACTTTAATTATGTCAGCTGCTAAATCTTCGATAGTTGGATAGATTTCTTTTTCCTTTTCTGTAAGGACTCGTTGGAAAAACATGGTTGGTGCGGGAATCGTATACTTTGCAAATTGCGATCCATCCCCATACTCTTCAACTAAGTCAGCTAGAAATTTTAAATCATTTACCATTTCATGATTTCCAAATGAAATTTCACCTGTTACTTTAAAGGATTCCGCCCTAGTTGTTTGTCCGACAAAATCATAACCTTTTTCAACCGCTTCAAATGAAACGCCTTCTAAGCCCCAGAAAAAGTCATGCATAAACCATGAACGTCTAAACTCACCGTCTGTAATGGCCTTTATTCCTAAATCAATTTGTTTCTTTACTAATTTTTCAATTTCTACATCTTCAACTGACCGCAGTTCCTCTGCCGTCAATTCATCATGTATGTAGGATTTTCTCGCATCTTTAATGGCATCTGTTCTTAAAAAACTTCCAACATGATCATGTTTACCGATTTGTATCATTATTCATTGTCCCCCTAATAAAATAAACTTTTTCTATAGTAGTATTTCATCCACTTAGATTTTACACTTACAAATCTACTCGACATTTGCAAGTCAGGTAGAGAACGACACCATCAATGTAGCATTATCTGCATTAACTTGCAAGATTAATCCAACCATTCTGAATATAATCAAGTGTTCGTATGTAGTACCTCTTTTAATTTGAGTAAGGATTCTGTCGTTTGGGGTTTAATGGATAATATAAAGTACATAAAATAATAAAACTAAGGTGGAGTTATGGTGTAAGAATTACTACGTCTCAATCCGGGCCATTGTGTAACATAGTTTATTCACACATCTCCAATATCAAAATTTCAAATCACATAAAAGTCCTCCTCAACGCATGTTGAGGAGGACTTTTAAGAATGGTCATAGAATTTCACGATTGCTTTAAAAAATCTACTTCTACTTCATTTTTCCGCGGTTCACGCTTAAAGAGATAGCCACCATTTCTCACAGACATCAGCACTTCTGCTCGCTCACGAATAGCCTCATACGGATCCTGTGCATCCAACACGATAAAGTTGGCAGGCTTCCCTACTTCAATACCATACGCATCATTTACTCTCATAATGTTTGCACCGTAATACGTGATCAAATCCAATGCCTTATTGATCTCGTCAATATGTGTGTAATGCGCTAAGTGAATCCCATTGTCTAAAATATTCATCATATTCCCATTGCCTAACGGATACCAGTAATCCGCTATGGAATCTTGCGCAAACGCCACATTGTTTCCGTTATTCAATAGCTCTTTGACTCGAGTTAAGCCACGACGTTTAGGATAGCTATCGCCGCGTCCTTGTAAATGGGCGTTTTCAGTTGGACAAGAAATAAAATTAATTTGTGATTCTTTAAAAAGACCTAACATTTTATTGGCATAGCTATTATCGACTGAACCGAAGCTACATGTATGACTAGCCGTTGTATACTTACCGTAGTCTTTTTCCATAACGAGCGCGTTTAACACTTCTAAAAAACGACTATTTGGATCATCGTTTTCATCACAATGAATATCAATCATCACGTTATGCTTTACCGCCATGTCGACAATACGTCGCAATGACTCCACGCCATGCTCATACGAAATTTCAAAGTGAGGAATCCCCCCTACTACGTCCGCACCCATTTCAAGCGCTTCTTGCATTAAACGCTCTGCCCCTTCATATCTAAAAAATCCTTCTTGAGGAAAAGCTACGAATTGTAATGTAACGAGGTCTTTCAATTCTTCGCGCAGTGTAACTAATGCTTTCATTCCCGTTAAATTTGGATCTGTAATGTCTACATGTGTACGAATGAATTGAACTCCTTTACTCACTTCTTTTTGAATTCCTTTTATCGCACGTTCACGCACCATTTCTTCAGTCAATGATTTCTTATTATCACTCCAACGCTGAATGCCTTCAAATAATGTTCCGGATACATTTGCATTTCCTTCGCCTAGTCCCGAAAAGATATAATCCAAATGTAAATGAGGGTCCACATAAGGTGGCAATACTAAACGTCCTTGCAGATCAATTACTTCATCTGCGTTATCTAGATCATTACCAATTGCGGTAAACTGACCATCTTCCACTAAAAACTCATGGGAATCTGGGTCACCGTATATATTCGCATTTATATATTTCTTCATAAAATACATTGCTCCTTTATCCGTTGGTATAGTCATGAGTATAGCAGTTACGAAACAAGAAAAATAATTCTTGCTCTCAACAGCATGTGATCAGCTTATTCTTGTCTATTTTTAAAATAAAATCCAAACTTTTTGCAGAAGCTGTCCGTCAAAAGAGTAAGACGTGATCGCGACATGTTTAAAATTGAAGAAGGTGAACCTTTTGTCATGACAAAAAACAAAAAAATGGAGCAGGTTGAGCAATTTTTAATTGAAAACCAAAATGCTCATTATCGGCTCGCCTATAGCTATGTGAAAAACAAGGAAAATGCGCTGGATATTGTGCAAGACTCGATTTTCAAAGCATTGAAATCCATTCATCGTCTAGAAGAAATGAAGTATTTAAAGACGTGGTTCTATCGCATTCTCGTGAATACTTCCATCGATTTTATTCGTAAGCATCAGCGGGTGATGGTGATGGATGACGAAGTTCTAGATGTCTATTTACCAAAAACTGAAGATGAACCAACTGATATAGATTTATTAGATGCGCTAGAGACTCTTTCTCCAGACGAAAAGTCGTTGATTATTTTACGCTTCTTTGAAGACTTGAAGATTGACGAAGTAGCAGCCATTTTAGATGAAAACAGTAATACCGTGAAAACCAGGCTTTACCGAACTTTAAAAAAACTGCGGATAGAAATTGAAAAGGGGGATTTGGAATGAAACGGATGAACAAAATGAAGAAAGAATATGACGATATTGAAATTCCTCCCGAATTAGATAATTTAGTGAAAGATTCAATTCAAAGAGCTAAACTTTCAAAAAAGAAGCCTTCTCCACTGAGAAATTGGTCACTCAGTGTAGCTGCGGCGGCGGCTTTATTCGTTGGTGGTATTAATGCTAGTCCAACTTTCGCCAATTCGCTAGTGAACATCCCGGTTCTTGGTTCGATCGTGCAAGTTTTCACGATAGAAACCTTAACAATGGAAAAGGAAACGTATCAAGCAAACATGGAAACGCCGGCCATCGATGGTTTAGAAAACGAAGGATTACAAATTGCCCTAAATGAAAAGTATATCGAAGAAAACAGAGCGCTCTTTACGAAATTTGAGGAAGAGATCGCCAGACTGGAAGAGGCGGGTAGCGGACATTTAGGCATGGATTCAGGTTATGAAGTAAAAACGGATACAGAACAAATCCTATCCATTGCGCGTTATGAAACGACTACGGCTGGATCCTCTTCCACTGAAATGCAATACGATACGATTGATAAACGACATAATATCCTTCTTACATTACCAAGTCTCTTTAAAGACGATTCCTATGTCGGGATCATCAATACGTATATTAAACAAGAGATGAAGCGACAAATGGAAGAATATGAGAACACTGCGTATTTAGCTATTGAAGGAGCGGACGTTGAATTCAGTTCAATCGAAGCAAATCAAGACTTCTATATTACTGCGGATCATACACTCGTCATTTCTTTCGATCAGTACGAAGTAGCACCAGGTTATATGGGAGTCGTCACATTTGAAATCCCTTCACATATTTTACAGGATGCCCTAGTTGGGGACGCGTATATTCAGTAAGTTATTTAACAGCAGCAGATGATGGATTTCGTCTGCTGTTCTTCCTATAAGCAAAGGAATTTATATACATACATAAGATAGTCAATTGAACACATAATGATAGGAGATGTAAATTTCATGAATACGTTGCATCAACAAGTCGGAAAGAAAAGAAGAAAGCTGAAGAAAAGATATTTTCTGCTTCTGATTTTTCTTCTCGTTCTATCGGGTACTGTTCTTTTTGTTGGGACGTCCTACTCTTTCCGTGAAGTACCTAGTACACCGGATCAACCTGTAACCAAACCAGCACCAACTGAAACACCACCATCAAATGATCAGCCAGAACCTATTACACCGCCAGAAGAATCTAGTCCTGAACCTGAAATATTCCCTACAATAGAATCCGATGAAACAGAAACACCTACCGAAGAAGAAACAGAGATATCTTCTGAAGGACCAACGGAAACGCCAGCTGAAGAAAACACGGAGCCACCAGTAGAAGAGGAAAAAACAGAAAAAGTAGTGTATTTAACATTTGATGACGGTCCAAGCAAATGGACTGAGCAATTTTTAGACGTCTTGGATGCACATGATGCCAAAGCTACATTCTTCATGCAAGGCAGTAACTTGAAGAAAGAACATCTTCAGGAAAGCGTAAAACGTGCAACACAAGAAGGTCATTATATAGGCGGCCACAGTATGACTCACAATTATCAAGCGCTTTATACGAATCAACAGTTTGTACCCGAAATGATTGAAACACTAGATCTAATTCATAAAATCACAGGAACTACTCCTAGTCTAGTTCGCCCTCCTTATGGATCAGCGCCTGGATTGAACGGTGGACAAATACGGAAACAATTAGCTGACGCCCATATTAAAATTTGGGATTGGACAATCGATTCGCATGATTGGGAACTACCCGGTAATCCCTCTCAAATAATACAAAACATCAAACGGGACACTACTTCTGATAAAGAAATTGTATTGATGCACGAAAAATCACAAACTTTAGAAGCACTTCCTGGAGTTTTGAACTTTTTCAAAGAACAAGGATACGTTTTCGGAGTGTACAATGACGCGTCTCACTTTGTCATGAACTTCCAAAATGATGCCGCGCTTTAACATCACGATGTATTAGAATCTACTAATAGATGATAGTGTATGGAGGCTATTCACTACGTACCGTTAGCCTCCCCTTTCGTTTACACCTTTTCCATTTGAAATGATGCAAACTTTTTACGTAGTAGAGATCTTGTACAAACGTATGGGTTGACATCGTAAAGTGAATATTATATGATTACCTTGAATTCGAGATAAAAGGAGAGCGTCATGGACAATCAAAATAAAGAAGTTTATGAAGAAGATTTGTCTCTAAAGGCATTCATTGTTTTAACTCGAGCATTGCAATCCATTAAGGTGCGTGTGGAAGAAGATATAAAACGCTCCGGATTAAATCCAACAGAGTTTGCCGTTTTAGAATTAGTCTATAGTAAAGGTGATCAACCGATACAAAAAATCGGTGAGCAAGTATTGATTGCTAGCAGTAGTATCACCTACGTTGTAGATAAACTAGAAAAGAAAAACTTAATCAAAAGAAAGCCTTGTCCAAAAGATCGACGTGTCACACATGCGTCCATTACAACGGATGGGACGGAACTGATGAATGAAATCTTCCCTCCTCATAAAAAGGCGATCAAAGAAATATTTAGTGGACTAGATATACAAGAAAAAGAACAACTAATTACACAATTAAAAAAGTTAGGTTTACATGCACAAAATATGTAATGGTAAATCTAGTTTTTTTCACAACTAACATCTCGAATTAGTAATATATCAACTAAACATAATTTAAAAAGGGGTTTTATAACATGACAAACGAATTACTAGGTATTCACCACGTTACCGCAATGACAGATAACGCAATGAGAAACTATGACTTTTTCACAAACGTGCTAGGCATGCGATTAGTTAAGAAAACGGTAAACCAAGATGACATCCACACGTATCATACATTTTTCGCGGATGATGTCGGTTCGCCAGGGACTGACATGACGTTCTTCGACTTCCCGAACAACCCGAAAGGAACATCGGGAACGAACTCGATTTCTAGAACGGGACTACGAGTACCTAATGACGCAGCACTTGAATTTTATCTAGAGCGTTTCAAAGAGTTTGGTATAGATAACGACGGTATTCAAGAGCTATTCGGCAAAAAAGTACTACCTTTCCAAGAAGTAGACGGACAGAAATATCAACTGTTCTCTGATGAGAATAATGAAGGCGTAGCACCCGGCAAGCCTTGGAAAAATGGACCCGTACCTGAAGAGCACGCGATTTATGGTTTAGGGCCAATTGAAATCACAGTTAGCTACTTTGAAGATTTCAAGAAAATGCTGACGGAAGTATACGGTATGAAACCAATTCTTGAAGAAGAAAATGTAGCGCTGTTTGATGTAGGTGAAGGTGGCAACGGCGGACAGGTCATTTTACGAAATGATGATACAACACCAAGTCGTCAAGGATATGGACAGGTTCACCACGTATCGTTCAGAGTGAAAGACCATGAAGCGATTAAAAACTGGGAAGCTAAATATGACGAAATGGGTATGCAACATTCCGGTCATGTAGACCGCTTTTACTTTGAAGCGCTTTACACACGCGTCGGTCATATTCTGATCGAGCTATCAACAGATGGGCCGGGCTTCATGACAGATGAACTATATGAAACATTAGGTGAAAACCTATCCCTTCCACCGTTCCTTGAGCCTAAGCGTGAATATATTGAATCACAAATTCGCCCATTCGATACAACACGTTCATAACAGTTTTAAAAGGAGTTTTGTAAATGGAAGCAATTAAAAAGATCCACCATATTACATCGATTGTAGGAGACCCTAATGAAAACTTGAAGTTTTACAGGGATGTTTTGGGACTCCGTCTCATAAAGCAAACGGTAAACTTTGAAGATCCAAGCGTCTATCACTTGTACTTCGGAGATCATAATGTTGCTCCTGGTACGGTCATTACATTCTTCCCTTGGACCAATACTAATCAAGGTAGAAAAGGTAGCGGTCAGGTCGGACGAATTGCTTTTAGAATACCTAAAGGCAGCATGGACTATTGGAAAGAGCATTTAACTGCTCAACATATCTCCATTGAAATGACACAGCTTTTCGGTAAAGACACACTCGAGTTCGATGATATTCATGGACTCGAGCTCGCAATGGTCGAAGGTGAAATTGCTGCAGATCATTATGATATTGTTGATTTCCACGGTGCGGTTTTATTGTCCGGAAATCCTGAAGGCACAAAAGATCTTCTAACCGGCCTCATGGGATTACATGAGCTAACTATAGATGATCAGAATCAACACTTTGAAACAGTTGGCAAGGAAAAACACCATATTATTACGACCATTCCTCCGCAGCCTGCTGGAAGATTCGGCATCGGAACTGTCCACCACATCGCGTGGTCCGTGCCGCATAAGGATGCATTGAAAGAATGGCAGTCCGTACTACAAGATGAAGAATTCGGGGTCACTGTAGTAAAGGACAGAAATTACTTCAACTCCATCTATACCAAGGAAAAAGGAAAGATCGTATTCGAGTTCGCAACAGATGGTCCTGGATTTGATATTGATGAAGACATGAAATCGCTAGGCACGATGCTGAAATTACCGGAGCAATACGAACATAAAAGGCAAGAATACGAAACTCCGCTTCCGAAATTGGAAATATAGTATAGGAAAAAATACTATAAGCAGACTTGCCAGTAATGATTAGCGGGAAATAGGCAAGTCATTTACAGTAGAACGGCTTGATATCTATTGAGAGGAGTTGTAGAACAGTGAAATATATTTACAATGAAAAGAAAAAAGGCGCACCGGTATTTGTATTGCTCCACGGCACAGGCGGTACAGAAACGGACTTAGTATCTCTTGCCGAACTACTCAATCCCGAATACAACGTTTTAGGCATCAGAGGCAATGTACAGGAAAATGGCATGAATAGATTCTTTAAACGCCACGGTGAAGGGCAGTACGACTGGGAAGATCTTGAGTTCCGCGGCAATGAACTGTATGAGTTCATTGAAGAAAAAGCAAAAGAGTATGATTTCAAAATGGAAGATATCGTGCTAGTCGGGTTCTCAAACGGTTCGAATATTGCGATTCAAATGATGCTCAAGCAACCAGAAACATTCAAAAAAGCAGCCTTATTCGCACCACTGTATCCTGCAGATATAGAAAAAAAACAAGATTTCAGCGATGTGAAAATATTCCTTTCACTAGGCGAAGGCGATCCAATTGTACCTGAATCCGAAAGCAAGCGCGTGATCAGTCTCTTTAAAGAAAGAGGTGCAGATGTGACAACTGCTTGGGTTCATGGTCATAGCTTGACGCAGGAAGTCGCGCAGAAAGCGAAAAACTGGTTGAAGTAAATACTATCTAAATGTTTGGTTTTTGCTGGTTTGTTAAATGGAGTTAATGGATTTTAAAATAAAAACACACATTATTGGAGGAGATTTATATGACAAAAGCAAAATGGAACGTTGACACTGCACACAGCACAGTAGAATTTTCCGTACGACATATGATGATTTCAAACGTAAAAGGTACATTTAACGAATTCCAAGGAAACATTGAAGCAGATCCAGAAGATTTAACAGGAGCGTCTATCGATTTCACAATTGACGCGAACAGTATTGATACACGTAAAGCCGATCGAGACAATCATCTACGTTCAGCTGACTTTTTCGATGTAGAAAATTACCCGAAATTATCATTCAAAGCAACAAAAATTGAGAAGACTTCTAAAGATACGTACGACTTAACTGGCGACTTCACGATTAGAGATACAACAAAGCCTGTCACGTTCAATGTAAAGTATGAAGGTATGGCTAAAGATCCGATGAGTGGAGACGAAGCTGCTGGATTTACAGGTAAAACAACGATTAACCGTAAAGAATTCGGTTTAACATGGAACGCTGCACTAGAAACTGGCGGCGTGGTCGTAAGTGATGAAGTAAAGATCAATATCGAAATTCAATTACGTAAATAAGCTAATCATGCGACGAATGCCCCTACTAGTAGATTTTATCTTCTACTAGTAGGGGCTTTTTTGTACAAAACAAATCCTACCTCAAACTATAGAGCGAACTTTCTCCATCACAATATGCGGTATGCCATCTTCCATGAATATATCAGATGTAGTCTCGTATCCAAGTTTACGATAAAACTCCTCTGCATGCGTTTGTCCATGCAACTTCAACCGCTCAATCCCTTTGTCATTTGCGATTTCTTCCAAGCCTAGAACAATTACCTTTCCAACGCCAAGACTTCGATGAGTGGCTAGCACACAAATGCGTTCTAACTTCCCGATCCCATCTACAACTCTTAATCTGCCTGATGCGATCGCTTGTCCTTCATGTTCTACTAAAATATGTTCACATACTTCATTCAGCACATCAAATTCATCAAACTCATCTTCTTCTGGAACCTGTTGTTCTTGGACAAATACCGCTTTTCGTATGTCAAAAGACTTTTGAAGGTCTTCTTGTGTACGGATTCTCTTCGTTTTCATCAAACGTCCACTCCTTTTTCTACTTTTATTCCGGAAACAAGAAACTTCCACAGATGATCTCTCAGTCTGTGGAAGTTTCTTGTTCTATCTCACATTTCAAAAATACATAGCCATCTTTTTCGATAGTCTCGCTCATCTTCACAGGGATACGTTCCTTGAAAATCGGTCCATCCACGACGACCGTATGGAATTCTCCTGACTCCCCACAGCTATCGATGCCGAGCGCTTCAAGTTCATCCAATAAGTCAATCGTGAAACGTCTGCCGAGAAATTCAGCAGGCATCATTTTAGTATTGACGACGACTACATAGGCTTCAAAGTCTTCCGCAATGAATTCCTCGAGTAGCTTACGTCTCGGTTCTTCCCAAAGTGGATGATACGCTTCCATACCCACTTTGGCACACATGGACTGTACCCACAACAAATGATCTTCTAAGTCAATATCTCCAAATACGGCTTTGTGAATACCATGTGCTTTAGACACGCGCATAGCGTCTATGAATTGCACTTCATAGCCTGCCCAGTCTGCTTTTCGAATCATCAGCGGGATATCCATCTGCTTCGCCTGCGCTTGAACAATCTCCAGTGGCAATGCGTGAGATTTAGAATGTGGCTGTTCTTTCTCGAACATCGTCCACAGCATAGCCGGCGTATTTCCTTCTTGGATTGCACGATACGTTGCAAGTGCCGAATCCTTGCCGCCACTCCATGATGTGACGAACTTCACGCCCGTCATTGTCCGTCCGCCCATGAGATGCGTGCATCCACTGTACGCGCCATACGAATCATATATGAACGGAATCCTAGCTTAGGCCAGAAATACGACGCCAAATGATTCGCCGTCAACCAATCCGTCATGACATATTTATAGCCCGCGTTTTTCATTTGAGTGAAACTGTGGTTCGCAATCGACTTACCGATCCCTTGGCCACGCATCTCGATATTCGTCGTCGCCTGAACCAGCACTGCCGACTCATCCGGTGTTGTCATCGCATGACGCGCGTCCGCCGGTGTGAATAGATGAAACGCTACAGGCGCACCGTCTTGTTCTGCAACCCAGCTACGCGTGCCTTCCTTGCCTTCATACGCTGCAAATACATCGCGCTCCGCATCTAACGCCTCTTGTGTAATCGGTTTCCACGCCGGTGCTTTCGCTTGATGCAAACTATTCCACGGCGCCATCTTGTGCAATACTTTTTGCTCGTTCCCCACCAGTTCCTTCATCTTCACGAGACTATTCTCTCCAGGCTGTGCACGATAATGTTCAAGCGACAACGCCGCAAAGCGCTGTTCGAAATGAAATGACTGCTCCAGCATTTCAAGAATTAATTCATCGTTACCGACCGGTATATCCATGATATGTTCGAAGTAGCCATTACGAACCCACTCCGCACCAGCTTCTGTGTACATCAACCGTGCTAGTCTTGGATGCTCGTCCTCATGAATGACAAATGATGGATATCCAACATACACCGTACGTCCATGTGAAACGTCTTGACGGTATTCGTATAGTAGATAGCCAATGACTTCTTCATCCCGCAACGTCACGAGCCCTCCCGTATAAGGTTTCTCCAATTCTTCACGTAAACGTTCTTCCGCTTGCTCGACATGTTCAAAACGTTCCTGCAAAAACGGAAAACGTTGTCGTTCATCTGCATGCCTTGCTGCTAATAATAAGGCCATCTTCGGTATATACTGCTCTTCGAACTGTACAAAATGAATCATCAGAATCCCCTCCTGCCTAATTTAACTAAATTATACCATACCCTTTTACCTTTCCAATGAAACGAATGGCCTATGTGTTTGGTTGGTCGAATATCCGGCTATGAGCGGTTACATGCGTGTATAGAGCGCATAGATCGGAACTATGAGCGAATTCAGCTTGCTATAGAGCAGTTACAGCCATTCTATGAGCGCTTAAACTGTCCGATAGAGCGCTTACCCACAATCAATGATCAAACGCAAAAAAACTGCAGATCCACTCCCGTTAAAAGAGTAAATCTGCAGCCTATATTATCGATTATGCAGGCATTGGAGTATCCGTCGGTTTCGCGTAATCGGGTGGTTGGGTGGTCGAATATCCGGCTATGAGCGGTTACATGCGTGTATAGAGCGCTTAGGTCAAAACTATGAGCGGATTCAGCTTGCTATAGAGCAGTTACAGCCATTCTATGAGCGCTTAAACTGTCCGATAGAGCGCTTACCCACAATCTATGATCAAACGCAAAAAAAACTGCAGATCCACTCCCGTTAAAGAGTAAATCTGCAGCCTATATTATCGATTATGCAGGCATTGGAGTATCCGTCGGTTTCGCGTAATTTCCATTACCATACTCTGTATCAATTGCGTCACGGATTTCTTTCATCGACTTGCCGTCTTGCTTCATTTGTACGGATTTCACTGCGATCTCCAGACAAACTAGGCAACGTGTGCCGTGATCATCCCAGACGACCGAGCCGTCTTCGCGCACTTCATCCAAGAAGCAATTCATATTACTCTTGTGTCCAGCACTATCTCCGCAACCACAATAGCAAGGCATGTATTCCAAAACGTCCGTTGCATTGGCCGCTACTTGATAGACCATACGCATATCTTCTGGCTTATCATCTAGAAATGAAGGCAAGATATCCGCTGAAGCGGTCACTTCTTGCAAGTCTCCGTTCGGCAAATGTTCTGCGTGGTCATGTCCTGCTTCTGCCCGTACGTCTTTCGGATCGACTTCAGCAGGCTTTTCTGTAGCGCCGTTTCCGCATGCCGCAAGCGCCAAAGTCAGCGCCGCCAGTCCTGCAAGTAACTTCTTTTTCATGTATATTCTTGACTCCTTCGTATAGACGTTATGCCTTTAGTATACAAGGTTTGCGGGAAAAACAAGCGTACAAATTCATGACAATTATGAGTTGCCCGTCATTTTGCTTGGATCTACATATTCGTCAAATTGCGCTTCTGTCAATAAACCAGTAGATAGTGCCGCTTCTTTCAGCGTAGTACCTTCTGTATGAGCTTTCTTCGCAATTTTCGCCGCATTTTCATAGCCAATATGTGGATTCAATGCTGTAACTAGCATCAAGGAATTCTTTACTTTATTATCGATTTCTTCACGGTTCGGTTCAATTCCAACTGCACAGTTATCGTTGAAGCTGATCATACCGTCAGCCAATAATTTCGCTGATTGTAGGAAGTTATAGATAATAACTGGTTTGAAGACGTTCAATTCAAAGTTACCCTGACTTGCGGAGAAGCCGATCGTCGCGTCGTTACCCATAACTTGAGCCACAACCATCGTCAACGCTTCACTTTGTGTTGGATTCACTTTACCTGGCATGATCGAGCTGCCTGGTTCGTTTTCAGGAATCGTAATTTCGCCAATACCTGAACGTGGACCACTTGCTAACCAACGTACGTCGTTTGCTATTTTCATCAAGTCTGCTGCCAATGCTTTTAGCGCGCCGTGTGTGTAGACAACTTCATCATAACTCGTCAATGCGTGGAATTTATTCTGTGCAGATGTAAAGTCGATTCCAACTGACTTCGAAATCTCTTCCGCAACTTTCTCACCGAATCCAGCTGGTGCGTTCAGTCCTGTACCGACTGCTGTACCGCCGATTGCGAGTTCTTTCATCGTCTCGACACTAGTTTCTAGCATGCTGTGCGTTTTTTCAAGCATTCTGTGCCAACCGCTGATTTCCTGACCTAACGTCAATGGCGTCGCGTCTTGCAAGTGCGTACGACCAATTTTAATAATGTCCGTGAAGTCTTCAGATTTTTTCTGAAGTGTTGCTGCTAATTTATCAATTGCCGGCAATACTTCGCGCTCTACCGCAATTACACCCGCCACGTGAAGTGCTGTCGGGAACGTATCATTCGAACTCTGTGATTTGTTGACGTCGTCATTCGGGTGCAGGCGTTCTTCCTCGCCCCACTCTTCAAGCAACTGGTTTCCACGGTTAGCGAGTACTTCGTTCATGTTCATGTTCGATTGCGTACCGCTTCCTGTTTGCCAAACGACTAACGGGAAGTGCTCGTCCCATTTGCCTTCAATGACTTCCTCTGCTGCTGCTTTGATAGCTTTCATTTTGACTTCGGATAGATTGCCGAATGAATGACTTGCGATTGCTGCTGATTTTTTTAAATGGGCAAAGGCTTGGATTACACCAAGCGGAATGCGTTCCCCGCCGATTTTAAAGTTGTGCTTACTGCGCTGCGTCTGCGCTCCCCATAACTTATCTGCTGGTACTTGTATTTCTCCGAACGTGTCATGCTCAATACGATATTCCATCTTTACATCCACCTCTCAAAGTAATAATCAGACTCTCTATCTCTATCATGCCCTATTTTCGCGCAAATTTGAATTAAAAAGGATTGGAGGTGAGTTACTTGGTGAGTACGAGGAGATCGAAGCTCCAGTTGGCTCACCGCGAGCCCTCTAGGAAAGCGTCCCCTCCGAAGCGCCAATCCCCCTACCCCATCACACTGCCAGCCTTATCCACTCAAACTCCTTGCATCCGAAACGCTTTCTGAACCACTGCAAAATAAATCACTAACGCCGCGGTACTGCATGTCAATACGATAATACTAAGCGGCCACGCCGAGCTGTCTCCCGCTAGTCCTACTAGTGGCGAAACTATTGCACCGCCGATGAAAGGCACCAGTCCAATAAACGCCGACGCGCTTCCTGCTGACTTCCCCTGACTCTGCATCGCTAGCGAAAATGCCGCAGGCGACACCAAACCAACACTCGACACCATAAAGAATAATGCCGTCGCAATTACAGCAAGCGACCATTCATTCCAGACCGTCAACAAAAGTACAATACTCGCTGTGAATGAAAGCAACACACCTGCGCGCAGAAACTTCAACTCGTGAATTCTACCCGAAAGCCGCCCCGTCACTTGTGCCGCTGTAATGATTCCGATACCATTCATTGCGAAAAACAGAGAAAACTGTTGCGCAGTGATACCATAAATATTCTGTAAAACGAACGGAGACCCCGCAATGTACGCGAATAGGCTTGACATGATCAAACCTTGCGTTAACGCGATGCTTAAGAACCACTTATCCCTCAGTAGACCACTAAACGTCTTGATGACTGCCAGCATTCCACTCTCCGAACGTGCTTCAACCGGCAACGTGTCCGGCAAGAAAAACGCTGTGGATAAAAACATCAACAAACCGATGACTCCCAGTAACAAGAACACCGTTGGCCACGAAGCATAATTCAGCACAACACCGCCTATTATCGGAGAAAGTATCGGTGCTGATCCACTGACGATCGACAACATCGCCATGAATTTTGTTAATTCACTTCCTACATATAAATCACGTGCGCAAGCTCTCGCAATTACAATTCCAGCAGCGCCTGTTAAACCTTGAACGAAACGCAATGCAACGAAAATCCAGATATTCGGACTAAACGCACATAGAACGGAAGCGATTGCGTACACGCTAAGCGTAATGACGAGCGGTTTCCGTCTGCCATAAATATCACTTAACGGTCCAAAAATGAGCTGTCCTACGCCTAAGCCGAGCAGACAAGCCGTCAGACTTAATTGAACAAGTGAAGTCGAAGCATTTAAATCCTCCGCCACAATAGGCAATCCTGGCAAATACATATCCATCGACAGCGGACCGAATGCCGACAACGAACCGAGCAATATAACGAGCCAAACAGTTGGCATAGGAATCTTTTTTTGTAATGAAGTTTTCAAATGTACATAACCCACTTCTTCTATAGAATTCATTTAGTATAACAAAAGTAGTTGTATTTGGTTACTTTTATACTATATAGACAATAAAGCTCCGCCTACCGCACCGAATAGCACAACGATCCATGGAGGCATCTTCCAAAAAGTCAGCATACTGAATAAAACGGCCGCCAATGCAAAGTCTTCTGCTCGCAAAATCGAGCTTGTCCAGATTGGATTATATAACGCCGAAAGAAGTATTCCAACGACTGCAGCATTGACACCCATGACCGCACCTTTGATTTTCGGATGATTGCGCAAAACGTCCCAAAAAGGCAGCGCTCCGACGATCAATAAAAAGGCAGGCAAGAAAATCGCGACGGTTGCGAATAATCCACCTTGCCAACCGTTCATCACGGCTCCAAGATAGGCTGCAAACGTAAACAACGGTCCTGGAACCGCTTGCGTCGCACCATAACCTGCTAAAAATGATTCATTTCCAATCCATCCAGCCGGTACCAGCTCCTGTTCCAATAAAGGCAAGACAACATGTCCCCCACCAAATACGAGCGCACCCGACCGATAAAAGCTATCGAATAACGCGATCCAATAAGATCCTGTCAGTTCCCGAAGCAACGGCAACATGCCAAGCAAAGTAAAGAACAATGTTAAACAAATAACTCCCATTTTCTTTGACACGAGGAATTTCGAGGAACTAGCATCTGACGAATCCTGAGCTTTGAACAACCATAACCCTACTAAACCCGCTACTATAATCACTCCAACTTGCGTAAAAGCCGCTTGCCATAAGAGCGTGACAACGAGTGCTAATAATGCGATCGCTTTTCGCTTAATATCTGGCGTTAAATTCTTTGCCATGCCGAGGACCGCGTGCGCGACAATCGCCACCGCCACGATCTTCAATCCATGGAGCCAGCCTGCATCACTAATATCTGAACCCGCTAGAAGCGTAGCAAATAAGATCAACGCCACGACAGATGGCATCGTGAAACCTAGAAAGGAAACAAAGCCGCCGACTACCCCTGCACGCGCCACACCAATTCCAATCCCTACCTGACTGCTTGCTGGACCTGGAAGGAATTGAGCTAATGCTACTAAATCCGCATACCCTTTTTCATCCATCCATTTACGTTTTCGCACATACTCTTCATGGAAGTAACCTAAATGCGCGGTTGGTCCACCAAATGAGGTCAGTCCTAGTGTAAGAGAGACGATAAATAATTCCGTTAGCCTTTTTATCGAAGAAGCCACATTACTCTTCATTTTGATCTCCTTTCGGCTTTTATAATGCTTTATTGCCGATCATCTCATGTCCCAATTTATTTTCAATAGATTTAGTAGAATTTAACGATAACTTAACAATCATTGGACAAACTAAGGATTAATTGAAAATCCAAATAAATTTCGCCCAAATTCTACAACGCTCGCTATCTTTTTACACACGATTTTTGTATGATGTAATAACTATCGATGTCAACAATAGATGGAGGAATTTAGATGCTAGGTCCACGTAAACCCGATCCTTTTTTTACAGCGTTATTGGACATCGCCAAGCATGTGCAAGAATCCATGCACTATGCGAACGAGTTTAAAGTCGATTCTGTCTCGGACTTAAAGGATGTCAGCATTCGCATGAAGGAATACGAAACAGCTGGTGATACATTGATTCATGAATTAATCACGAAATTAAATACATCGTTCATGACACCGATTGAGCGCGAAGATATTTTGAATATCGCGATTGCAATGGATGATATTCTTGATGGCATGGAGCATTTCCTTGCTAATCTTGAGATGTTTTCTCTCATTGAAGTCGATGAGTACATGCAGAAGTTCATTATCAACATTATGAAAAGTACTGATGAAATCGTTTTGGCGATGGAATTGCTGACGAAGAAAAAGCTAGTGGAAATGCATATGCATGCTGTGCAAATCAAAGAGTATGAACGGATTTGCGACGAAGTGTTACGGACTTCCATTAAGCAAATGTTCATTCGTGAAAAAGATCCAATTCGCATCATTCAATTGAAAGATCTGTATGAACTACTTGAAGACACGGCAGACTTTTGTCAAGACGTGGCAAACAATATCGAAACCATCATCATGCGCAACGCATAAGGGGTCCTAACCAATGGATACGATTCTCATACTAACCATTCTCGTCGTGGTCTTTGCCTTGGCATTCGACTTCATTAATGGTTTTCACGATACAGCCAACGCGATCGCTACTTCGGTATCGACACGCGCTTTGAAACCTCGGACTGCGATTATGCTAGCGGCCACGATGAACTTTGTCGGTGCACTGACATTCACAGGTGTAGCAAAAACCATTACAAAAGATATCGTCGATCCGTTCGTATTAGAAAATGGTTCTCTCGTTATTTTGGCAGCACTCGTTTCCGCGATTATCTGGAACTTGGTCACGTGGTATTTTGGAATTCCTTCTAGCTCATCGCATGCATTGATCGGATCTATTGCCGGCTCAGCAATTGCAGCAGCGGGATTTGGTATTCTGAATTACAGCGGCTTCATTAAAATCATTCAAGCACTGTTACTGTCCCCTATCATTGCACTCGTCGGCGGATTTCTTGTCATGACCATCTTACGTACGGTATTAAAGAACCGTAATTTATTTAAAGCAAACCGTCGTATTCGCTACATGCAAATCGGGACGGCTGCGATTCAATCATTCACGCACGGTACGAATGACGCGCAAAAGGCAATGGGGATTATTACGATGGCTTTGATCGCGGCAGAATTGCAGACCACCGACGATATCCAGTTATGGGTACGGATTGCAGCGGCGACTGCGATGGGAATCGGGACGTCAATCGGCGGGTATAAGATTATTAAAACCGTTGGCGGCAAGATTATGAAAATCCGTCCGATTCACGGTATTGCGTCTGATTTGAACTCTGCAGTTATTATTTTCGGTGCCACACTTCTTCATTTGCCTGTCAGCACGACGCATGTCATCTCTTCTTCTATTATGGGAGTCGGGTCAGCGCAACGCTTAAAAGGTGTGAAATGGGGAGTCGCACAAAAGATTGTTTTGACGTGGATTATCACGATGCCGATCTCCGCTTTAATGGCCGGGGTCGTCTATAAAATATTCACACTTTTCCTATAATCAAAGTGAAAAGGCAAACAGGGAATCTAGTAAGGGAATCCTTCAACTTGCTTTATCTCCCTTTTCTTGTTATGATAAAGAAGAATTATTTTTGTTCGACGCTGGTCTACGATTTTATCTCGACCGTTTTTGAGAAATTGAGCAAGGATAGTAATACAATGTGTACACGAGTGTGCACGAGGAGGAAACAAACATGGAACAAGGTAAAGTAAAATGGTTTAACGCAGAAAAAGGTTATGGCTTCATCGAACGTGAAGATGGCGACGACGTATTCGTACACTTCTCAGCTATCCAAGGTGACGGATTCAAAACTCTTGAAGAAGGTCAAGACGTGTCTTTCGAGATCGAACAAGGACAACGCGGACTTCAAGCTACTAACGTAACTAAAAACTAATTTAACTATACAAACCACTTCCTTTTAGGGAGTGGTTTTTTTGTGCGTTTCTTTCCATATTTTCGCAACATCTTCTGGCACTTCGTTGCTATGATAAACATAGAAATGAATTTACATGATTTCACACATCGTTTGAGGAGGAATGGCCTTGCAGAGATTCGGGAAGTTTGTGACCCAATCGTATAAATGGATTTTCATGTTTTGGATTTTGCTATTTGGCGTTATGACCTATTTCGCCATTCAACTGCCTAGTTTGCTTTCAGGAGACGGCTTCCGCGTAGATGGAGAGCATGAACACGTCATGAAAATCGTCTCGGAAGACTTCGGTTTGCCTGCCGAGTCATTATTTTTAGTATTTGACGGAAAGTCCGATGCAGAAATCGATGCATCACTTGATCAGCTAGAAAAGCTCGGTGTCATGTCCGATATCGTATCTCCTCTTGTGGAAAAAGAACAGTATACAAAAGATTTATCCTATGCCTTGTTGCAATTTGATACGGCACCTGACGATATGCCGCAAGTCGTCGAGGATATACGCGACGAAATCGGTGGTCAAGCTGGCGTAACACTCACTGGTGGAGGGGCATTTGAACACGATGTCAATCAAGCGAGCCAACGAGATTTGATGACAGCGGAAGCGATCGGTTTACCGATTGCGATCGTCGTGTTGTTGTTTGCATTTGGAACAATCGTTGCCTCTTTCGTTCCATTAATTGTCGGCATCGGCACCGTCGTCTCCACTCTCGGAATTTTAGCTTTGCTTGGCAACACAGTGGACTTATCCATTTTCGTCCTGAATATCGTGCCGATGCTCGGACTCGCTCTGTCCATAGATTTTGCGTTGTTGTTCATTAGTCGGTATCGAGAAGAACTTAGGAAACGTAGCGTCAAGGAATCGGTCATCATGACGATCCGTACTGCTGGTCGTTCCATTATATTCTCTGCGGTTTGTGTGTTTATTGGACTCGGTGCGATGCTGCTCATTAAGGTAGATATTTTCATGAATATTGCACTTGGCGGCATGATTGTCGTTGGAATGGCAGTCGTTTCATCACTTACTTTATTGCCTTCCATCTTGTTGATGCTCGGTGAACGTATTCACAAGGGCCGTTTGCTGAAAGAGCGTAACGAAGATGCAAACGGTTGGAGAAAGTTTGCGAACGGTGTTATCAAACGTCCGGTAACCATTGCGATCGTAGCATTTGTGTTACTCGCAATTGCGGTTATTCCGGTGAAGAACATGGAATTGACGATTCCGCAGATCGACTCGTTACCGAAAAACTTTGATACACGTGTAGCATTTGAACAAATGGAAGATACGTTTGGCTTAGGTGACGAGAGTACCGTGTTCCTCATTGCTGAACGGGATGGTAGCTGGAAAACGACTGAAGGTCTGGCGGATATGATTACGTTGCAAGATCAATTGACGAATGATCCGGTAGTTAAAGAAGTTTCGACCGTCTTTACGCTCAGTGGTATAGATACTGTAAAGGAATGGGAGCAAACGCTGCGTATTCCGCAAATGTACGATCAACTCAATCCCGTGCTGAAGAACTTCACGGACAGTGGCAACCGATTACTTATCCCCGTTACGTTGAGTGCTGCCGGTAGCTCGAATGAAGCACAAGACTGGATTCGTGATTGGTCAGAGAAAGATACTGGCTTCAACATCTTGCTAGGCGGTGAACCGCGTTTCAATCAGGAAATCTTCGATGAAATAGCGGATCACATCGTATACGTATTATTAATTATCATCGTTTCAACATTCTTCATCCTAATGTTCGCGTTCCGTTCATTAGTCATTCCGGTGAAAGCAATCCTAATGAATATTCTTGGGTTATCGGCAACGTTCGGTATACTCGTGTATATATTCCAGTACGGTCATTTCGGATTAAATCCTGGTACCGTAGCGCTCATCATCCCAGTCATCGTCTTCAGTCTTGTGTTCGGCTTGAGTATGGACTATGAAGTATTCTTGATCTCACGGATGCAAGAAGAGTTTGCACAGTCATTCGATAATGACAAATCTACGGTCGAAGGACTTGCGACGACAAGTAAAGTCATCACGTCTGCCGCGCTCATCATGATCGTGCTAACAGGTGCCTTCGCGTTTACAGATGTAATGCCAGTCAAGCAAATTGGAGTAGGAATCGCGGTCGCTGTTGCGATTGATGCGACAATTATCCGACTGTTGCTAGTACCTAGTTTGATGAAACTGTTTGGTAAGTGGAACTGGTGGTTGCCATTTGGCAAAGGATTATACCGTTCCAACAGCCAGAAATATAGCGCAAAATAAAAACAGCCTGTCGGGAATAGAATTCCTGACAGGCTATTTTTATTGCCAGCCGAATGTACCGATCTCGGCATACGACTGATTGTCCATCGACTGATGATTTTTCTGTGTGGGATTATTTTTAAACGTAGCCTGAACCATCAATACGACGCCTACTACCGCTACAATCAACACCACAACAAGCCAAATCGCGACTGTCTTACCCTTCATACGATATCACCCCTGTTGCCGTTATTTCGTTTTGACGGAAAAGCCTTCTTCTTTCAAATAGCTTGCCGCCTCGCCATAATCGCCAAAGCCCTCTTCCAAGTTCGCTTCGTGATAGACGTTAAAGAAGCCGTCTTCCTCAAGAAGTGTCAACATCTGGCCATTCGAGTTCTGCCATGTTTCTGCGATCGGATCTACTTCTTGTACCTCAGTCGCCAATCCTTCAACCGCTGCGCGAATCACTGCACGGAATTCATCCGCAGAGTAATCACGTACGTTCACTAGACCGCGGTCATCCGCTTCATAGCCTTCTACGTCTGCCACATAGACAAATGCATTACCATTCGGATGCAAGTGCTGCACGACGACTGTTTTATCATACAAAGACTCTTCATAATGATAGTTCAAGCGCTTCATCGATACTTCTTTCTTCACTAACTCCGGGAACTCTTCTATAATCTGCTGTTTCTCTTCAAATGTTAACATGTTTTTCCTTCTTTCTAATGAAATTCAGTGCTCATCTTGTTCTCCATTCCGTAATCAGGACAAACAATATGACGACCGCAAATGCGACAATATAAAACCAGGAAGGTATACTGCTCAAACCACCGAACATGCCATCCACTCCTTCCAGACTTTCCATTCTTTTTTTAGTATACCCTTTTTCCTGCTACTCTGGCGGATAATTTTCAACAATTAATAGTTACCGCTGTATTGCCGAGGTACAAACAGAGTATAATGTGAAAGAGGAGTGGGTTTCTTATGATAAAACGCCTGTTTCAGTTACTCTTTCTCGCAGTACTCCTCTACGCATTCAAGCCCTTCTGGGAAGGTCCCGTATCAGAATATGTGGACTTATCGTTTCTCGACCCAGTTGACGCCAAAGTAGAAACTGTACTGAACGAGGAAGTAGTTGGATCTGCGCTCGACTATACAAAACAATCGATCACCGATTTAATTACATTCGTTTCCGACAAAGCCGTCGGAAGCAGCCCCCCGGATGAAGTTGCCCAACCTGTGCTTGATGCACCTGCAACGGGCATTATTTCCATCCACAATATTGAAATTGGCACACCAGAAGCACAAGTGAAAGAAAAGCTCGGTGATCCGCAACGGAAATCCGTCAATGAATATGGCACGGAATGGCTGACATTCCATGATAACTACCAGAATTTCGTCATGCTGTCGTATGATATTAAACGTCGAGTCAACGCCATCTACACGAACGACCGTCTCATCGCTTCATCTATCGGCATTGAATACGGTGTGCCGAAAGAAACAATACGTGAAGGACTGGGTGAACCGATTACGGAAATACGTAAAGGTACCAATATTTATAAGTTGCAGGACGATGAAGGCATGGATGTTTTTCATTCCGACGGTCTTTATATGTACGTTTTTTATGATCTGCATAAAGAAAATACCGTCACCGCGGTTCAATTGATCGCGAATTCGCTAGAGTCAGGTAAATCTGCGCTCTACGCACCACAAAACGATGCTATGCGCCAAGGCTTCGAGATGCAATTATTTGATTTGACGAACGCGGCCAGAGTGCGCCACGGTCGCTCTATTTTAACATGGGATCAACTGGCATCTGACACTGCCCGTCTGCATAGTACTGATATGGCAGTGCAAGATTACTTCAGTCATGAAAACTTGCAAGGCGAATCCCCTTTCGATCGCATGAAAAAACAAGGCCTTAAGTTCGTTAGTGCGGGTGAAAATCTAGCATATGGTCAGTCTAGCAGTATTTTTGCACATGAAGGGCTGATGAATTCCAAAGGTCACCGGGAAAACATATTAATCCGTGACTATCAGTTCCTTGGGATCGGTGTGGATTTCAATGACAAAGAACAGCCATTTTATACGGAAAACTTCTTCGCCAAGTAAGGGGATTTCCTTTCATTACGGCAAGTTATCCAGTAAAATAGAGACAAGGGCTTTGGTCAACCCAAGACCTTCATTACAGCATTAAAGGAGAATTTCAATTGAAAAAATTTGCTGCATTTTTCCTAGCCGCGACGTTGATTTTGTCGCCGATTGGGAACATCATCTTCCAAGATGAAATTACGGCCGAAGCTCGTGGCTATAAGTCTGGTAAGAAGAGTTTCAGTACACCTAACCGTGTGCAACCGAATAAAGCAGAAAAGAAACAAGATACCAATCAAAGTAATGATAAAGCAACAGCAGGTAACACAACGAAGAAGCCAGGCGGTATGGGTGGCGGCTTGATGAAAGGTCTATTCGTTGGTGGACTAGCGGGTCTACTATTCGGTAGCTTGTTTGCAAATATGGGTATGCTTGGATCCATCATGGGCTTGCTGATCAACGTGTTAGCAATTGTCTTCATCATTTACATGGTTCGGAAGATTTTTGCGATCTTCAAAGAGAAAGAGCGTAAGCGCAATGAGGATATGAATCAATGGAACAACAGATAATCTACGAACAAGACGTAGTGAATGCGGTGTGTGTATTGATTGCAAAAGAGTTACGTGCAATGCCAGACGACGTGGAAGTCGAGCTTGCCTACGATGACGACACTGGGTTTTCAGCAGATGCGGAGCTTAACGGCAAGATGCATCATTTGGATACCTCTCGTCTAGTCGAGGCGCTTCGCCTTTGGATCGAGCAGTATCTCGATCAGGATCCGATGGCAGCAGGCATTCAGCTGAAGCTGGATGATGAAGAAGGGATTATCGCGGTAGTGCGATAATTAACAGAACGCCCCTTTCCGGGAGGGCGTTCTTTTTTTGTGTTCAATTGGGTGAATTGGAGAGGCTGGCAGTGGTATTGGGGTGGCGATTGGTGCTTCGGAGGGGACGCGTGTCCTATGGGTGGGCGGTGAACCACCCCCCCTTCGCTCGCTGGGTTTTTCACCTGTCAAAGCGGCGAAGTGCAAAGATGTGCTCCTAACGCTGCGCTTTTACTCGCAAAAGCCGTTCTTCGTTACGGCTCTTCCCGCAGGATCAGCTCGAAAGGAGAGACAACCAAAAGGGAGCAAAGCGACCTGGTTGGCTCACCGAGAGCCCATGGGAAAGCGTCCGCCAACTGGAGCTTCCATCCCAACGCACTCACTAAGTAACTCACTCTTCCCAAGCACTTGTACTTGTACTTGCACTTAAACAAGTCCAAACAACAAAAAAGATGCCCCGAAACCCCGGGACATCCTACTTGCTTATCACTTCATATTCTCAGACGTAATCTCAGCACAAGCAAATGGTGTTCCTGAGTCGCCCGCTGGATCCGTTACGTTATCATCCGGACCTTCATGGATAACTAACGCAGTACCATCCTCATCAATCAAAGAATTATCCATACCTGATTCAAGAGTAACTGCATCTGTCGTTATCGTAACTTTTGCATTTCCGTCTTCATCCGCCACTAAATTCTCCAAATCGCCTGCGTGGTGTCCATCGGGATTTTCCAAACCATGCTTTTTATCCGTCGGGTTAAAGTGACCGCCTGCAGACTCTTTAAAGTCTGGCGCTGTACAAACGCCCGTTTCATGGAAGTGCATGCCGTGTTCGCCTGGCTCAAGGCCGGTTACGTCCACGTCCATTGCTACTCCGGACGGTCCTTGCGTCAGCGTCACCGTACCGATCTCTTCCCCATCTACATTCATGACCGGCGCCATCACTTCTGGCTCAGCCATTTCCTCTTCTTCCACGACAGGATCACCACTGCCATTCACCGGCTCCTTTTCCTCATCTGCTCCGCCACCGCAAGCTGCCATGAGTAACGCGGAGCCCAACACTACACTTGATAATTTCCACATAATTAAATTCCTCCTAATGTAAGTTTTATATCGTCCCGTTCATTGCCACTTGTATAATGAACTCATAGTGTGTAGTGTACCCACTTTTACAGCTTTCTAACATTTTATTGCGGGTGCCTATGAGCGGATAACGTGCCCGATAGAGCGACCAACCATGTGGATAGAGCGCTTGCGGGACTTGATAGAGCACTTAACCCAGTGAATAGAGCACACAACCACGAACTATGAGCGCTCAAACGATTCTATGAGCGCCAGCCCGCTTGTGATAGACTACCTACCAACCCAACCCCCTCCCCAAGAGACCCAATCCCAATCCCCCAACCCACACAACCAACTAGCCAAATAAAAAAACACTCCAAGGAATCATCCCCAGAGTGCCTAAACTGCAAATCAATCTTCAATCAACGGGTATACGCCGTCTTCATCATGTGTTTCCGTTCCGACGAGTGGTGGGTTAAAGACACAAATCAAGCGCATATCTTCTTTACCGCCACGTAAATAATGGTCATCGTGTTCATTCAACGCATACATCGTACCGTTTTTAATCGGGTACACTTTGCCGTCCGCAATCGTTTCAATTTCTCCATCACCCGCTACGCAGTATACTGCTTCGAGGTGGTTTTGATAATGGATATGTGTTTCCGTTCCAGCGTAGATAATCGTTTCGTGGAACGAGAAGCCCATATTGTCTTTCTTCAGCAAGAATCGACGACTTGCCCATGTTTCTGCCTTTGTTTCATTTTCACTACCAATAATTTCATCCAATGTACGTACAATCAATGCGTATTCTCTCCTTTAATTCTGCACAATTTCTTCAATCACTTCTTCTAGAATATCGAATCCTTGGTCGATTCCTTTTTCGTCCATGATCAATGAACCGAGGAATTTGACGACTTCGCCTTCAGGACCCGATGTTTCAATGATCAAACCTTTTTCAAATGCTTTGGCACAGATTTTATCCGCATAGTCTTCCTTGCCTTCACCGCAGACGATTCCTTGCATGAAGCCGCGACCACGTGTTGTAGCTTTTAATTGCGGGTAATCTTCAACGATGGTTTCCATGCGCTTCGTAATGAGCTTGGATTTTTCTTGTACCGATTTAGCGAATTCATCTGTTTCCCAATACGATAGAGCTTCTGTCGCTGTCAAGATTGCCATATTGTTACCGCGGAATGTTCCGTTATGCTCGGCTGGGCCGAATACGTCATATTGCGGTTTGATTAGCGTAAGTGCTAACGGTAGACCGTAGCCCCCTATGGATTTTGACAAGCACACGATGTCAGGCTTAATGCCAGCTGGTTCGAAACTGAAGAACGTACCAGTTCGTCCACAACCCGCTTGTACATCGTCGACAATTAGTAGAATATCGTGTCTTCTGCAGAGACGTTCAATTTCACGCAACCAGTCAAAGCTTGCAGGATTGATGCCGCCTTCGCCTTGTACCGTTTCGACAATCATAGCTGCCGGTAGATCCAAGCCACTGCTTGCATCGGCTAAATACTTTTTTAGGAAGTTCAATGATTGACCTTCTTCTAAAAATGTATCAAACGGCATAGAAGTCGTATTGTTAAGTGGTACGCCGGCTCCACCGCGATTGTAGGAGTTACCGGTTACGGACAACGCACCGAGTGTCATGCCGTGGAAACCGTTCGTAAAGCTCACAATATTTTGGCGTCCCGTTACTTTGCGGGCGATTTTCAGTGCACTTTCGACTGTATTCGTCCCGGTAGGTCCAGGAAACATCACTTTATAGTCCATGTTTCTTGGCTGCAAGATCACTTCGTTAAATCGTTCAAGAAATTCTTTTCGGACCGTCGTTGCCATATCCAGACTATGTGAAATTCCATCGTCTTGAATATATTCAATCAGCTTTTCTTTCATCTTATCGTTATTGTGGCCGTAGTTTAAAGCACCTGCGCCGGCGAAGAAATCGATATATTCTTTACCTTCCGTGTCCCACATCTTATAGCCTTTTGCTTTGTTGAATACTGTTGGGAAACTTCTGCTGTAACTTCTCACTTGCGACTCCTGATTTTCGAATACTTCCATTATCTGCTGACTTTTTGTCAGTACCATGTGTAATTAATTCCTCCGTTAGATTCTGTATTTTCCAGTGTCATGTTGCGGCAATCGGCTTGTTTCTCAGAATGGTCCAATGCGGAACAGTTCTTCTGATTCGTGCCCGCCACCAGGGAATTGATCTTTCGTATAGCCATCCGTAATCGTGCATTCCGTCTCCAAATCACGTGCCAAGCCTGTAAATAACTTAGTGGACGCCTCATTAGATGGTGTGACGGTCGCTTCTAGATAGCGAATATTCCGACATGCATCACTTTGCAAAATCGAATGCAGCATACGCGAAGCTATACGCTTACCACGTACTGATTCATCGACTGCGACTTGCCAAATAAACAATGTATCTTGCGCTTTTGGTTGAATAAAGCCTGAAATGAAGCCTACAAGCTTTCCGTGATCTTCTACGATAATACTCGTGTCACTGAATTGGTCTGCCCACAGCAAATAGCTATAGGAAGAGTTTAAATCCAGTACGTTCGTATCTTTAATGAGCTGCCAGATGAACTTTCCATCGTCTACAGTCGGAATACGAAATGAATACGGATCGTTCGGATCTAGCCCTGCAATCGAAACTTTGTGTTTTTTGTCCAAACAGTTTCTCCTCCAAGTTCTCTTACATGTAGTTGTTCAAGTATTCATCATCTGTCAATTTCTAAGATGTGCGCTTCGTTACCCGAGAACACGATCTACTTACAATACGTTCGTCGAATAGTCATCAATGTGAGGTTTTACGGACCGAGCACATACACTCGGCAGATTCTAGTTATGAATCTAGCGGATATAGCAAGGGTACTTACGTAGAAAAGCCAAAATGGAGATTCGTGCTGGCTACTATGGGTGCTATCTTTCTGCCTTGCGGTATGAAGAGCAAAAAAGAGCGCCTTTACAAAAGCGGGGAGCTTTTGTTCATGGAAACAGCAGATATATTAAAAATTCGCTGATATGAAAGACACTTTCATTATCTAAAATTTACTACCATACGCATTCATCCAACCAACGTTCCCACACTGGTGAAGAAGCAAACTATGTGTCGCCTGTGACACTGGTTGCTATTATAGGAAACTCTGAAAACGTTGTCAACAGTAAATATATCATTTTATTTATTTGATTAAAAAGTAAAGCTCAACTAAGCCAGTCAGCGTATAGCCTGAGAGAGAATATAAAAAACCGGAAACATTTTTCGTTTCCGGTTGAATTTTATGAAAATAATATCTTTTCTAATTCCATTGGTGCAATATATGTATCGCCTTGATAGACGCGCATATTGCCTCCTGAAATTTCATCGATCAACATGATATTTCGCTCAGGATCGCGACCAAACTCTAATTTAATATCATATAGCTCTAAACCTTTTTCTGCCATCTCTGATCGGACTACTTCAGAAATTTGCTGAGTTAATTCTTTAAGAGTTGCGTATTCTTCATGCGTCAAAATGTGAAGTTGTGCCAAAGCATCTTCTGAAATAGGTGGATCTTGACGTTCATCATCTTTCAATGTCACTTCCACGAAAGCATCGAGTACTTGTCCTTCTTCAGCATACGCACCGAATCTGCGCAAGAAACTTCCGACCGCACGGTATCGACAAATCACTTCTAATCCTTTACCAAAGACCGTAGCAGGCTTCACCGTCATCGTTACTTCGTCCAGATCGGCATCGATGTAATGTGTCGGTATGTTTTGCTCCGCCAATTTCTCAAAAAAGTATTGTGTCATGCGAAGTCCGGACTTTCCGGCACCATCAATTGTCAGGCCTACAGTGTTAGCACCTGGATCGAATACACCATCTTCCCCTGTTACATCATCCTTGAATTTCAATAGCACGTGGCCATCTTCCAAGCGGTAGACGTCTTTCGTTTTACCAGAATAGGTTAATTTCATCCGTACGATTCTCCTCTATTCATAAATGTTGTACTACTTATCCAGTATAAAGCACTTTGGTCAGAAGAAAAAGTCTTGTTTGACGAATCTTGACAGAGGTCAAGGCAGTGTACACAAAAATTTCTTATACTTAAGATAATAAATACAAACGAAAAGGATGAGGAAAATGAAAAAAGTCGTATTTTTAATGGAGCCATTTAGCTGCCCATCATGTGTTAAGAAAATTGAAGGTGCCCTATCCAGAGCGAAAGGCGTACAGCAAGTAAAAGTATTATTCCACTCCAGTAAAGTTCGGGTCGAGTTTGATGAATCTGTCGTAGAAGCCAATGAATTGCAGGAATTGATTGTCAAACTTGGCTATCCAGTTCTCAATCAAAAAGTCTCATAAAAAGGAGGTATTCAAATGAATGCAAAACAAACTGTGCGCATCACTTCCTTATCCGCGATGTTGCTTGGTGTAGCGATCATCTTGCACTTCGCGGGCTTTCATGACGCGCGTCAGATTACATTAATCGCTGCCACTATCATTGCGGGTACTCCGATTGCCATAAAAGCGTGGAAAGCTATTCGAATGAAAGCTTTCAGTATTGAACTTCTCGTCACGATCGCAGTCATCGGTGCCTTATTTATCGGCGAATATGTAGAATCCGCAGCAGTTACTTTCTTATTTTTATTCGGAGCGTTACTTGAAATTCGCACAATGGAGAAAACGCGGTCTTCCCTCAAAGCACTTGTCGATCTGGCCCCGCTAGAAGCGAGTGTCCTTCGGGATGGAAAACTACTGACGATTGCTGTTGATGACGTAGAAATCGGTGATCGGGTAATCGTTCGCTCAGGTGAACAAGTTCCGGTAGACGGTCCGATTGTTTCAGGAAATGCTTCTATAAATGAAGCAGCCATCACAGGAGAATCGGTACCCGCATCCAAAACACTAGATGATCAAGTATTTAGCGGTACGTTAGTAGACAATGGCTATATTGAAATAATTGCAGAACGTGTAGGTGACGATACAGCATTCGCTCGGATTATCGAGCTAGTCGAAGAAGCACAAGAAGCGAAGTCGAAAACTCAAAAATTCTTAGAGCGATTCGCCAATATTTATACACCTTCCATCGTCATCCTATCGATTATCGTCTATATATTCACACGCAATATCGAAATGACATTAACATTCCTTGTCATCGCTTGTCCTGGTGCCCTCGTCATTTCAGCTCCCGTCTCGATCGTAGCTGGAATTGGTAACGGAGCCCGTCATGGTGTGCTCATTAAAGGTGGCGACGTGATGGAGCAATTGGCGAAAATCGACACTGTCGTCTTTGATAAAACAGGTACGTTAACTAAAGGACGTCCAGAAGTTACTGACATCCATAGCTTTGGCATCAACAAAGAAGAGTTACTCCGTTTAACTGCAGAAGCTGAACTGATGTCTGAACACCATCTCGGTCAAACGATCGTTCGTGAAGCAAAAAAACGCTTGATTCATTTAAAACACCAAGCACAAGACGCACAAGTTATTAAAGGTAACGGACTTCTTGCTGAAGTAGATGGCCAGCAACTGGCGGCGGGTAACCGGAAGCTGATGATCTCACAAGGTATAGCTATCTCTCCAACTATAGAAGAGTATGCATCCAAGCGAGAAAAGGCAGGTAACACAGCCGTGTTCATCAGTATTGGTGGAGAAATCGCAGGTATTATTTCCATAGCGGATCAAATCCGTCCAGAAGCCGCGGCTGCCCTAGCTAAACTACGAAGAAATGGTATTAAACAAATGATTATGCTAACGGGCGACAATGTACACACTGCCCGACTCGTTGGCGAACAACTTGGTCTCGACAGCGTCTATGCAGAGCTGTTACCTGAAGACAAAGTAGCCGCTGTCCAAAAGTTGAAAGCGCAAGGACATCGAGTAGCGATGGCAGGTGACGGAATCAATGATGCGCCGGCAATCGCCACTGCAGATATCGGACTGGCAATGGGTAAAGGCGGAACAGACATCTCCATGGAAACAGCGGATATCGTCTTGATGGCGGATCGACTAGATCAATTCGCCCACGCCTATGCATTATCGAAAGCGACTGTGAACAATATGAAGCAAAACACATTTTTCGCAGTTGGCACAGTAGTTTTATTGCTAATCGGTGTACTGCTAGGCAAAGTCTTCCTAGCATCCGGCATGCTTATCCACGAAGCAAGTGTGCTTCTTGTCATATTGAACGCCATTCGATTAATACGCTATACTAGTGACAAAGCGTCCAAACGAAATGTAAGCGAGGTGAAAGTGAATGAGTCAGCAGCCCCACAATGACACGACCGATCATCGAATGTGTGTATCACTTGTTCCACTGTTCAATCACTTGGAAAAAGATCAGATGAAGCACATTGTAGAACTTGCGCGAAGCACCCCCTACCCGCGTGGACAAATTATTTACAATGAAGGCGACCGCTCCGAAGGCTTGTATATATTGCACAAAGGACGGATCAAAATATATCGCCTATCAGAAAACGGCAAAGAGCAAATCGTACGAATACTACAACCCGGAGATTTCACAGGCGAGCTATCGTTATTTGATGCTAAACCTCATGACGCCTATGCAGAAACACTTGAACCCGTAGAACTATGTGTTATTCAACGGGACCAAATGCAGCAACTTCTACAAGAGCACCCCGCAATTTCATTGAAGATGTTGGAGGAATTCTCCTCCCGCCTCGCCCGAACGGAACAACGGGCGGCACGAATCGGTATGGAATCAGCAGAAACGCGTATCGCCCTTTACCTAGTTGACTTATCAGAAGAACAAAGACAATTGATAGTCGAATTACCAATGAGTCGCAAAGACCTAGCCTCTCACCTAGGGACGACACCTGAAACAATCAGTCGAAAATTAAGCGCTTTCGAAGAGTCTGGCTGGATTCGCCAGCCCAGTATGAAAGCAGTAGAAATTCTAGATTTGGATGCTTTATTGCTTTTATAAAAGAAACGCTTTTCATTCTACCGTACACGTGATAGGCTAGTTCTGAAAATCAAATATTTTGACCATTAGGGGAATCCTTTACAAGGACTGAGAAAAGAGTGTGGCTCTGAAACCCTTATTACCTGAACAGGTTAGCACCTGCGGAGGGAAGTGGCGAGTCGTTCCGTATGTATTTCTGTCGACATTTCTACCACTTTCCGATTCGGGAAGTGGTTTTTTCTATTGGAGGGGAATGAATGAAATTATTGGGCGTGACTGACGACCGTCTTTCGGTGGATGAACTGACACTACATTTGTTGCGCACAGCACCGTTTCTTGATGCCATCATTTTGCGGGAAAAGTCCAAGTCAGATGAACAGCTAGTAGATCTAGTTACGCGTCTGGCAAGTACTGAATTCCCACTCGACAAGCTTACTCTTCATGCCAGACCTCACTTGGCTAGAAGACTGAAGCTCAAAAAAGTGCAACTGACTGGCTATGGTATGTCGTTACAGGATGCACATCAAGAATTCCCCGAGCTCTCTTTCGGTTGCTCGATTCATTCATTGGAAGAGGCAAAGCTAGCTATGAATAAGGGTGCAGATTGGCTATTGTACGGGCATGTCTTCGATACGCCATCGAAACCTGGGCTGCCAGCGCGTGGAACGGAAGAATTATTTTCTATTGCACAGTGTAGTTCGATTCCTGTGTATGCAATTGGTGGAATTGAGCCGCATCACTTACCTAATTTACAGCAAAACCACGTGGCAGGCGTCGCCGTATTATCCCCTATGCGTTCACTGAAAACTTTGCAGAGTTATAGAAAAGGAGAGGTATCTCATGGAGAAAATGATTGATCTAAACGGCAAATCGTATCCCGTCATTCCTGAAGTAGGGACGATCCAGCAGTTACTTGAGCACTTAGGACTTGGCGATCGTATTTTGATCGTGGAGAAAAACAAGGAAATTTTGCAGAAAGATCACTACGACGCACCGATCATGGACCGAGACCAAATTGAAATCATACATTTTGTAGGAGGCGGATGAACATGTTAAAAATTGCAGATAAAGAATTCTCTTCACGTTTATTACTAGGCACGGGGAAATATCCTTCATTTGATATTCAAAAGCAAGCAGTGGCGGTATCAGAAGCAGAGATCCTGACGTTCGCAGTACGACGCATGGATATTTTTGAAGCATCGCAACCCAATTTTCTCGAACAACTTGATTTAACGCGCTATACATTGCTTCCGAATACCGCAGGCGCCAGCACAGCGGAAGAAGCCGTACATATCGCACGTCTCGCCAAAGCTTCGGGACTTTGCGACATGGTAAAGGTGGAAATCATCGGCTGTAGCCGTTCATTACTTCCTGATCCAGTGGAAACATTACGTGCGTCTGAAATGCTGTTAGAGGAAGGTTTCATTGTACTACCCTATACGTCAGACGATGTAGTACTTGCAAGAAAACTATGCGAATTAGGCGTTCACGCTATCATGCCAGGCGCTGCGCCAATCGGTTCAGGCAGAGGCATTCTGAATCCGTTGAATTTGTCATTCATCATTGAGCAGTCCAATGTACCCGTCATTATTGACGCAGGGGTCGGCTCTCCAAAAGACGCCGCTTTCGCGATGGAACTCGGCGCAGACGGTGTATTGCTGAACACAGCCGTATCGGAAGCCGCCAATCCCGTCATGATGGCAGAGGCAATGAAGCTCGCGATTGAAGCGGGACGTCTCGGTTATAAAGCTGGACGTATGCCAGTTCGTGATTATGGCGTGGCTAGCAGTCCGACTGAAGGGCTTGTGACGACTTGAGCAGTAAATATTCTCGGCAAGAACTGTTTGCACCCATCGGACCAATTGGACAACAACGTATACGCGAAGCAAAAGTTTTTGTCTTAGGAGTGGGTGCTCTTGGCTCTTCAGGAGCGGAGATGCTAGTGCGGGCAGGCGTCGGCGAACTGACCATTGTCGATCGCGATATTTTGGAATGGACTAATCTTCATAGACAGCAATTATACTCAGAACAAGATGTCATCGATCAATTACCGAAAGCAATCGCTGCGGAAAGCCGATTGCGCGTGATCAACAGCGACGTGAAAGTTCGTGGGATTGTGGCGGATGTCACGCCTGAAAATGTCCTCGAATTATTCGAAGGCCATCATTTCATTCTCGACGGCACAGATAATATCGAAACTCGATTACTCGCAAACGACGCCGCATTACAACTCGGCATCCCCTTCTTCATGGGCGCTTGCGTCGGTAGCTATGGGCTGACATTTCCTATCGGTGTAAAAGAAGGAGCGCCCTGCTTACATTGTCTGCTCGAAGCGTTGCCGCCACAGTCTTTGACATGCGATACAGTCGGCGTCATCTCGCCCATCGTCGTCACGACTGCCGCCCGTCAAACCGCAGAACTGCTGAAGTGTATCACGGGGGCAACAATGGAACCCCGTCTCGAATCCGTCGATCTCTGGACAGGCGAGCGCGCTGCTATGAACGTACAAAGCATGAAGAAACCTACTTGTCCAAGTTGCTCAGACACCCCTGTCTATCCTTACTTGTCTGCCAATGAAGTGGTTCGTACAGCCGTACTATGCGGACGCGACACGGTTCAACTGACATGGCCGAAAAATCGACAAGTTGAGCTGATACCATTTGCTGCGTCCATTCGCGATATTGTTTCTAATTTAAAGCAAAATCCTTATTTAGTTTCCTGTGATTATAACGACCACCGACTCGTGTTATTCCGCGATGGTCGGATGTTGGTGCATGGGACGAAGGATATTACGGCCGCGCGGAAGATCGTGGCAGGTTTGCTTGGCTGATTGTTTGATGTCTCTTGTTCTCCTTAGAGCGGTCGTGTGTGGTCTATGAGCAGTTAACTTGCTGGATAGAGCGAAGAGAGAGTCACATAGAGCGGATAGCCAGTAATATAGAGCGGATAAAACGCCACATAGAGCGTTCAGCCAGTTCCATTGAGCGACCACCACAATTTTACGACCTAACCCACACAATCCACCAATAAAAAACGCTTCGGAAAGCCCTAAAACGGCAGTCCGAAGCGTTTATTTCATTAAAAACCTAGCACTACACTTACTCAGTCACATCCGCCTCAGCCGAACTCTCCAGCCTTAGCACACCATCCGTCATCTTGTACACTTTATCTACGTACTTGATCAATCGTACGTCATGCGTCACGACAATGGTTGCTGTTTGATTGGACTTCGTTTCATTTCGTAATAACTCCATTACTTCAAACGCACGATCAGAATCGAGCGAAGCAGTAGGCTCATCTGCTAAAAGAATCGCCGGCTTACTAAACAACGCTTTAGCAATCGCCACACGTTGCCGCTCACCGCCCGATAAATCGGAAGGATAATTCTTATGCAACTTGGTAATACCTAAATCCTCGTATAACTTACGTTGCTCGTCTTTTGACATATTGTCTTTCTTCACTTTATTCAGCAATTCCAGCTGCTCGTCAACAGTTAAGAACGGTACGAGGTTGGAAGCCTGCAATATAAAACCGATTTCCTGCAAGCGAATTTTAGAACGCTGCTTTTCATTCAGCTGCGATAATTCTTTACCATTGATGATCACTTGACCTTCACTTGGAGTTTGCAGACCGCCAGCCACCGTCAGGAACGTACTTTTACCTGAACCGGATGGGCCAATGACAGCGACCAATTCGCCACGTTCGACTACAAAATTGGTCTCTTTCATCGCCTCGACTAGCGTATTGCCTTCACCGAACGTCTTTTTCGCATTTCGTAATTCTAGTACCATCGTTTATCCTCCTATCGCTTCGAGCGGATCAATTCGGATAATCGTCCAAACCGAAATGACGGCTCCGAGAATCGCCACTACTATTAAGACCAAACCATAAATAATCATGGTAGGTATATCAAACATGATAGGAACGGCATTTGGCAGGAAGCTTCCCGCAAGTAATGTCAGACCGAATGCGAGGACAACCCCGATTAGCGCAAGAATGAAAGTCTGCGCGATAACCGATCGTGCCAAATACGCACTGGAAATCCCCTGCGCTTTCATCAGACCGAACATGCTGATTTTCTGCACAGTCAATACGTACAAGAAAATCGCAACGATTGCGGCTGAGATAACGAATAAGAAGTAGATCATATACGTTAACGTCAAATTTTGCTCAGTATAACCCGGCAGATTCTCAATGAACGTTTCCGTTTCAATGATTTCCGTATTGTCTGGCAAGGATAGTGCATCCCATTCTTTGTCTTTAATGACAATCGCGTTGACAATATCTTTATTCATTGTATACGCGTCTCCAAATTTGATCTTCTGCATATCATTTAACTTCATGTAAAGTATAGGTGATGCATTAAAACGAGCCTTTTCCGTAAAGCCGACAATCGTCAGTTCCGTATCAGATGAAGACAGCTCCAGCGTATCGCCGATCTTAAAGCCTTCATCTTTCAACACGTCCGACGCTACCACACCGTTTTGAACATAAAACGTTGGGTCCCCTTCACTGACTTCCGGCTTGATGAACTCATCTCGGTCAATACCGAAGAGCATAACGTTTTGCTTGGTGTCACCGTTGTTCGCGATGGCACCCATTTGGCTGACAACAGCCGTTTCTTTCGCGCCTAGCTCATCGGCTATTTCCTTGTTGAGCGCCGATTCGTACAAGCTCTTATCGGATTCCTCCGTCAGTAGAACAGCATCTACTTTCCATGTGTCGATCGCTTCCCTATTCATGCTAGCTAATCCATTAGCTAGACCTGATAGGAAGAACACAAGGAACGATACCAATAGCAAAATCGATGTAATGAGTAAAAACCGTAGTTTATTCTTTTTAATTTCGCTCCAAGCTAAAAACATTCATGCTCACTTCCTTTTATAGGACATCTATCGCTTCTTCTAATTCATAAGAAGTTGAAACTACTTCTCTTGATACGCCACCAATCGATGTAATAACGTCCTGCAGATTTTTCATATGGTCTGAAAAATGCCGGATATCATCAATCGTCAAATGGACTGTATCTGTTATGTTTTGGAATGTTTCTCTCGTTGTTTCAGTCTCTTTCATACCCATATCCGCAAACTTCGTGACCGTATCAATGGCAACATGAACGGCTTGCGTCTTTGCTTTTGACTGCGCGACAAGTTGCGCAATATTATCTGTCGACTGTTTCGTCTGATCGGCAAGATTTCGTACTTCATCCGCAACGACCGCGAAGCCTTTTCCATGAACACCCGCACGTGCCGCTTCAATTGCGGAGTTGAGTGCCAACAGATTCGTCTGATCAGCAATATTTTTCACTAGTTGTACAACCTCTTCAATTTGAATGGAGGCACGGTTCAATTCTTCAACCAATTCCGCCATGCCCTTCGTTTCTTTAACAATCGTCTCTGATGTCACAACCATCTGCGCCATCTGCTCGATTCCCGATTGCGCTTGATTGGCAGAAGTCTCGGAACGTACGATACTTTCTTGTATTTTTCCGTCTAGTGTAGCAGATTGCTCAATCAAATCATTGACTACTGCGTATGTAGATTCAGACTTTTCCTCGATTTTAAGCGCAATGCTGCCAATTTGTTGTTTGACGCTATTTTTTATTTCTTGTTGGTTTGCACGGATTGAGTCATTTGTACTCTTCTCAAACGCTTCAAGAACCAACTGCTTTTCAAAATTCAATATTTTGCTTAATGCCACAATCATTTCTCGCTCTTCCGCACGATCTAATTCAAGATCAAATAATATGTCGAGCATCGTGGAATGCAAGTTTTGAAAAGCTGCGATATACCATTTCGGTTCCAGTCCAATTCGTAAATGTGCGTTCGCCACTTTACTACGATTGATCAAATATGCTTCGTCAATTACACCGTCGAATAATCCGCCGAGATGTACGGCTAGTGTTTTACTCAAATATTCCGTCGTACTGTTCTTTTTAATTATCTGGGACAGCTCAGGAACTGCGGTCACACTTGAATAAAATGCTTTTACAATTTCATCGATCCGAGCGCTCATCGGTTCTTTTAGTGCACGTAATAGTTGTAGATCCCGCTCTCTTAATTGAATCGCATCCAACTGCAATTGAACTTCTTTGGTCGGTACTTGCAATTTGACAGGGACAGAGGAAATAGGTTGTATTAATGATAATGTCTTACGTCTTTTTGTGATCCACATAGTAGTATTCTCCTTTTTCTTCAACTGACACGAACAAATTGCTGCTTTTCTAGGTTGTTTAGACTTTGTACAATGTTGTATACTAGTCAATTATACACATAAGTAATTCCAAATACTAGAGTTTGTCATTAGAATAGGCCTATTCTATTCTTTCGGTTTCCTATTTATCAAAACCCCTACAACGAAACCGTACAAAGCATGACCAGCGACCCACCACAACAAAGAAATTATGTTTGTAACACTTGGCGTTCGGTCAGAAAATGATGTCGTCGGATACAATAACAACCCTATGGCGACATTCACTAGAAGAGGGAACAGAATCGCATGGTTACGTATGAAACCCCTACTCTTGTCATACAGGATCACGAGTATGATACAGAGTACGACTGAAACGATAAGATGAAAAAACACTTCAATTACTTCTGGAAATTGATACTCTTTTACGATGGGTATGTAATCTACGTTCAGTAACAGTGTATATACTTTGTCACCTGTTATCGCTTGCACCATTTTCAAGACAACAGCGAGGAGAATCCCTGTTACAATGCCTATCCAGGTGCCTTGCACAATATATTTAGTTTTCATTTATACACCTTCCTACAATGTAAAAATAACAGATTTGACTTGTCTCGTCAAATCTATGTATAATGTTAGACATGTAGAACAAGGCAATTGGTCATTGTTCATTCTAGTATAAAGAAAGGTTGGTTGCTTTGAAGCCGTCATCTGAAACCCCGACGTATACAATTAAACAGGTTGCAGATCAAACAGGCTTGTCGAGGCAAGTCTTGAGGAAATGGGAAGAACGTTATGATATTGTGATTCCACACCGTCTCGATAATGGATATCGAATCTATCATGACGACGATATTCGGTTATTTTTACTGATGAAACGTTACGCAGAAGATGGCTTTGCACTATCACAGGCAGCCGAAATGGCCAAGTCCCAGAAGAAAACCGACATGCCATCAAATTCCGAAGATACGTATTTAGAGGATATATTGAATGATTTATTGCTTCACGGGAAAAATTGCGATGAATTAGAATTAAACTTTTCCCTTCAAGCCGCCTATCATCGATTGGGCCTTGAACACTACCTAAGCCAAATCGTCATTCCTTTTTTGAAAGAAGTAGGCGATCACTGGGCAAGTGGTGAGTGGGACGAGTATCAGGAAGCTTTGTCTAGTCTGGTCGTACGAGATCAACTCGTCCAGCTACGACGCAACTTCCAATACCGTGAGGACTCCCCTATATTATTAGGCGCGTGCCTCCCTAATGAATCGCATGAAATTCCGGTGCATATTTTTTTATTACAATTAATGCTCAAGGGCTGGCGTACAGCGATGATCGGTTCGTCACCAGCTCCAGGTGCTATTCAGTCACTTATTGATAAGATAAAGCCCGTCAAAGTATTGCTATCAGCTTCCACTACATTTCCGTTTGAAAAGAATCCACAGCTCATGCAGGAGTTGGATGAATTTGCGGGTAAACATCCTAATACCGAATTTTATCTAGGTGGATACGGCGCATTCATTTGGGCTGACAAGCTACATTTACAACATATTCATCTGCTTGAATCCATTGATGAAATTTAAGTGTTTTTGCATGTATCATACGCTGCCAATGCGCGCGCACGGGCAGCTTGATGATCAACCATCGGAGCTGGATAGGTCGTACCGATTGTAACTCCCGCTGCTTTTAGCACGTCATCCGGCGCTTCCGCAGGTTCAAATACAAACTTTACTGGCATGTCCGTTAACTCGGGCAGCCATTTTTTTATATACTGTGCGTCTTCATCGAATTTCTTTGCCTGAAGAATCGGATTAAACACCCTGAAGTACGGTGAGGCATCAAAGCCACTGCCCGCCACCCATTGCCATCCCATCGCATTATTTGCTATGTCCAAGTCCACAAGAGTTTCTTCAAACCACGCCATACCTTCACGCCAATCGATCAATAAATGTTTAATCAAAAATGAAGCCACAACCATTCGTACTCGGTTATGCATATAACCTGTTTCCCATAATTCACGCATCCCCGCATCGACTAATGGATAACCGGTATGCCCTGTTTTCCATACCTCTAACCGACTATCTGCGGGTTGCCACGGAAATTTTTCAAACTCCGGTCGCACAGGTTTCGTTATCATCTCAGGGAAATATAGCAACTGATAATTATCAAAGTCACGCCACGCCAATTGACGGATAAAAGCCTTTACTTGCTGATCACCGACATCATCTGCCGCAGCAATCGCCCCGTGCCATAACGAACGCACACTAACATTTCCCCATGCCAAGTAAGGAGACAATCGTGAAACACTAGCTTTTGCAGGAAGGTCTCGCCCGACTAGATAATCATATAATCCACTGTCCCGAAACGTTTCCCATCGCTCCATAGCGGCTACTTCTCCAGGTTGCCAATGATTCATTAACTTGTCATACCAACGATTAGCCGATAAAAGCCCCCATTCGCCTGAAGACAATGAATAGTATTTCACAGTAGACGGTATAAGATCAGGTGTCGCAAGCGGTGTTGCGATCGGTTCTTGCAGTAGTCGCTTCCAAAACGGAGTAAATACTTTATACGGCTGATTGGTTTTATTAAAAATCACATCAGGTGCTACAAGGAGTATCCCTTGGAATGAACGTACTTGAACGCGCTGTCTCACACAAGCTTCTGCTAATTCACGCTCTATTTCCCGGCTTTCCGGATCGTATAATTCATTGAAAGTTAGTTGATCCGCTCCGCTTTCCTCTATCAATTTCATCAACTGTTCAACAGGTTGTCCTTCTCTGACAATAAATTGGATCTGTTGGTCTTCAAAGCGCTGGATGATTTCTAGTAAGCTGTGATGCAGCCACCAATCCGATGCCGCATGACGCACTTTTGGTAAAATGAAAACGGGCAACACCTCTCCATGTGCCGCCGCTTCCACCAATGCTGGATGATCATGTAAACGCAAATCTTTTCGGAACCAAACTATTGTTTTGCTCATTCTGTTCTCTCCTTTTACACACCTTAAAACGCACCCGAACCACCGCCACCTCCACCGGTTCCTCCTCCGCCACTGCTGCTACTATCGCTACTAGGCGCGTTGTTTGATACATTCGACGAAGCTTGGTTGAATGATCCTGCGAGAAACACCGGATTGTAGACGGAGCCTTCATAGTAGCCACTTCCATAATACCCATCTCCTGTATCGTGTCGTGATTTTGTACGATTCTGATCCAGTTGCTTCTGAGCACTGACAAAGTCTTTATAATACGCGTCCAACTCTGGATTCTTCACCCCTACACCATAAATCAACACACGGAATCGATCATCAAGTGAGAGTCCTTCCCACTTCTTCGTATCAAGTTCCTTCATCCACTTATCCACTCGCTCCCACTCCAGCTTCAGCAAAGTTCCTTCATAATTATACGGACTATAAAACAGTGCGAAGCCAAAAGCTACCAACGTCAAAATCCCTACTAACACCAGTTGCGCGTACAGCTCATAATAGACAAAAGCGATAGCGAATCCGATGCCAAGCACCCCGATCAAGCTCAGGATCACACGCTCCTTCGTTGTCTTTACCTTCATTTCATACTGATTCAATTCTTCTTTTACAAGATCTTTCCACATCGTAAACTTTTTATCGAATGCTTCATAGTTCTTCTTTTCTTTCGTATAACTATTCAATTCATTCAATGTAAATTTTTTCTCCTGTCCGATTTGGTAAAATAGTAATTGAATCAACTGCTTCTCATGCTCTAGTTTGACGTTCGCATCGATCAACTCAAACTCGTCATCCGATACTTGCTTTACATGCCCTTTGCGTACGAGATCAAGCAACGCCGCGGACATCAACTCTACGGAAGCTACGCCATTCTTGAAAAGAAGCAATGCTGGTAAGCTCATATTATTGGAAGGAACGTAGAAACCATTCGCATCCATTTCATATTGCGCTTCCTTGCTATACCTTTTTCTTCTGGCACTCGCAAAGAATCCAATCAGACCCACTCCTAAAATACCGACCGCAACACTGACACTACCAAATATACCGGTAGTCCTTTGATTTTGAATGAACTCTTCACGTTTTCTAATTGCCGTTTCCTGATCCTCTTTCACTGATGGGCGAATATCTTGATCACTTGCGGTCATTCCTGGAAATAAAGACGGTTCATAGACAACGCGGATATCACCATTGTCCCCGGCATCAACTTCTCCCAACGAAAATACAACCGTTCCATCAGGCTGTACCTTACCAGTCCCTTCCGCACTGTCGTATCCGATGAACAACACATCAGACGCATCAGCAGGCGGTACAATAGTAATCGTCATATTGCCATAATCTGTTTCATTACGGCTGTCAAAAAATGGCCAAAGGAATTGTCCGCCATCATTATACATTTCCATTCCATTGGTAATCGTATACTGCAAATCGAACGTTATGACTTCGCTGTCTCCTTTGCGATGTACTCGATATTCTGGACCGCGCTTTTCGATCTCTAATTCTTTACCCTTTTCATAAGCAGTAAAGCCTTCAATCGAAGCCCCTCTTTTCGGTTGAATTTCTCGAATGATTCCATTAAATTCACTGTCAAAATCATACGTATGCTTCTCCTCTACCCGAACAGTGCCATCAGGTTCCAACTGCGCATTGATTTTCACATCCGGAATGCTAAAATCTACGGCTCCCGCTGTCATCGGTAGAACTAGAAAAGCCAGTAAAGCGACAATTAATAGTTTCCATTTCATAAAAAATCACCTCTTATCATGAGTATACGATAAGAGGTGATTAATAGATTCATTTGTTGGCAGAGTATTTGGATTTTCGTTATGGATATTCTATAATTTCATGGCTTTATAAAAGTATATACCCATTGAACCAAAAAGCAGTACCAAGATCATGATAAAAATGGGCATGTTCAACGTAGCGATTTTGGCCAAGGCAATGTCTGTCATTTGCCAGATCAAAAAGACAAACAACAGGGTTGAAATGTTTTTGATGACGTTCATAAACAGCACGCCATAACGATAGTGGATTTCTATGTTATCAGGCCGCAAATTAATGTAGTTATACATATGCGGATACTTTTCCAATATCCCCAACCCTACCCACATGACGATACCAATAATCGGCAACAGCAGTAATTCCATTCTCGTTCCATAGCGATCTACTTCACCATCCGCACCAAAATGTGCAGGAATTCGTTCGGGTAATCGACTCCACTGCAGGAGCAGATAGACGAGAGCAGCAGCGAATAAAGCGATAACCAACACATCGAACACTTTTGCTGCAGCAGGTTTCTCTATGTCGAGCTTCGGTTTTTTCATCTCCATACTCTCGCCACCTAACTTATGATTCTTTTGCGCTCGTCATTTCAAAGACATCAAAAACATTTTCTTTAATATTGAGCGACATGATCTTGCCTTGTTTTTCATAGAAATGGATAGATCCTCTACGGTCTTCCACCATTTCCGTCCATCCCCAGTCCTCAATCGTGCGTAAATAATGATCTGGTGGATTGCCGTCTGCGTCACCGATTCCTTTTAGCTTATACTTTGCTGATTTAGAAATCTCTCCTATGCAATCTTCAGCTTTCACTTCATACGCTTCTTTCGGCACAGGGAATCCTTGATTGATGATGGCCATCCGGTAGCCGTCTTCCTGACTATACACATTGGAACAACCAGTTATCCAAAAGACAGATACTAACACCAACAGCGCAAGTATTTGTTTCATATGTCTACCTCCCGTTTTACGACTTCGTTACATCCATCGTACTAGGAAATATTGACATTGTCACCAAACGTTTTTGTGACGAATTAACGTAACTTCTGCACAATAACTACTTTTAAATAATTAAATTCAGGATAGTCCCGCGGTGTGCGGAAATCTCTTGGTAACGAAGACTCTTCCACTACTTTATAGCGCATATCCATCTCTTTAAATGCTTGCTCAATGAATCCTTTGAACTTCTTCATACTGAAGCTTGCGTTATTCGTAGAAGCTACGATATAACCATTCTTCTCTGTAACCGCGATCGCTTCTTTCATTAGCATAGGATAATCCTTCGCTGTACTAAATGTATATTTCTTCGAACGTGCAAAGCTCGGTGGATCTAGCACAACCAGTCCAAATTTCATGTCGTGACGCTTCGCATAACGGAAATAATCAAAGACATCCATCACTTTGATATCTTGCTGCTCATAGTCAATGCCATTGACGCTGAACTGTTCAATCGTCTTCGCGACACTGCGCTTCGCCAAATCGACATTCGTCGTTTTCTTCGCGCCACCTAGTAGAGCCGCCACGGAAAACGCACCTGTATAAGAAAATGTATTTAATACTTCGCGACCTTGCGAGTAGTTATCACGAATCGTCTCGCGAACATCACGCTGATCCAAGAACACACCTGTCATCGCACCATCGTTCAAATCAATCGCAAAGTTCATGCCATTCTCCTTGACGATAATCGGAAAATCTCCAGGCGTTCCTTTGACAAAATCATCCTGCTCGACATACTGCCCTTTCGAATCAAAGCGCTTCTTTTCATAGACCGCTTTATAATCGCCACGCTTGTCCAACACATTATAGACATGGTGACGGAACGCATAAATACCTTCACTATACCAGCTGACCATGTAATAACCGTCGAAGAAATCAATCGTCAAACCACCAATTCCATCGCCTTCTCCATTGAACAAACGATAAGCCGTCGTATCCGGATCTTCCGCGTATACCTCACGTCGTTCAAAAGCCGTTGCCATTTTTTGATCAAAGAAATCAAAATCGATCTCTTCTCTTTCATTCGAAGTCAGCACCCAGCCGATTCCTTTATTTTGAATTCCATAATACCCCGTAGCCAAATACTTATGATACCGATCCGTCAGACGAATCAAACTACCTTCCTTCGCCTGAATCTCACTACTCATCACAGCATCCTTCAAAACCAACGGATACCCCTTCTTCAAAGCCACCGTGCCCTGTGCATTCAACTGTATTTCAACTAATTTACTCATATCGTCATCCTCAAAGTGTATTTTCTCTATTATCGCATGGATGAACCAAAAGTGAAAGCGGCTCGTCAGGATCGACAGGCATAAGACGGGCTGGACTTGAGGCGCTCTTTGCCTCACGACCAGCACGACTTATGACCCGAGATCCTAGCCGCTGCAACTGGATAACACAAAAGTGAAAGGTGGCGCTTAGAGTCGGTATCCTCAAAAACACATACTTTTACGACATTTACCCATCCTTCACTTACAATGAACATACTAAAACAACCAAACAGGAGGAATTCACATGAACATCATCCCATTAGGTATCTGGGGAGGCTATCCAAAAGCAAGTAGCGCCACCTCTTCATTTCTCATTGAACACGAAGGATTCCATTGCCTTTTCGACTGCGGCAGCGGCGTACTATCTTCCTTGCAAAACTACATCGAACTCGACCAACTCGACGCAGTGGTCATCAGCCATTACCACGCGGATCACATCGCAGACATAGGAAGCCTGCAATATAGCCGATTGATTCAATACTACTTAGGACAACCTTCCCCACCACTACCGATTTATGGTCATGCGCGGAATAGGAAAGAATTTGCGAAGTTAACGTATAAAGAACAAACGCAAGGTATCGAAACTCGGGAAAATGAATCCGTTCAAATTGGTCCATTTACGGTTACGTTTTGTCCGACAATTCATCCGGTCTACTGCCTCGCAATGAAGTTCACAGTGGATGACAAGTCAGTAGTTTTCACAGCAGATACGGAATGGTCGGACAAGCTCGTGCCTTTCGCACAACACGCGGACATTCTATTCTGCGAAGCTAACTTGTACGAAGAGCATCTAGGTAAGTCACCGGGTCACATGGCAGGTAGTCAAGCAGGCGCACTGGCGCAGCAAGCCGAAGTAGGGCAGCTCATCCTCACCCACTTGCCGCATCATGGTGATATCAATGAGATATTGAATGAAGCAGGAAAAACGTTTAGTGGTTCAGCGCAGATTGCGGAAGTTGGGAAGAAGTATACAATGCTTTAAGAATAGGGGAGTAAATTAGTAAGCGCTTAGGAGTGGTAAGTAAGTTTGAGAGTACGAGGGGATGGAAGCTCCAGTTGGCGGACGCTTTCCCATGGGCCCGCGGTGAGCCAACTAGTCACTGCGTTCCTTTAGTTGTCTCACCTGATCGGGCTGATCCATCGGGAGTCGCCGCCAACTTCCGCTTCCATCCTACTTTTATAGTAGAAGGATTTAGAGCACTCACTAGCAGTAGAATGTAAATTATTGTTTTCCATAAACTTATCTAAGGTCAAAATCAGAAATAATCACAACACAATCTTGAATGAACTTCGATAACTATCACCCACTTATATTGCCGGGATTGAAGCGGCAGGCGGCGACTCGGGGAGGATCAGTGGGACAGGTGAAACACCCGGCGAGCGAAGCGAAGGGGTGTGGTTCACCGCCCACCCTCCCGAACGCGTCCGCCTAGAGCGCAAATCCCTACCCCAAGCACATTTTGAGCCTTCCAATTCCATCCCACAAAAAAAACGACCTCTGCCACTTACGCAAAGGTCGTCTAACTTCTTATAAAAACACAATCGCAGCCAAAATCACTGCCAGCACGATACGATAAATCGCAAACGGCATCAACTTGACTTTCGAAATCAATTTCAGGAAGAAACGGATTGAAATCAGTGCGAACACAAACGCACTCAAGAAACCAACCACGTAAAAACCAATGTCATCCATCGACATATACTCCCAGTTCTTCAACACCGACACAAGACTCGCGCCCATCATGATCGGAACCGCCATGATAAACGTGAAATCAGCTGCTGTCCGATGATTCATCCCGAACAACACACCGCCGGAAATCGTCGCTCCCGAACGGGAAAATCCTGGCCACAACGACAAACACTGAACAAGCCCAACTGTGAATGCCTGTCTGTATGTAATCTGATCCAATGACACCACACTTGGATTTTTCGGTCCAAACTTATCCGCTGCAATCATCAAAAATGCACCGGCGACTAGCGCAAAAATAACTGTTTCCACGCCGAATAAATAATCATCGATCAAGTCCTTAAACGCAAAACCGAAAATGACAGCCGGCAACATGCCTACGATAACGTGAAGCAAATTGAAACGCTCACTCATCTTGACATTGCTATCTACTTTATACAAACCGACTAAACTAAATAACCGTTTCCAAAATACAACGACTACAGCTAGTATGGATCCGAGCTGAATCACAATCTTAAATGTAATGGCAGGATACTTTCCTAAGAACTCTTCCGTCTTCAGCCACATATCATCAACAATAATCAAATGACCTGTTGAAGATACGGGTGCGAATTCAGTCATTCCTTCTACGAATCCTAAAATCAACGCTTTAATTAAATCAAATAATTCCATATGACTCTCTTTCCGCGAAGGCTGTCCTTCTGCTATTCTATTTTCTGTTATACAGTCTACCATGACGACACAAACAGTGGATAAGTTTCCGAAAAATATTTCTATCCACATGTGCATACTTTTTTATTTTGCATATAACTGAATACTTATACACATTGCGCGTGGATAGTTTGTGGAGAAGTTCGTAATTTCAGTTTATTCCTGCCGAAATCAATGCTTATCCACAACTTCACCGTCTATCTACTCATATGTGGCGACTTCTACTTGTAGACTATCAATTCGTTAATTTATTTTGAAACGCATAAATAACCGCCTGTGTGCGGTCTTGAACTTCCAATTTGGATAATAGATTACTGACATGGGTCTTCACAGTTTTTAACGCGATGAACAGTTCATCCGCTATTTCCTGATTGGATTTGCCCTTAGCTAATAATAACAACACTTCCAGCTCGCGGTCGGTTAAATCTTCATGCAAGGCATGTGTTTGACCACCGCGCATCTTCGTCATCATTTTCGATGTCACTTCAGGCTCAAGCACCGTTTGTCCTTGCACTGTATCTCGAATAGCATCTGCCACACGTTTCGCATTAGACGTCTTCAAAATATAACTGACAGCTCCCGCTTCAAGTGCAGGATATAATTTATCATCATCAAGGAAACTGGTGACAATAATCACTTTCGCTTCTGGCCATTTCTCGATAATCGCAGCCGTCGCTTCAGCACCGTTCATGACTGGCATAACCATGTCCATTAAAATAATATCCGGTCGCAAATCCAGCGCTTTCACTACTCCGATCTGGCCATTCTCTGCTTCCGCAATCACTTCGATATCCGGTTGCATTTGCAAATACGTCGATACGCCAATGCGCACCATTTCATGATCATCCACCAACAGCACTCGAATCATCCGCCAGCTCCCCTTTCAAAATCGGTAACTTCACTTCCACAATCGTCCCTTGAGATGGTACCGAGACAATCTTACAACTACCGCCAATCTCAATCGCACGCTCTTTTACGTTCTGCAAACCGTACGAACCGCCTTTGCCGTCATCTTGCTTAAATCCGACGCCATTATCCTGCACGCGTAAAATCGCCAGCCCATCTCGTTCGATTAATAAAATCTCCACTTCTGTCGCTTTTGCGTGACGAAGCGTATTCGATAACGTTTCCTGAGCAATCCGGAATAAATGATCTTCTGCACCTTTAGACAACTCGATATCCTCTAAACGATGTGTAATATCAAACGTCACTTTTTGCTGTAATTCACTTAATAATTCTTCCAGACCTTTCGCAAGCGTCTGATTATGCAGAGCAGCCGGACGTAAATGAAGAAGCAACGCACGCATTTCCAGTTGTGCTTGCTGAACCATTTTCTCCACTTGCAGTAACGGCTTGTGAATCGGACCTTCTTCTGCCTGTTCCGCAAGTGCCGACAATAGCATCGAAGCCGCGAACAATTGCTGGGACACTGAGTCATGCAATTCCCTTGCTAATCGCTGGCGCTCTTGTATTATACGTTCCTGAATGAGTTTGTCTTGCGTCTCTACTCGTTCATCCGTAATACGGCGCAAACTATTTCGCTGCGCTTCTAGTACCTCGTATAGTTGTTCAATCGAGCGGTTAGTCTTCCTCTTCACTTTATTCGACTTCGTAAATTCCTGCTTTGCGTAAAGATCCTGTAATTTCCCGATGATAATATTCTCTTTTGTTCTACCATTCTGGCCAATCCAACCCGCAATTACCAAGCTAATAATGAAAATCGTCGAAAATAACCAAGCTATGAGGGGCATATCCGCAGCTTCCATATTGAACAACAAATACTGATATTCTACGAGTGTGACATCAATGAAAAAATAGAAAAAGACCGCGACGATTGCGCTGAATGTTAACGTCAATAGAATGGTGCGACCAATGATTGCCTTCATTTTCTACGCACCTCCACATCACCAATCCAAGTGAATACCGAAATAATCAACTCAGGATCATTCGGACGCTTCGTTTCATATCCATCATACGCTTGCACGCTTTCATTGAATAGCTGCTGCGGTGCATTTCCTAGAAGTTCTGCTTCGCCGTATAATGTTGCATAATGAATTCGAACCGGAATATCATAGGGCAATTCAATCAGAACCTTCCCGAAGATTTGCCGAATCGAAATGAACGAAGCTCCTCTTGGCAAGACCGTATCCGTTACATCGACATGTACATCGCCGAAAAAACCTTGCATATGCACGTCTTCCCACTCGTACGTCGAAAGCGGTGTTGACTGTATGGAAAACAATCGATTTCTCCACAAACCTTGCGACCGTCTCTCTCTCGGTTTCTGTAGATTACCGAACACTTCGCTAGCAGGCGTGCCTCTCCATAATTTCATAATAATATACAAGACAATTACTAAAATCAGCAGTCGCACACTCCACAATGTCAGGAGCGCAATGACGATGAAAACAATCCCTGTTATCGCTGTCCACTTTCCGCGTTTCCGATATCCATAATCAAGAAATCCCCAACCGAGAAGGAGGAAGATGAAATTGCCATTTGAAAACAGCATCGATTCGACGAAAGCAATCGCCAATAGAGCAAGCAAGTAGACCGAAACTTTAGTTGAATCCCTTTTAGCCATTCCATTCTCTCCCTTCTCGATAGAGGAAGCGTGATGCTTCCTCTTACAGTTTACACAATATCTTGAGTTTTTGCGTTAGATTTCTCTAATGAATCTAATCGTTGTTCCATCGATGAGTGGGATTGCGTCGTTCTTCTGCCACTACCCAGGTTTTCGATGTATGAATGCAAGTCATCGAGTGTGGAAAATGATTGATCCGGCTTAACAAAACGATCCATCTTTTCCTTCGCACGCGTAACGTTCTCTTTGCCCATCAATTGCAGTTGACGAACACGCATGTCCTTCACACGGTGCTTCATCTCTTCGAATTTCCGTTCCAATGAAAGCAATTCTTGTGTAGCATCTTGAATGCTTGCCGATAAACGCGCTACCCGTCCTTCATACGCTTCCACTTCTTCTTGCGCAAACGTAATTAATTCAGCTTCTCCTGTCTCCTCAGCAAGTTCTAATTGATGACGACGCTTCATCGCCATTAACTCTGCATCCTGACGTTCATTTTCCAATTCCTCTTTCAGTTTCCCTTGACGTTCCAACAACTTACCAATTTCCGCAGTCTGCTTTTGCGCATCCAGAAAATATTGATTGAGCATTTCTAGCGGGTTTTCTTTCCTTTGTGGCTTGTCCATCCACTTATTGAGATCTTCTTGTACGGTATATTTTACTCTATGCCAAAATGCGTTCATACTGCATCTCTCCTTTTATTTTGTAAGTTCGTTCCACTGGCGTTCAAAGTTTGTGAATGGATCATCCGAAATGACGTTCGGGTTTACGTTACGGTCGTTCCACTTGCGGTATACGTAGTAGATTCCAATTACTGCGATGATACCGATGAATGCACCGACGTTTGAAATTGAGCTGATGACGCTAATAACCAGGACTGTCATCCAAAATACTTTCGCGAACATCGAGTGACTCTTTCTCCAGTAGTGGTAGCTAACGAGCGCGATTGCCCCTGTGACAGCTAGCACGACGATGGATCCAAGATTCAATACGGCTGCCAGGCCTGCGATAATGCCGAGCAAGAATAAACCAATTTTCTTCATGTTGATGTCCTCCCTTCATTTGTAACCTTAGTTTATAATGAATTGCCGCTTTCTCCGACGGTCCCATAGCGGATTTCTAACTCAGACTTAGGGCTGAGTGTGAGTAGGTATCGAAACTAGGAACGGTTTGGTGGAAAGACTTTGACGATGTGGTTGCTGGGCTTTACTACTTACTTTTGGGGCGTTGCTCGACTGATTGTGGGGCTATGAAGTCAGAGAGTGTCTGCTTTCTGGATTCGCGCAGGCACGTGGGGGATTGCCTTCAGCCATGAGCCTACCACCAGCGCCGTAGTGGGGACAATGGACTTGCTTCTTACCTACTATTTGAATAAATCCCTAACTCAACACAAAAAAGCTGTTCAAGAAATCCATTACGATCTCCTGAACAGCTATATTTAATTTTATTTATTTGCCTTAAGTAGGCCATCAATCAAACCGGCATGCATACCTTCATGCCATGTTAGAAACTGCAGAACTTCATCGACGGTTTCCAACGTAATGAACTTGCCGATAGAAATGGGTGTGTTCAATCGATGCGTTAGCTGTAGTTCGCTCAGTTGCGAAATCCGCTTGCCTTGACCTTTCATCGCAACGATTAACTCCTCTTTTGCTGGAGGACTGCTTGGCCAAGTAGATGGACTCGTTCCTGGCGCAAAAAACTCTGCCCATTCCAACTTATCGACTGGATAGTCATTCATTGAACGGTTAAGAAGATCCTCAGTCAATGAATAAATATGTCCTACATTCCATTGAACGGTATTAGAAAAGCCCTCTGGTTGAGCGTCCCACGCATGTTCATCCGCTCGTTTAATGAGGCCTAATGTAAACCCTCTTGCCATTGAAAACTGTTGCAATGCACCCATTCATTCCACCTCTTCTTCTAATCTAAAAACAGCCTTGCACTTAGGCAGGCTGACTTTACGATTGATTTTCTTCTTGCTTTTTGATATTTTTATGCTGATTCCACTGGTCATGCGCTTCGGTGTTGTATTCACGATTATATTCTTCCTGATCTCCATAAGGGAATTTCTCACCCGGTGTCAGATCATGATAGTTTTGGCTCGGTGATTTATTTTGACTGTAAGCGGATGGTTTATGTTCTCCTGAGTCATCTTGAGCGTTTTCCCTGAACGATTCGCTTGAATCAGAATCTGCTGGATCCGCAAGTGGCAATTCATCAGGTACTACTACGCCTTCAACTGCATCTGTTTGTTCATCCATCTCTTTAACTTTTGGAGTTAGATCTCTTTTGTTTGGATACTTTCCATCAACGATTGTCATATAACCATTCCTCCCTTTCATGCGGTCAATAATAGATAGACTGCACTCCCTATACTTACCCTTATTCGCCACAAACAAAACGTAATCCTTTTAAAATTTTAAAAACAGAACAAAACAGGAATTTCCTCCCATCCTGTTCTGTGTCCATTTAACTACCGATGATATCAATCGTTACTTTGAACAAATCTCCGTCGACTTCCACTTCCATTCGTCCTCCATGTAGCTCGACAATAGATTGCGCAATTGCCAATCCTAGACCAGAACCTTCCGTTTGTCTAGATTCATCGCCCCGTTTAAAGCGCTCGAATAACTCATCTGTATTATCTCCCAGCTCATGTCTAGCGACGTTTTTTAAGATAATGCGTGCGTTTGATCCAACTTGCTGTAGATTGACGTACACTCTCGTTCCTGGCAATGAATATTTCCACACATTGACAAGCAGATTGTCGAGCACTCTCCACCATTTTTGACCGTCTACCATCGCAAAGACCGGTTCGTCAGGTAAAATAGTTCGAATGTGCAAATCTTGCTTAACAAACTCTTCCGCATGTTCCGCCAATGCCTGTTGCATCAACTGATTCAAGTCCACACGTTGCTTGACCATTTCCAAATTACCACTTGCCATTTTCGAGACTTCAAATAAATCTTCAATAAGCGTTTTCAAGCGCTGTGATTTCTGATCTAGAATGCCGACATACTTCGCACGGTCTTCTGACGACAACGTTTCGTCTTTCAATAAATCCGTATACGTAATAATAGAAGTAAGCGGTGTTCGTAAATCATGACTAACATTCGTGATCAATTCCGTTTTCAAGCGTTCACTTTTTGCTTGCTCATTAATTGAGACTCGCACACCTTCACGTAAATTATTCAAATTAGCTGCGTGTTTCGCAAGTTGCGACTTGCCCTTGACCGGAATCGCCTGCGTCAGGTGACCCGCCGCCATATCATTTGTCGCAGCCAATATCCGATTCAAATAGGCTGCCCTTCTTACAAAAATAAATAAGGCAGGTATGGCAACAAACAGTACACAAAAAATGTAAATGACAATGAGCGCCGGATCCATGAACCCACCTACGAACCCTATTCCGGCTAGGAAAAATATAACGAGTAGTAAGGACAGCTGGATACCGATCGACCGGTTGCTGAATACGTCCCGTACATCACGGATGAATTGCATACTATAGCTTTCTCGAAACGCTCTTTCTAGTGCTCCGGACTTCCGATATTGTTCAACTAGATGAGTCGCTTGGAATGCCAGTAACGCAGTAAATAGAATACCCAATAGCACAAAACTAACGATCACGTTCCCTATGACACCTAGTCGTAAACTGGTTAATTGATACATTGCATTGTAAATAGCCGATTGTATATAAAGAGCCACTATACTTCCCGTCAGCAACAACAGGATTACTTTCACATCTATTTTCCAACGACTATACATCGTTGCGAATCGCGACTCAAGCACCCATTCTTTGCGGAACTTCATAACTGTGAACAACGCCACCAGCGCTAATGCTCCTATAACCCACAGCGCATAGATCATATACTTCCCACGTATAAAGTTATCGTTTTCTTCCGCAAGCGAACCTAACACAGCTGCATCTGATGGAATAATAATAGTCCCTTCAAAATATTGCGGAGGATTGCTGATCGTCGCAATCTCCTCGTCGGAAAATGATATTCCTTCCTCCATTGGGTATTCATATCCATTATCAAACTGAGCTGAATCTGCTTTAAAATAACCTCGTGCATCGTTGAATTGTTCCGTGAACAGCGACGTCACTTCGACATCACCTCTAGTAAACCGTTCGCCTGTTTCTGTGTTGACTAGGTCATAGGCGATTGGAATATTCGTTTCTTGATAACTTTGCGTTTCATTTATTGCGCGCTCTAGCTTTTGAGCTTTTTCCGCACGAATTTTATCTTTTACATAACTATCGCTTTCAAAGTTCTTCTTAATATCGTCTAGTTTGATATTCCGCTCTTTGACGAGCGCTAACAGCAATGTTTCGTTTTGATCTTTTTTTGCTTCTGTGATCTTATCTGCATACTGTTGCTGGATATTGTCCAGCTGTTCAGGTAGCGTACCATATCGCTCGCGATACTCACTGATGTCACCATCTGAGACATATAGTTCCTTCTCCATCTTTTTCAAGTCTACGGGATTCAGAGTAGACTCAGACAGATTCGTGTACACTTGCTCCATTCGATATTTAAAGTCATCTTGATCGGTAAATGATTTCCCAATCAATTGCGGTCCATAATGAATGATAGACGGCAATGCGATTAACACAAGCGTCACAAGCGCTGACCAAATGAGTAGCTTTATATTTTTATTCATCACGCGTTTCCTCCCCTTATAATTCGTACAAAGTAATCGGTAGCTAAACTTATTCGGTCCAAACCGTTGATGAATAAATCAATCGTAAATGAAGCACAGTATATAAGAGTGCAGAATGCGAGTGCAATCGCAAACAGTGACCAAACTATTCCACTTTTATTTCTCGATTTTATAGCCAACACCCCACACCACCTTCACGTAACGCGGATTTTTCGGATCTACTTCAATCTTCTCTCGGATTTTCCGAATATGCACCGCCACTATATTTTCCGCGTTATACGCTTGTTCATTCCATACGCGTTCATATATTTCATTGATCGAAAACACACGTCCTGGATGTTTCATAAGAAGTTCCGTAATCTTGAACTCAATAGGAGTCAGCCGAACCGGTGTCCCATCCACCGTCAACTCCTTCGCCTCTTCATTTAAGACGAGACCATTGACTTCAATCACTTTCTGTCCTTCATACGTCCCAAGCCGTACATATCGGCGAAGTTGCGATTTCACGCGTGCCATGAGTTCCAATGGATGAAACGGCTTCGTGACATAATCGTCAGCGCCAACCGAAAGTCCGTGAATCTTATCCGAGTCTTCCGCTTTCGCACTTAGCATGATGATCGGAATATTTTGCATTTCCCGTATTTTGAACGTCGCCGTTATCCCATCCATATTCGGCATCATAATATCCAATATCAACAAATGAATTTCATTATTTTGTAGTAACGCCAATGCCTCTAGTCCATCTTCCGCCTTCAACACATGATATCCTTCATTTTTCAAATAAATCTCAATTCCATCACGAATTTCCTTATCATCATCCGCGACCAACACTGTAAATTCCGCCACGTCCGTCACCCCGTCTCACTAATAACTTCATTCTATCACCCAACTCTTAACAAAGAACGAGGATAAATATGAAGAAATTCTTAAGAAGTTTTCGAATGAAATTCTTTGCGCTCATTGCTTTGCCGCATCCGCTCTTAGAAACCTGCAAGTGATCATAGCCAGTGCGCTAACGCTCATAGATCCGTTTAACTGATCATAGACGACCAGTAACCGCTCATTGCGCGTCGTTAACCGCTCATAGCCCATGCATAATCCTTCAAAAACGAGCCACACTTCTATAACGGAGGTGACAAACATGCCAAACAAGAACAAGAACAACAAGAACAGCAAGAACAATACTAACAACATGCGTGAGGAATATGGTTTCGGTTATGACCTGAGTCCCGATGATTTTGATGTAGTCGGACAAAACGACGCGGCCAAGAAGAAAAATGCCAATGCAAAAAAGAATCCATTGACTGAAGAGGATCACCCGATTAATCATCCTTAAATTTAGAATGTAGCACTAGTAAATCGTCATTTTGAAAGTGCTGAGACCTAAGCAGAAAATCTATTCCAAGTAACAATAAGCACAAAATAAAAACCGCGTGAACCCAATGTGCTGGTAAATTGGATTCACGCGGTTTTTCTATTTCATTAAGTTTTGTCACGGCCTTTCCTATCCAGGCTGTTCCTGCAACAATCCATACTTCCCCTGAATTCGTCGCAAGATCTTCATCCAACTGGCACTAAACACTACAATGAAAAATACATTCGATACAGCATGCGCCAAGTCAAAGTAGATACTCGAAACGAAGATTCCAACGACATAACTCCACGTCAGCGCTTCGATATTTCCAACAATCACCCACATATTCATGATCCAACCGAAAATATAGCCCCAGATGAAACCAAATGTACATTTCCCCCATAATGTTTTCATCCATGACGTGTTACGCAATAATCCGGCTGTCATCCCCATCATGCCCCATCCGTACATCTGCCAAGGCGTCCATGGACCTTGTCCTAGGAAGAAATTCGAAACAATCGCCGCCACTGCTCCAACGATAAAGCCCGACTCCGCCCCAAAAACCAATCCTGCCATAATGATAATAAATGAAGTCGGTTGGATACTCGGAAGTCCTGCAAATGGCACGCGCCCGACTGCTGCAATAGCTGCCATCATGGCTAGTAAAACGACTTCTCTTCCCCCTACATCCCGCCACTCAAAACGAGCAAAGAAAGGTATCATAATCGCCGCAATCATAATCATACTCAATAGAAGATAGGCTTTATAATGGAAGAAAACAATTGAAATCACGAGTAACGCCAATAATATGACCGATACTATCAATAAATACTTTCGCGAACGCCCCATGTGGCAGCAGCCTCCTCATACGTCAACACTTCCGGCCGCCTAGTTTCCCTTGTCGCTCGATTAATCGCCGTCGTGTAGAAATAATTGCCTTTGAATAATTCATCTGGTGTACCGTCTGCTGCTATTTCACCGTCGAACATCATCGCACATCGCCCTGCATAACTCGCTGCAAAGCCGATATCATGTGTCACCATGAAAATAGTCAGTCCGTCTTGCTGCAACCCATATAATAACTCGCCCAGATGTCGTTTAGACACTGGATCCATCCCCTTAGTCGGCTCATCAATGAACAACATTTCAGGCTCACCCATCAAAATACAAGCAAGGGCCGCTTTCTGAACTTCGCCACCTGAACAATCATACGGATGACGCGCACGTAAATGGGAAATCCCAAACGACTCAAGCAGACGATTCATACGTTCTTTCGTATCGGATAGCTTTAAGCGCTCTCCAATCGTTTGCATCTCTTCTTCAATCGTTTGCTGAACAAAATACGTTCGCGGATTTTGCGGTAAGTAGGCAATTTTCCCAAGCCACTCAGAATCCTTCATCTTCTTCATGTCTTGCCCAAGTAAACGCACCTTGCCTCGCTGTGGTTTAATACTGCCAAGACCTGCACGTAATGCAGTCGTCTTCCCGCTACCATTTCCTCCGACCATCGCAAAGAACTGGCCTTTTTGGATGCGCAACGTAAAACTCTTCAAGATAAAAGGCGCTTTCTTTTGATATTGGAAAAACACATCATCCATTTCAAGTATTATTTGCTTCTTAGATAGGGTAGATTGCAACTCCATAGGCACGATCTGCCGCTCTTCCCGGCCAATCCATTGTTTACATTCTTTCACCGTAAGCGGTATTGCAGAGACAACGGGATTTTCTTCAAATTCCATATAAAGCCGTGCAAAAGCAGGTACATATGGAAAGAACTGCACCGCTCCCTCTGTGTACAGATTACCGATCACTTGTCGACTATTCCCTTCATATCGAATCTTTCCTGATTCCATCAGAACGACACGATCTGCCACTGCATATAATTCTTCCAAACGATGCTCCACCAATACGATCGTCATGCCAGTTTCTTTATTCAATCGCTCTAGCATCAGCACCAATTCTTTTGCCGCCACCGGATCAAGTTGTGATGTCGGTTCATCGAGTAAGAGTACACGGGGCTTCATGAGCAGTACGGATAATAGATTCAATAATTGTTTCTGGCCACCAGACAACTCGGAAGGTTTTGCATTCAGCAAGCCCTCTACTCCGAAAAAATGCACCATTTCCGCTACACGCTTGCGCATTTCAAATGTTGAATACCCTAAATTTTCTAGCCCAAAGACAATTTCCTGCATCACTTCATCCATGATGATTTGATTGTCCGGATCTTGGAACACATAGCCTACTTGTTCGACCATCTGCCTCTCTTCCCACTCGCTGATCGGTTTATTTTTATACAAAATATCACCTTCGAGCTTCCCGACAGGCGTCAATTCCCTCTTCAACAGTTTCAATAAAGTCGTCTTGCCACTGCCACTAGCACCGCCAATAACGAGGAATTCTCCTTCATTAACGGAAAGTGTGACGTCCGATAGCACTTGCTGATCTGTAGTAGGAAAAGAAAACGAGACGTGCTTCAAATTGAATAATTCCATTTCAGTTGTTCTCTCCCCTCTACAAATACTGGAAACAACGCAATGGCCATTCCGCAAATGAATACTATCCAATCAGAGAACGACAAATGCAATGTACCTAGTTCCGGATAAATCATGATTTTTCCAAAGCCCATCAACCCACCCGTGACACATAAAGCAAAGAATATAACTAAATAGCTCAACCAGTACGTATCAGATTTCGTCATGCGATAGGGGATATAAGGTCGTCGTTTACCTAAACCATAGCCTCTTGCTTTCATCGAATCTGCTGTTTCTACAGCTTCTTCCAATGACCACGACAACAGAATTTGCAACATCGACATGCCACTCTTTGCTCTTTCACGCAATGTCCCTTGTGTCACAGTCATTCCTTTCAACCGTTGTACATCCTGTATTTCCGTTAAACGTCGTTTCAATAAAGGTACGAAACGAATCGACATCATAATCAAAAAAGCGGTACGTGGTAAGATTCTTGCAAATATGTATAATAATTTATTGCCATTCAACACATTGTTTAGCGAAACGAAGACTAGCAGTATCATCAACAGCGACAGTGCCGTCACGACACCATATAGCGTCGCTTCGTACGTCACTTGTTTCCTGAAAATATAAAACCACACATGCGTCCCTCTTGAATTAATGAACGGATTGATCACAATAATAACTACCGTCATCACGATCATCAACGGTGCCCACTGCTTCATAGCTCGACCGCCGTCATGTGATAAATTGACTGCAATCAATGAAAGACTGCCCCCCAGCAAAAAGAGCGGGTGGTTAAAAAACATCGCAAAAAATCCTATGCAAATATAATAGAAAAACATTACGAAAGGGTGAATTGCCTGTATTCCATTGCCCACAGCCCTTCCCCTCTCTCTCCACACAATCTACGATAAAGACAGATAATCTTGCACCACGTGGATGCAAGATTGCCTGATCATTTTGTATTCAAAAACTCGATTAACATTTTTACTGCATGTGCACGAGACGTAGAGTTATTTGGCATGAAGTTGCCTTTTTCTCCCTTAGCCATATTCAAATCATATAGCATCGTCATCGCCCGTATCGCTTCCATATTGTATGAATGAATATCACGGAAAGGCGCTACTTGCTTAATCGTATACGCTTCACCATTCTTCACTTCATACGCACGGAATAACATCAATGCCATTTGAGCACGCGTTACTTTTTGTGCCGGCATAAATTTACCGTCTTTTCCATTCACAATACCATTATGGTAGGCAGCCGCAATTTGTGCTTGCGTGCTTGACGCATAATTTTGCGTATCCAAGAATGGTGCTTTCTTATCCGTCTTCAAGTCCAACGCCCGCACAATAATAGATACCGCTTGAGCACGCGTCAATGATTGATTCGGCTTGAACGTATGATCCTCATAACCGCTTACGATTCCTTGCTCAACCGCCTGATTAATATATTCATTTGCCCAGTGCCCTGTAACATCCGTAAACTGTGGAGTTGGAGTGGGTTCTGGTTCTGGTTTCGGATCTGGGTTAGGTGTTGGTTCAGGATCTGGCTTTGGTGCCGGAAGAACCGGTACATCTTTGAAGTCGTACAATACACCTTTATTTTTCGTGAATAAATCAAATGCTACTAATGCTTGCAAAGCTTGCTCTGTAGCCATGCTATTCGATCGGCTATCACCTGCTGTATGCTGGAATCCACCGTCGGATGTTTGGAAACTCAATAGGTGATCGATCAAGTTAATGCCGTTCTTTGTAAACATGGGCATACGTGGATCGATTTGATTCGCAGTCAAGCCGATAATGACTTGTGACGTCGCTTCACTGGAAATACCACCAACAAATGCTTCATCAAAACCACCTGTTGGACCTTGTGCATCCGCCAAGAACTTCACTGCCCGGTCCATCGCTTGACGAACTTTCGGCTGATCGGTATACGGTGCAATTCCGATTAACGCCATTGCCGTAATATCATAGCTCGTTGATCCTTCTTTACTCGTTGACAGGCTCCATGAACCATCGTCTTTCTGATGTTTCAATAGTTCTGCAACTAGACTTTCACGCGTCCATTTTGAATGGCTTGGCACTTGATAATTTCTAGTATCCAATGCAATTAACGCGAAGATAATACCGTTATTCCCTTGATACGTCAGGCTATCTGCGCCTGTCAAATGCTTTTCACTATTTAAGATTTTATCAATTAAATTAAATCCTTTGCCGTCTGCGTTCATCGGATCAATACCGATTGCTGCGGCTGCCATCGCTAAACGTTCTACATCCGTAATCTTCATGCGACCTTTGCCAGATCGGCTCGTCACTTGATCCTTCAGGTTTTCATAGAACGCTTTATTATAAGAAGCCGGAACTTTCTTACCTGCTTTCACGAGTCCGATTGCCTGCCATTCACTTTCGATCGAACTAGAAAGCATCTGCGCACTTGCCTTGTCGATTGCTGAAGTGACAAGCTGAGCATAATCTTTAGCGGGCGGTGTTTCCGGTTCTGGCTTCACTACCGGTGGCTCCGTTGGTGGGTTTGGGTTAGGTACTGGGTTTGGATTTGGTGAAGGATTCGGTCCAGGCTTCGCAGTTGGCGCGTACGTAACCTTCATTGTTTTCGTAACCGAATCATTCTTCGCATCCGTCGCCTTCAAAACGATAGTATTCTCACCATTTTGCAATACTGCGTTTACTATATTTCCCGTCACGACTGCTTGCTTACCATTTACAGTAGCAGTCGGCTGAAGTGCTGTGCCGAAATAACTAGCTGCGTTCACTTGGAAGGAAAGAGTAGACTTCGTAACGGTTGTTCCGGAAGTCACTCCTGATACTGAAATCTTAGGCTCCAAGTCTTCACGGAACGGGAATAGATCCGCGTTTAGATCCTTACCTAAATCCGTCGTATATTTCCATTCCACTTTATCGCCAGGGATAAGCTTAATGACACCGGCTCCACGATTTGGGAAGGTACCGTTGACGCTGTACATCCAGCCGCTGCCTTGTCCGCGGTCGAATTCATATACATTATCGATTCCTTCTACATAAGCAGTCGCACCTTCACCGCCACTGTATTCCATTTGAATGCCTCTAGATTCCACATTTCGCTTCAATACACTTAAAACCGTGTCGCCTTCTTGTACTTCGACAGTAGACAATGGCATCGGAACTTCCGTATCAGAAATTGTAATAGAATGCTGTAATGTCTGTGTAGATTGATTTTCATAGATTGGCATCGGTTGTTCTGCAAACGAAGGAGTTACCGGCATGAGGATTGCAACACTCGCCAATGCGAATGCTGCTGTTATTTTCGTAAAGTTTTTGATGATAGAAATAAAGCATACCTCCTTACTTAATGATGAATAGTTTACGAGCCGATTGTTTTACTGTTATTCCTTCTGTAGAGACTGGATCAATTACGACTAAAGAATATAACTGACCTTCAATATAGTCTTCTTCAGGTGTAACAGTGACTTTTACACCGTTTGCCTTTACTGAAACCGGCACTCGCTTACCTGTAACGTCTTCAACATAGATTTTATTTAAATTCGATTTTGAGTCCTGAATTTCTTTGTTGAACGTGACTGTAAACGCATGAGAAGGTTTCACTACTTCAGCATCGAAATAACGATACGGACGATCATTATCTACTATAAATACTTTTTTCGTCCCTTCAGGAATCAACGTTTCTTTTTTCGTCCCTTGTTCTCCCGCTTGTACAATATAATATCCTTCGATCATTTCCGTGTTTTCAATAAAAACGGAAGACCATGCTTCATTTTTCTTTTTCTGTACATTTAAAAGGCTGTTATTCATAATTCCTTGAAGAATAGTATGACTTGAAACTTCAAGTTTTGTTGATTGCTCCGAGAAATCGTACAGACGGCCTTCACCTTTTGTAAATAGATCAAATGCGACGAGGCCTTGAATCGCTTGCTCTGTAGCCATTCCGTCTGTTGAACCTGTCATAGTATGCTTGAAACCTCCGTTATCGGTTTGGAAGCTTAACAAGTGATCTATCAAGTTAATACCGTTCTTTGTAAATTGTTCACCTTGTGGATCGATGTTATTTGCTGTTAATCCAATAATGACTTGCGAAGTGGCTTCACTAGAAATGCCACCAACGAACGTTTCATTATATCCACCAGTAGGACCTTGACTTTCAGATAGAAAAGTTACTGCTTTCTCGACAGCTTTTTTAACAGCGGGTTGCTCATTGTAAGGAGCTAATCCAATGAGAGCCATTGCCGTCATATCATAACTCGCAGTGCCTGTATTGCTTGTGGACAAACTCCATGCACCGTCTGTCCTTTGATAACTTAATAGGGCCTTAACTATCTTTTCACGATTCCATTTTGCATCTTTAGGAACTTCATAATTTTTCGTATCGAGCGCGACCAACGCAAAAATCAAACCATTCGTTCCTTGGCGAATCATTGTATCCACGTTTCGTATATCTATACTGTTATAAATTTTATCGAGTAAATCGATACCATTAATATTTTGGGGGTTTCTCCCTATCGCTGCTGCCGCTATCGTCAAACGTTCTGCATCTGTTATTTTTAGTCGTTCCAAGTTCGCAACAATTTGTTGTTGAACATTTTGTTCGAATATTTCTTCATAGCTTTCCGGTACAACTACTCCAGCTTTTGCTAAACCAACTGCTGTCCATTCGCTCGAAACAGATTTACTCAGTATATAATCTGTAACTTTCTTAATCGCTTCAGGTACGCGTGCCTGACTCGAAACTACCGTAATTTGCAGTGCGTCTGCAGCTTTCCCAACAACGGTTGCTTCCGATGCAACTAGCGAGAAATTTTCACGTCCCACTTTGCCGTTTAATTGAATTGTTACTTGCTGATCCGTATCTTGAGTAACTTTAGAAATTGTCAAATTAGACTGTCCTATAGTCCAATTTTTCGGTTCTAGCGCTGCTGGTGTAAAGGTATCTCCAATTAGATTTACTGTAATTGTAGGACTTTCACTATGTTCTATGACTTGCGTAGTCGTAGAGATAGCAGCCCAACGACCATAGAAGAACTTTACAACGTCAGTATTCTTTAACACATAAGAAGCGGCTCCAACAGAAGGAGCTTGTCCGTTTACTGTATAATTCCAACCATCCCAACCGCCTAATTTTCCTGCTTCTTCATTATTAATAGAAGATACATAAGCTCCCCATTCACTTTCTGTGATTGAGTAGTCTATGCTTTTACTATCCAATGCTTTCTTCAGCGCATCTAATGCATTTTGTCCCTCTGTAATTTGAATCGGTTCCTTTAAAATCACACCCGCTAAGCCTTCTACTTCTATATCTATCGTATAAGTAGCAGCTTGCATGCTCGTGTTAGTCTGCTGAACCTCCGTATTAGCTAAAGCAACTGAACTACTTCCAGGTAACAGCATCGTTACTGCTAGTAAAACACTTGCCATGATGGATACATAACGCTTAAACAAATCAATTCCCCCTCGTCCTAGTTTGGTAAATTGAACACAAAAAAGCCCTTGCCTCCAGAAAGAGACAAGGGCACTATGTATAGACGGACTTCAGCTACTAACTTATTACATCCAATACAATATGCATACCTCTTCCTGGGAGGCGTAACGCATGTTATTTTGGCAAGTCTCCTGACTTATGGATCATCACATCTTCAACCTTCCCAGTTTTTCACCAGTGGTATTCTGAAGATACTTCCCATTTACAGTGGCCGGACCGTACAGGAATTTCACCTGTTTCCTTTTTCATCTTTACAGTAATGTAAAGAACCAAAATATTCTATTCAATTTTACAATAGTATATCACAAGCTTGCTTGCTACTTTTTGTTATTTCAAAAGAATAGTATAAAAGACCGATGAAAAATTCTTTCATCGGTTTTTTTGTGAATATTATTTATTTCATCGCGTGCTATACAATCGAGTGCATGCTTACAGTTCCTGATAATCCCGCTGATACACTCCGCCGTCTTTCACTTCTGCGTGGTAGAGTGCTTTCAAAGCAAAGCTTTTTTCAAGTTCATGCTCTTTCATGATCTCTTTCAAACGTCTGTTCAACTCGGGACTATGTTTTACAAGCTGAAGCATTTTAGGTTGTGAATATTGCATGGTAGTCTCCTCCTCATATCTTTTGTTTCTTTAGTATAACACGGCCGTACTTTCTTACGTTACAAGAACACTGAACACTGCTATACGTGGAAATTCTTCACTAAGTGTTGTACACTGTCATAATGCATCCGACACGAAGTTCCGCAAAAATAATCCAGTTTATAGCCGAATTCCACATCAGTGCGTGAAAAAAATGTTTTTCCTATGAATCATTGTAGTAATGAGACCGTAAAGGACATATAAAAATTTTAACGTTTACACGCTACGAATGTGGGTAGTGTTAAGTGTATGTCTGTAATTTTACAAAGACGACGCAATTATTCAACTCATACGTGGGAAATAAGATAAAATACAAGGAGGATATATGAAAAAAGTATCGATATCATTCTATATTACGTTAGTGGCTGTCGTATTGGCAGTCGGTTACGGCGTGATTGCGCCCGTGCACTTCGAAGAAATCACATCTACTATAAAGAACTTTATTTCAAATTCATTTGGTTGGTACTATTTACTGACTGTTTCCATGTTGTTCTTCGTTTCAGTATATTTAATATTCAGTCCGATCGGTAGAATCCGATTGGGGAAAGATACGGATAGACCACAATTTTCATTATTTTCATGGCTTGCTATGTTATTTTCAGCAGGTATGGGGATCGGTCTTGTATTCTATGGGGCAGCAGAACCACTATCGCATTATGCAGTAGACCCTGCTACAACAGCTCCTGAAACGAAAGCCGCTTATAAAGAAGCAATGCGCGAAACATTTTTCCACTGGGGATTCCATGCGTGGTCCGTTTACGGTATGACGGCTTTAGCATTAGCGTACTTCCAGTTCCGTAAAGGGCAACCCGGCTTAATCTCCGCAACACTTCGTCCAATCTTTGGTGACCGTGTGGACGGAAAACTAGGGACGGTTATTGACGTATTCGCGATATTCGCTACTGTTTTTGGTGTAGCTACATCACTTGGATTCGGTGCGGTTCAGATTAACGCCGGACTCAATTACTTATTCAATATCCCAATTGGATTCTGGTCACAGTTCGTCATCATCGCAATAGTGACGGTATTATTCATGATTTCCGCATGGAGTGGACTTGGAAAAGGAATAAGGATTTTATCCAATACCAATATGATATTGGCATTAGCTTTGTTAATCTTCATTATCGCGCTCGGCCCAACATTATTAATCTTCAACATGTTCACTGATTCTATCGGAGGGTACTTGGAACATCTGATTCGAATGAGTTTCCGTACAGCACCGCTGACGCCTGAAAATCGCTCATGGCTCAATGACTGGACGCTTTTCTACTGGTCTTGGTGGATAGCTTGGTCACCATTTGTCGGTATGTTCATTGCACGCGTTTCAAAAGGCAGAACGATTCGCGAGTTCATGATTGGCGTACTGGTTGTACCTACAGTATTGAGTATGGTTTGGTTCGCAGCATTCGGTACTACAGCGATCGAAACACAAAAAGCAGGCATTATCGACCTGGCTTCAAGCGCAACTGAACTGACAATCTTTGAGATGTTCAGTGGACTACCTTGGTCATTTGTGATTTCCATCATCGCCATCTTGCTGATTACATCATTCTTCATTACTTCAGCGGATTCGGCTACATTTGTACTCGGCATGCAGTCGTCGTACGGTTCATTGACTCCACCTAATAATTTAAAAATTGTATGGGGTGTCATTCAATCTTCCATCGCAATTATCCTACTTTATGTGGGTGGATTGGACGCATTGCAAAACGTCATTATTATTGCCGCTTTGCCATTCTCCATTATACTGATTATGATGGTTACTTCCCTGTTCAAATCATTGAAGGACGAACGAAAACGAATAAAACGCAAGTAAAAAAAGGAACACCAACGCAAATTTGCGAGGTGTTCCTTTTTTGTATATCAATTTGATGCTTTTTCAATTGCTTGTTTCAAATCCGCAATAATATCCTCTGCCGATTCCAATCCGACTGATAGACGGATTAGTTCTTCGCTTACACCCGAGTTTTTCAAATCCTCTGCCGATAACTGTTGATGTGTAGTCGAAGCTGGATGGATGATCAACGACTTTGCATCCCCAACGTTCGCGACATGAGACCAAATCTCCACATTATCGATAACTTCGCGACCTGCATCGCGACCACCTTTTATTCCAAATACAATGATGGAGCCGTACCCGTTCTTCAAGTGTTTAGTAGCCAGTTCCGCTGTAGGATGATCTTCAAGACCCGTATATGTCACCCATTCTACTGCATCATGACCTTGCAGGAATGCCGCCACTTTCTGCGCATTTTCATTGTGGCGAGGTACGCGTAAATGAAGTGTTTCTAGGCCTTGCAACAAGTTGAATGCACTGTCAGGAGCTAGACATGGACCAAAGTCTCTTAGCAATTGCACACGCAGTTTTGTTGCGAAAGCAGACGCTGCAGTGTCGATACCGTAACGTAAGCCATGGTAAGACTCATCAGGCTCTGTGAACCCAGGGAATCTTCCTTGCGTCCAGTCAAATTTACCTGCATCGACCGCTACTCCACCAATTGTCGTACCATGCCCACCAATCCATTTCGTTGCTGAATGAATAACAACGTCCGCACCGAATTCAATCGGATTCGAGCCATATGGAGATGGGAATGTATTATCGACAAGCAATGGAATCCCATTTTCATGCGCGATATTCGCAACAGCTTCCACATCCAGAACCTGCAAGCTTGGGTTACCGATAGTTTCTGCAAACAAGGCTTTTGTTTTATCCGTAATGGCTGCTTCAAAATTCTTCGGGTCAGAAGCATCAACAAACTTTACAGTAATACCGTAACGCGGTAATGTCACAGCAAATAAGTTGTATGTACCACCGTACAGATTGCTAGCTGCAACAATTTCATCGCCAGCTTCGGCAATGTTCATAATAGAGAACGCAATGGCCGCCATTCCGGAAGACAACGCAACCGCCGCAGTCCCTCCTTCAAGCTGTGCAACGCGCTCTTCGAAAACAGCTACTGTCGGGTTCGTGATACGTGTATAGATATTGCCTGCTTCTTTTAAGGCAAATAAGTTTTGAGCATGTTCCGTGTCTCTGAATACATAAGAAGTCGTACGATGAATTGGCAACGCACGTGAACCCGACTCCGGATCCGGCTTTTGCCCTCCATGTAATAAAATCGTTTCTGGCTGTAAATTCGTCATAACCATTCCCCTTTTTTATCATGTATCGATGGAACACTCGAAAAGCGGCAGAGGGCGCTTAGCTGCGACAGGCGTTGGAGGGCTGAACGCAAAGGAGTGTTCTTCTCCTTTGCGTTTAGACCGAAACGTCCCGAGCAGCTGCCCTCTGGAACTAGACACAAGAAAAGTGCAAGAGGGCACTTAGGTACACAAAAAACCCTTCTTCCTAATAAGAAGAGGGCTGCGCTTTCGCTTATTCCTCCCTTATCTTCCAAACTACTTATAGTTTGTAGGAAGTAGCACCTTTGCTTTCGCCGGTTGCCGGGCATCACAGGGCCTAATCCCTCCGCCGCTCTTGATAAGAGTGTGTCTATTCGTTTTCCATCGTTGAAAAATAGTATACGGCTATTCCGAGTCTATTGCAAGGTAATTTAATAGAATCTTTTGAAATTAGTATAAGTTTTGACATGTTGACATGAAAAATGGAACAGTGAAACCACCGTTAATCTAATGTTAGTGACATGTGAAGTTTTTCCACTTGCCACTTCACTAAAAATCGCCAGAGACATGTTCAATGAACGATGTTCTGGCGATGTTGATTTTATTAGAATATATCCCACCAAATCTTCACGGCCGATGCCATAATGAGAACGGCAAGGATGCTTTGTAGGACTTTGGTGTTTACTCTACGGCTGACTTTCACACCGATTGGAGCTGCGATAATGCTTGCGATTATCATGACGAGAGCAGGTCCGTACGGCACTTGCCCAGTGAAAAATTTACCTGACGCCGAACCTACTGATGATAGTAATGTGATGGCCAATGATGTAGCAATTGTAACGCGTGTTGGGATCTTTAGGATGACGAGCATAATCGGTACCATGATAAATGCACCACCAGCTCCAACGATTCCCGCTGCTAATCCAACAATGAATGCCGCACTGGAAGCTATGATGCGATTAAATGTGATTTCTTCAATCGGCTGATCATCCAACCCCTTTTTCGGAATAAACATCATAATTGCCGCAAGCACAGCCAGAATACCATAGACGATATTTACAGTCGCTTCTGATAGCATGCTGGAACCTGCACCGCCGATCACACTGCCGATCAACACACTGATCCCCATATAAAGAACAAGTGGCTTCAAAATCAGATTACTTTTTCGGTACGCCAAAACTCCTGAAAGTGACGCAAAGAATACTTCAACTGCAGTTATACCAGCTACTTCATGTGGTGTAAACGCAGTAAAACCAAGTAGTGCAGGAATAAATAACAACATTGGATATTTGACAATCGCGCCCCCGATTCCCATCATTCCGGAAAGGAACGAGCCGACGATTCCAATGAGGAAGATCGTAATAATAAATGGAATGGTCATGATGTTCTCCCTTCTTCCTGATGAAAGAGGGAGACAGCCATTCCCTCTACCCTAAGTTTACCCTTTTTGGATCCAAAATTTAAAGACATCGGACTCTTGTTGCTGGTCTTTTATTTCATGATTACCAGAAGCCGCCCATGCTGTCAGGTCGGATACCGATCCTTTATCTGTCGTATGAATCTCCAGAACATCTCCTGTTTGCATATCCTTCATTGCTTTCTTTGCACGTACGATCGGCATTGGACATGCCAGCCCTTTTGCGTCTAAAAATGTTGTTGAACTCATATTTATCTTCTCCTTTTAATGTGGGTTATTGTTTTACAGCTGATTTAAAATAACTATTTACCGTACCGCACAGCGATTCGGGCCAATCTCCATCTCACGTTGCGTTTCTTCGTCAGGTTGGATTTTCCCCATATTCATCTGTCGTATTTCCTGATACGCGTTCGGTTGCGGAGGCAAGTTCCCCGTGACTAATTCTCTGAACTCTTTTTCATCTTCAATGTTCAAGCCGTGGTTTTGCTTATACAACACGCCGAGCTTTTCCGACACGCTGCCGTCTTCATTCAACTCATCTACAATCATGAAGTGAGCCGGTAAAACCGTTAGTTCTTCTGACAATTCTTTATAACGACTATACAAGGACTCACGTAAGTCACCTACCCAATCTTCTGCCAAACCTGCTAAATCTGGACGTCCAATTGAATCAATGAACAGAATATCACCTGTCATCAAATAGCTGTCATCGACAATAAATGAAGTCGAACCAATGGTGTGTCCTGGTGAATAAAGTGCTTGAATATCAATTTTAGTATCACCTATTTGAATCGACGTATCGCCTTCTAATGCAGCATATTCAAATACGACTTCTTCTGCATCTTTTGGCGGTAGCCAGTACGTTGCCCCCGTTGCTTTTGCAATCTGACGACCACCTGAAATGTGATCCGCATGCAAGTGCGTATCGAGTACATTTGTGATCTTCACACCGCGTTCCGTAGCAAAGTCCATAAACACATCTGTCATCCGCGTCGCGTCAATGATTGCCGCTTCTCCGCCTGATATGACCATATAGGAAAGACACCCTTTACCAAGACGGACGAATTGATAGAGCTCACCACCTGATTTCAAATCGGCAATCTTCACCGGCTCCAAATACTCGCTCCACGCTTTCATTCCTCCTGAAAGATAGCCTACTGAATAGCCTGCTTCTTCAAGGATTTCTGCCACCATAACGGACGAACCTTCTTTAGCACAGACTACTAGGATCTCCTCATCTTTTGGCAATTGGTCTTCAATTTCTTCGATGCCATCCAATAAATCAAAGTACGGTACGTTTAAATAGCGCACTTGCTCACCTTCGATTTTCCAATCTTCAAATGCAGTTTCATTTCGAACATCCAAAATGAATAATGACTCTTTCGCAATAACGCGCTTTGCTACTTCACTTGATTGAATGATTCTCATTTATTTATACCCCCTACTGTATTTTCTGTTTTACCATCCCATTTTGACATACCAGGAATTACATTCGTGACATTTTCAAAACCCTTTGCCACTAGTTTTTGACATGCCATATCACTGCGGTTACCTGTTCGGCATACAACGAAGAGCTTCTTGTCTTTACTGAAGTACGACATTCGTTCATCCAATTGGCCAAGAGGTATGGATAGGGCACCAGGTATATGAGCAAATGCGTATTCTGCTTCTTCGCGAACGTCTAGTAACACAGCATCAGGGTGTTGCAGTTGATCTAACAACTCATTATTGTCGACTGTAACTGGATATTCTTTTTGTGACTGATCTTCCTGACCCGCTTTTCGTACGAAGTGGCGCCATACATCAGCTTCTTTCACATTACCGACGTATTGATGCCCCACACTTTCCGCCCATGCCTGTAAATCTGCCGTGGTCCCTGAATCTGTCGACTGGACTTCGAGCACTTGACCGTCATCCATCTCTTTCATCATCTTTCTCGTCCTCACAATCGGCATTGGACAAGCAAGCCCTTTTGCATCTAACACGTTATCTGACTGAATCATTGTACTCCTCCTATACACCCAGGGGTATTTATTTGTATAAAAAAATTAAATAAACAAGTTCACTTGACCATCTTGCGCCTCACCTAAGTAAGCTGCCACACCGCCATACTCCACTTCTTGTAGAAGCTCTCCTTCATTCAGTCCTAGCAAATCCATTGTCATCGTACAGGCAATCAATCGTACGTCCTGCTCTATTGCCATATCGATCAGTTGTGGTAATGTCATCGCGTTATGCTTTTTCATTACTTGCTTGATCATCTTAGGACCCATTCCTGCAAAGTTCATTTGCGATAATCCCATTTTATCTGCTCCACGCGGCATCATTTTACCGAACGCCTTTTCAATGAAACTTTTATTACTTTTAATCGGTTCATCTTTGCGCAATGCGTTCAATCCCCAAAACGTATGGAAAATTGTTACTTCATGATCATATGCCGCTGCGCCGTTCGCGATAATATAAGCCGCCATCACTTTATCGTAATCCCCACTAAATAATACAATCGTTGTTTTCTTTTGCTCTGTCATGCTCTCGTCTCCTTCTATTTGAAAATCATTTTGCTAAATACCTATGGGGGTATATTATATGCTATAAAAAAAAGAGTCAAGTGATGTTGCTCATCGACTCTTTACTAGAAGATCCACGGCTTCACTAATAATAGATTCATGTGTGCGTTCATCTGCTTCGTCTAAGTTTTCAATACAGGCAATCAAGTTGGAACTAACGATTACGCCAATTGTACGATCAATAGCAGAACGACTGGCTGATAATTGCGTGATCACTTCTTTACAGTCCTTGCCCTCTTCCATCATACGCAAGACGCCTTTGATTTGACCCTCTAGACGCTTCAAACGATTTTTGACTTTGTCATCATACTCCATATCGCTCAACCTCCTATATGTTATCATAATAATATACCCCCAGAGGTATAATGTCAACCAATTGATTTATATGATGTAGTATATCACGTCAGCTTCTATCTATAACGATCAATACTTTCTACTTCATCAAATGATTATACAAAATACTTGCCCAATCGACAAAGTTCTAGTATGATGAATAATTTCCCGAAATGTGTTATACTAGATCTAGTAAGCTATTGTACGCATTTTTCGTTTTGTTTTACTGACAAATTGCGACAGACTAAATTCCACACTACTGAAGGAGTTGATTCGATTGGCATTCCCACGAAAAGATCGTCCAGTTTCTGATTTTGTAGCATCACGGTATGTAGACGAAGTCATATCTTTCAACCGTAATGATTATGAAGTTTCCGGGACTATACACAAAATCCTTGAAAACTCCGTCATTGTAAAAATTTCTGAACAAGACGCTGAAAATATTGGAGCAGCTTCCAACATGACTGTCGTCGCACACAAAAATTATACAGTTCAATAATGGTGTGTTCGATGCCTTGCAGATTATTGCAAGGCTATTTTTTCACAAAAAAACCAGTCACAACTACAAGTCATTCACTATAAAAATGTGTATTGGAGATGATTGATTTGATTAATCATACAAATATAGATTTAACGCAAACAACCTCACTAAAAGGAACTTTACGTATTGGTGCTTCACCAGTTATTTCGCAAGCTATTTTACCAGACGTACTCACTCGTCTACACGCGAAGTATCCCGATATGCGGCTCGAACTAACAACTGCTCCTTCTTCTGACATTGCGCGATTACTGAAAAGCCATAAAGTCGACGTTGGTTGCAGTGAACTGGACAACCTACCATCGGCTGAAGCATTTATGCAAGACGAACTAGTACTTCTTGCCTCTGCTACACACCCGCTTGCACGTAAGAGAAGCTCGTCCATCCTAGATTTGCAAAATACACATTGGATTTTACCTGATACGGAAGATCCTAGTCGTCTATTAATTGATCAATCGCTTAAACAGTATGGAGTCCAAGTACAGCCTACTATTATGAGCTCGCCAGAAAGTATCAAACAAGCCGTTCTTAGCGGGCTGGGCATCGCTATTTTGTCGCGCCACAGTTGCAAACAGGAGCTCGCACAAGGTGATCTAACCATATTGGATTATAAAGTCGCGCCAATTAAACGTGCTTTTTATACAGGCACTCGTTCTAAGACGAATGAAGTCCAAGCATTTCTCAGCGAGCTTCAAGCTTATTGTCGTCTATGGCAAGTCAACTAGTCCTCTTCTAAGCTCTCGTTTGCTACGCCAGTTCACGAGGAATATTCCCAAACTGATGAGCATACCTCCTAAAATCAATGACATGGATAACTTCTCATCCAACAGAACCCATCCCGACAACGTCCCGAAGAATGGTGCCAAAAACAAAAACGCACTCGTTCTCTCGGGATTTCCTGTCTGTAATAAATAAAACCAAATAGAAAACTGTACAATGGATGCGGCAATCGCAAGCCATCCTAAAATCGCTAATGACAATGGATTCGCTATGAAAAACGGTTCTTCAAGTACATAACTCGCTACAAATAAGATCAATCCGCCAAATAGCATTTGATATGCAGTCATTACCCACGTATCAAAACGATGCCCATGTACTTTGACGAGCAATGTCGCACAAGCCCACGCTACAGCAGATAAAAACCCTAACACTGTACCAATCTTCCAGTCTAAATGACCGCCCATTGTAATGAATACCCCAAACAAACCACAAACAACACCAATCCATTGTTGCAAGCGGTAATGTATTTTCAATACTAGCGTCCCGATGACAACGACAAGCAACGGATTTGTAAATGTTAAAATAGATGTTTCACCTGACGTGATCGTCCGAAGCGCCATAAATATACATCCCATGACCGCAGCTGTCTGCAATGAACCAATCAGCACAAGCCACTTCCACTCTCCAAATGTTTTCGGGTGTGGTTTTTTTAATATCTTTACTACCACGGCCATGATGACGCCTGCAATCGTAAACCGCATTGCCACTAGCAACAGCGGTGAAGAGTATTCCAACCCAATTTTCCCAATAGCAAATGACGAGCCCATTAAAGCGGTCGTAATAACGACTAATATGCCAAATAAAAATTTATTCATTCAGTTTCCCCTCCCTCTTTCGACTTTACAGAGGAATCTCGCCGCATTTGCATACTATCGATCAACACCTCAATAGCTGGTGGCATATAACGCTTTTCCAAATAAGTTAGATACACTGTACGGGCTAACGTCTTTGAATTGGTTGTTTTAATGACAATGGTCGGATCAGGCCCGTGCGCAAAATACTTTTGTGGAATAATCGAAATTCCAATATTCTCCCGTACAAGTTCTACAATCGTTTCAAAACGCTCTACTTCGTAACATATATTCATTCGCACGCCTTCTTCGGCAAACGCAGCAAAAATATCTTGTCTCGTTTGCAACCCAACACTCGTGACAATGAATGCCTCATCTTCTAAGTCGGCTAGCGTAATGGAATCCTTGCCCGCCAGACGATGTTCAGGATGCATGACAACTGCTAATTGCTCTCGATACAAAGGTATCGAGACAATATCCGAAGCTTCTATAAATTGATTGGTTAAACAGACATGGACAGCGTACTGACGGAGCGCTCGCTCAACATTTCCACGGCCTAATACTTCTATTAACTTCACATGCATCGATGGAAACTCCTGGCGATATGCAAGTAATATAGAAGGAAGCCAATTCTTCACGGATTCAATCATCCCGATCTGCACACTTCCATTGCCTGTCCACTTCACCTCTTTAATCTCTTGTTGTAAAATATCTGCCTCATGAAGAATTTGCAAGGCACGCTCATAAATTACGCTACCTGATTCCGTTAGTTGGACACGTTTAGTCGTTCGTTCGAGTAACTGAAATCCGACTTCTAACTCCAAATTCTTGATCGCTTTGCTGAGCGAAGGCTGCGAAAGATGAAGTTTTTTAGCCGCTTCAGAAAAGCTGGATTGCTGCACCACCATGACAAAATACTGCAATTGCTTGAATTCCATTCATCTCACCTCCACTTATAGCCTGCATGCATGAATATATGAAAAACATGTATTAGAATTAATAAATACAAACCAGTATAGTAAGAATATCACGTTGGAAAGGGTGAAGTATATTGTTAATTCCATCAAATGAAAAATACTGGTCAGGTCGTACCGATAGTGAGACCGACAGAGCTGCATTTCGAATGCATCAAATCATCCAATTTTCCGAATTAAAAGAAAGCGCTACCAATAAAACATGTACCCTCATCGGATTTTCTTCAGAAGAAGGTGTACGTCGAAATAATGGCAGACTCGGTGCTGCAGAAGGACCGAATGCCCTACGTAACGAACTAGCGAAACTACCTTGGCGTTTGCCTGCTGACCGTCAAATAATTGATGTAGGCACTGTCATATGTGAGCACGGTCAGCTAGAACAAGCGCAAGCTGAATTAGGCACAGTCGTTCAAAAGAGCCTTCTCCATCATACGAAACCCGTTATTTTAGGTGGCGGACATGAAACCGCTTACGGTCATTATACAGGAGTTCGAGACTTCCTAGGCCCTGACGCAAAACTTGGTGTAATAAATATTGATGCTCACTTCGACTTGCGTGGCTACGATGAACAACCTTCTTCAGGCACGATGTTCAAGCAGATGCTCGACGCCGATCCGCATGTTGACTACCTTGTGCTAGGTATTCAAGAATTTGGCAATACAGACGCATTATTCGCAGAAGCCGATGCAAAAGGCGTGACATATGTCACAGAACAAGAAATTTCGACAAGTCCTTTAGACGATACATTGCAAAAAATACAGTTATTCATTGATAAACAAGACGCTATTTTGTTAACATTGTGCTCGGATGTCCTGAATTCTGCGTTCGCTCCAGGTGTAAGTGCGCCATCTCCCTTCGGATTAGATCCGTTGATTGTACGCTCTTTCATTCAAACGGTGGCATCGCATGAGAAAACACTTTCATTCGACATTTCCGAAATAAATCCGTCACTTGATCATCATAATCAAACGGTTAAGCTGGGGGCCTATCTTACAAATGAAGCAATCTTTGCATTGCTGGGAGGTCGAATCACATGACAATTGAGCTAAATCAAATTTCTACGCTGTTTTTAGCGTTAGCTCTCCTAACACTGGGTACGATGTTAGTCCGTAAAGTCGGCTTTCTCCAGAAATTCTGTATCCCTGCCCCTGTTGTCGGCGGTTTACTATTCGCGTTTTTAGCGACTATTTTGAAGTACTTTGATTTAGTGAGTTTTTCTTTAGATACTTCATTGCAAAATCTATTCATGCTGACATTTTTCACAACAGTCGGTCTGGGTGCTAGTTTCCGTTTGATTCGTCTAGGCGGAAAGCTATTGATGATCTACTGGGTAGCTTGTGGCTTCTTAGCACTGATCCAAAACGTCATTGGTGTATCCATGTCCTATATATTTGGATTACACCCGTTGATCGGTATGATGGCTGGCGCTGTCTCGATGGAAGGCGGACACGGTGGTGCTACTGCTTACGGGGAAACATTAGAGAGCCTTGGGATTGATTCAGCCCTATCCGTTGGTATTGCAGCAGCAACCTTCGGACTCGTAGCAGGCGGTCTAATCGGTGGTCCAATCGTTAAATACTTGATCAATAAATATGATTTAAAATCTACGGAAGTCGAGCATGAAAAAGCATATTCCGTGGAATCATTGGAAAAACCAATCAACACAGATAACTTCCTAACACAGACGTTATTGATTACTCTTTGTATCGCAGGCGGTACATTTATCGGGGATCTGTTCTCTAGTGCCACTGGTTTCGTCATGCCAGGTTATGTAGGCGCGATGTTCGTTGCAGTTATCGTTCGTAATATTGTGGATCGCGTGAAGGAAGATGCCGTTCATATGACAAGCATCAATTTGATCGGCGACGTTTCACTCGGTATTTTCTTATCGATGGCGTTAATGAGCATCAAGCTGTGGGAAGTTGCAGATTTGGCACTTCCATTGTTGCTGATCGTCTTTGTACAAGTGATCTTCGTCGCGTTGTTTGCGATCTTCGTCCTGTTCCGTTTGCTCGGTAAGGATTACGACGCAGCCGTTATGATCGCTGGTTTCGCAGGCCATAGTTTGGGTGCGACGCCAAATGCGATGGCGAACATGGCAGCCGTCACAGGACGCTATGGTCCGTCACGCAAGGCCTTCTTGATCGTCCCCATCGTAGGCGCCTTCCTCATAGACGTCGTCTCGATGCCGATCATCATCACTACGATTAATATATTTGCTTGATTGTCGTAAATTAAACACTTTAAAGATGTAAGCTAATTAGTGAGTGCGAAGGGATTGAAGCTCCAGCTGGAGACGCTTTCCTGAGGGCGTGGCCCGAGCTTCCGCTTCAATCCTACTTACCGAGTGGGGATACTTATATCGCTCATTGTAGATAGTGTGTGAATTATTGTTGTGTTTCAACTTATTTAAGTTCAATGACAGATCAAGGTCTAGATCAAAACTAATTTTAATAATGAGCGGTAAGTTTCAACCACTTGCTATGCAAGGGATTCGAGCGAGAGCCGTAGCGATGGACGGCTTTTGCGAGTAATAGCGAAGCGTTTGGTGCAAATCTTTGCACAAGGAGCGGCGACCCGCCTAGAGCGCAAACCCCATCCCCAACACTAACTAAACCTTTATAATTCCCCAAGAACCGAAATTCTCGGTTCTTTTTTTATTCCTTTTAAGCGTAATTTTCACACCCTTCTGTTAAAATGAAAACATTAATTCGCATCTTGGAGAGGAGCTTGCTTTATGAAAGAAGAACTAATCGAACGACTCACACGCTACGCTAAAATCGACACACAATCCGACGCTACTTCGGACACAACACCGTCCACAGAAAAACAATGGGACCTGTTGCGGGTACTCGAAAAAGAGATGACTGATATTGGTCTCGAAGACATCTCAGTCGACGAAAACGGCTACCTATTTGGTACGCTGCCATCAAACACGGAAAAACAATTACCAACGGTCGGCTTCTTGGCGCATATCGACACAGCTCCTGACTACACGGGTACGAACGTCAACCCACAACGCATTGATAACTATGACGGTAAGGACATCTCATTAAACGAATCAACAATTATGAGCGTACAAGCATTTCCAGAGCTCAACAACTACATTGGCCATACCCTGATTACGACAGATGGCACAACTTTACTAGGTGCTGACGATAAAGCTGGAATCGCGGAAATCATGACAGCGATGCACTATTTAGTCGAGCATCCTGAAATCAAACACGGGAAGGTACGCATAGGCTTCACACCTGACGAAGAAATTGGGCTTGGTCCACATAAGTTTGACGTAGAACGTTTTGGCGCTGACTTTGCTTATACAATGGACGGCGGACCACTTGGGGAACTACAGTATGAAAGTTTTAACGCGGCAGGTGTTGAAGTGATTTTCCACGGTGCGAATGTCCACCCAGGAACAGCTAAAGATAAAATGGTCAACTCCTTGCTAATCGCGGCAGAATTCCAGCAAGCAATGCCACAACACGAAATTCCGCAGGAAACGGAGCATTATGAAGGCTTCATTCACTTAATGAATATCGATGGTTCTGTAGAAAAAACGACCTACCAATATATTATCCGTGACTTTGATAGAGATTCTTTTGAAGCTCGCAAGCAACTTGTACAAGATACTGCTACACAGCTTCAGGAAAAGTATGGTCAACATGCGGTAGAGCTAACAGTAACGGATCAGTACTTCAATATGGGTGAGAAAATTACGCCTGTAATGGAAATCGTCGATGTAGTAGCGGATGTCTATCGGAGTCTTGATATTGAACCGAAAATCGCACCCATTCGTGGGGGTACAGATGGTTCCCAACTTTCCTACATGGGAATGCCAACGCCAAATATCTTTACGGGCGGCGAAAATTACCACGGTAAATACGAATTCATCTCAGCAGACAATATGGTGAAAGCTACACAAGTTATTATCGAGACATTGAAACTTCAAGAACAACGCGGTTAAGCGTATGAAAGCAATTTGGATTGGCATTTTATCCGCACTATTCTTTGCGGTGACATTTGTATTGAATCGATCCATGGAACTGGATGGCGGTAGCTGGATGTGGAGTGCTTCACTGCGCTATTTCTTCATGGTTCCATTTCTACTCGTCATTGTAGCGATGCGTAGAGGATTGCATGGCGTCAAACGGGAAATGACTGTTGCCCCCTGGTCCTTTTTCATTTGGAGTTTCGTCGCATTCGTTCTATTCTATGGTCCGCTGACGTTTTCAGCTGGCTATAGTCCGGGATGGCTTGTTGCAGGAACATGGCAAATGACGATTGTGGCTGGGGTTTTGCTAGCACCCTTCTTCACGTTCCAAGCGAAGACGGAAACAGGGGGATTCCGCACAATCCGCCACCGTATTCCTGCAGCATCGTTGGTAATTTCATTGGTCATCTTAGTGGGTGTCGTGTTGATCCAGATTCCACATGCGAGTAGCGTATCGACGAAAACTATTATGTTCGGTACGTTGCCGCTTGTCATTGCAGCATTCGCCTATCCACTTGGTAATCGAAAAATGATGAACCTAGTAGGCGGACGTCTTGATATGTTCCAACGTGTACTTGCGATGACACTGATGACGATACCGATTTGGTTAATCCTTGCGTTATATGCTTGGTCGACGGTCGGATTGCCTTCTACAAGCCAAGTGGTGCAGTCATTGATTGTCTCGGTGAGTTCAGGCGTTATAGCCACCTCTCTCTTCTTCATGGCAACCGATATGGTGCAACATGATCAAGGAAAACTAGCGGCAGTTGAAGCTACGCAGTCTGTCGAATTAATTTTCGCCATGCTTGGTGAGATGTTGTTGCTAAGCTTGCCATTACCTGGCGTTCTTTCATTAGTAGGCGTGCTAGTAATTATCGGAGGCATGTCGTTGCATAGTTATCAAACTGCATTAGCTACTAAAAATCCATAGAAAAGGGTTGTCCGATAGTCAGTTTATGACACGTTGGACAACCCTTTTTTTCATATTTTACGTTCTTTAATTTGTGGTGGGATGCGCTTTCGCAATAATTGCGGTCTGACTTCAGATAATAAAATGGCGATAAAGATAATCAATGCGCCGAGAAACATTCGAAATGTCAGTAATTCGTAAGCTAGGGCCACGGAAAAGACCATCCCCCACACGGACTCCGTTGACAAAATAATAGCAGCCTTCGTTTCCGACAGATGCTTCTGTGCAACGGTTTGCATCAAAAATGCTAGTGTCGTCGAGAATACTGCCAAGTACAATACTGAACTTAAGGCTGCCGAATCCATCGAGAATGAAGTCTCACCTATTACAATGACCGTGATACAGCTGATCACCGCGGCAACCGTCATTTGCAATAATGTCAGCAAAATAGGATCCACCGAACTGACGAATCGTCCTGTGTAGAAGATATGGAATGCGAACATCACGGCGCAACCAAGTGTCAGCAGGTCTCCTATATTTATGCTTGAAGACCACTGCAACGATAATACTGCTACTCCGATGAGTGCCAAAACGGCACCACCTAACTCAAATTTGTCGAGCTTTCGCTTATATAGGATAAATGCGATAAACGGTACAATCACTACATTCACACCCGTTAGAAAGGCATTTTTTGAAGGTGTTGTGAATTGAAGTCCTACTGTTTGCAGGGCAAATGCTGCGTACAGCAAGATCCCGAGCACTGTTCCTTGCCATAGTATGGATTTGTTTAGTTGGCGTAGCCGCTTATGGAATACGAGTGCTAGTAATAGTGCGCCAATTGTGAAGCGTACTGCTAAGATTTGATACGGTGTGTAGTAGTCCAAAGCGAGCGCGCTCATCACAAAGCCGCTCCCCCAGATAATGGCGGTGATTGTCAATCCGATTTCGCCTATGTATTTTCTCATTTCTTTCACCATGCTTCCGCTAGTCAGTCGTATTATTCTAGCACGAATTTCTGTCAGATTATAGATGAATTTGTAATTGGAGCCTCTTTTGCGAATGGTAAGGGACATTGTGAGTGTGATGGGATGGAAGCTCCAGCTGGCGTCCCATCCGAAACACGTCCGAGCGCTAATCCTCCTGCCAGCCTATCTAATTCCACATCAAAAAACTGTCCATGAAGTCACACCCATCATGACTTCCTGGACAGCTGTCTACCTATCACTCTTCATATAACCCTATCTCCTTAATAGCACGCTCGACTAGCGATGGATCTACAGACTTGTCAAAGTCGATTTCCCCACGTATAGCGCCATTAGCTTTGTACATCTCATACTGCTTCTTAATATCGTCGATGAACATCTTACCGTTCGGATCGAGCCCTGTTACGAATACTCTCTCCCATAATTCATGATCCTTCAAAGCCGTATGTTTCACCATGATGTCGATAATTTCATCTTTTCCTTGATCCTTAAAAAACGCGTCGTTGTAGTCACGCACTCCTTTAAGGTAGGCTGCCATGAAGCGCACCGATAGATCTTTATTGGCCATGAACTGCGGTGAAGCCAATACCATGGCGATCTGAGACTCGGGTGCATAGTCTGTCGCGTCCCCGAAGCGTACGTGGAAACCTTTGTGGATTCCTTGTGCGATCAATGGTTCAATGTTCAATGCAGCATCAATTGTTCCTGAATCAATTGCTCCAAGCATCGCACCAAAGTCTGCGATATGGACATATTCCACATCGTCTTCTGTCAAACCTGCGTGCTTTAACATTTCTTCATAGATATACCCATCAATCGAATTTCTTGATGACACAGCAATTTTCTTTCCTTTGAAGTCGCTGTACTCCTTGATTTCATCAACCATATGATTACCAATGACGAAACTGAAGTAGGACTTGCCAAGCATATTATGGCCTTTATCTGCGATAATCCGAACATCGATTCCTTGGGCAATCGCGTTGAAGAATGATGCGGTAGAAACGCCACCCGCGATATCCACTTCTCCGGCAGCTAGTGCAGGCAACATATCATCGCTGTTGGCAAAGTCCGCAAAATCTACACGTATATTATAGTCGTCAAAATAACCCTTTTCCTTCGCAATATAGAAACCTGCTCCAGAAGCAGCCCCATCTTCCGCAATGAATACCTTCGCCTGCTTTTCAAGCGGAGCTAAGTCACCGGATATAGGCTTATCATCGTTCGCTACAGGCTTCACAACTTCTTTTGGAGAGCACGCACCCATTATCAATACAACTGACAATACGCTGAATAAACCTGCCTTTTTCATCCACTTCCCCACATCATCTCTCCTTTTATCATTTATTCTCTCGATTTCAGTACTTCTTCTTGCAAGTGATGCCAAATCTCAATGAATTTCGCTGCCATTTCAGGATCTTTCCGAATATCTTCCATTTTTCTCGGTCTAGGTTTATCAATGATAATCTCTTCGATAATTTTTCCTGGCTGTGCGCCCATCAATAGAATTCGATCACTTAACAACAATGCTTCATCGATACTATGCGTAATGAACAACACCGTCTTTTTCGTCTCTGCCCAAATACTCAATAACTCTTCCTGCAAAATAAAGCGATTCTGTTCATCGAGCGCGCCAAACGGTTCATCCATCAATAGAATCTCCGGATCGTTTGCGAATGCCCTGGCAATACTCACCCGTTGTTTCATTCCGCCAGACAATTCCTTTGGATATAGCGAAGCGAATCGCTCCAATCCCGTCTTCTTCAAATAAAAGTCCGTTCGTTCAGCAATGAATGCTTTCGGCAAATTACGCATCTTCAAACCAAAGGCGACGTTTTCGCGTACCGTCAGCCATGGAATAACCCCACGTTCTTGGAAGACCATTGATTGCAGAGGCCGATCATTCGATTCTGTTTCAATCGTAAAAGTGCCAACACTTGGTTGTTCAAGTCCAGCAAGAATCCGCAGTAATGTCGTCTTGCCACATCCACTCGGTCCGACTATACAAACGAACTCACCGTCTTTTACAGTCATGGAAATATTCTCAAGCGCGACGACACTGTCTTGTTTCTTATAAAAGGATTTCATTAATCCATCTACTGAAATTTTAGGCTTCCCCTCCATTTCCCTCACCTCCATGGCAGTAACTTATTTTGAAGCGCACGCAGTAAAAGCGAGAATAAATAACCGAAAAATGAGATCAGAATTAATCCCACATACATTTCGGGTAATAAAAAGGCCTTATAGGACGTCCATATCAAATAACCAATCCCTGAAGTCGCTCCCATCATCTCTGCCGCCACAATCGTCAACAACGCAATCGCCTGCCCCATCTGGATTCCTTCGAGCATGACAGGCAACGCACCGGGAAGGGCAATTTTGAAGAAGAAATTCCACTGGCTCGTTTGATAGTTACTCGCAACATCCAAATAAATCTTATCAATGTTCAGTACACCTGCTGCTGTGTTGATCACAACTGGGAAAAACACACTGCCTGCAATCGTCACGACTTTCGACAAATCCCCGATTCCGAATAAAATAATAATGATCGGCAATAACGCCAATGTCGGAATAGGCATAAGCGCCATAACAATCGGCTGTACAAAATGCCGGATCGGTGAATATAATCCCATCAGCAAACCGACAATAACACCTGGTATTACACCTGCCAGAAATCCGATGAATATTCGATACAACGATACGCCAACATGCTTCGCCATCGCACCGCTCACAATCATGTCATAGAAAGTTTGCACAATTGTACTAGGCGGTGGGAAAAAACGAATATCCAAGATACCTGTTCTCGACATTATTTCCCATAATACTAGCAAGAATATCGGCGACACAATCGTCAGCAACTGCTTGCCGCGTTCTTTACGTTGCCGCATCTTCCATTCTCTTTGCTCCACCTCAAATGATTCATTACGAGCCAATTCTTGGGTCTCCACCCTTCACCACCTCTTCACTGCCTATTGTATGTAAAGGCCTAGGAAACTGGTTGGGCAGGCATAGCATTCAAGTTGTTTCTATCAAAATAATTGATTATACTGAAACCATGACTACACTTACATCAGACCAAATCAGAGAATTGAATAGTTACAGCATCTACCTGAATCCACCAGCACATCCCGTCTTTACACTAGCGGATGTACTGGACCCTTCGAAAGTACAGAGTATTGTACAAGTGATCCAAACCGTCAGTCAAAGTCCAAATGAAGTCGTCGCTACTTCGTTCTTCGTTCGCAGACTCGGTATGTTTTTCGCTATGCAGTTGTATAATCTCGCTGCGTATGACGAAATGTGGAACGGATCAGCGGAAGATTTACAATTTGGCGCTCTAGAAGAGTTCGGCAATAAAACGATCAGCACTTTTGCAGATAGCTCAGATTGGGAAATGATTGATGACGAAGATCGCCAATCGCATATTAGACAGATTCTGGATGATGCACACGCAGTGATTGCGTCATTGCGTACAGCTGTCTCCGTATCTCCCTTAACCTTATGGGAAAACATCTTCGGCTTCTGGCTATGGCAGTATCATGTGCTATTGTCTGATCCAGGATCGGAAATGGAAGCGAGAGAAGATTTAGACATACTAAAAGACGACACCACATGGACGGGTATCGCCGATCACTCACGTTTCGCAAGCTATTTGAATGGATCAGAACCGTCCGCTTTATTAAACACCACTGTCCGCAAAACTTGTTGTTTTTCTAAAGATGTACCAGGATTGATGCGCTGTGGATTTTGTCCATTACCATGAAAAAGCAGGCTTTCGCTCATTACGCGAAGGCCTGCTTTTAACGTTTACGATAGGCATGATAGGATTGTTTGGTCGAATAGATGATCCCCATTGCCGCACCACTATAAAAAAATCCCATGAAGATTCCGGCAGATAAGTTTTTCGGATGGCTAATAAATATCGACAAGCCGAGCGCAACTACTGTGGATACCGTCGAGAGCCAAGTAAGCGGCACTTTAAATAACCACTTAGCAAGCAGTACCACAATCAAAACGACTGGCACACCCCATATCGCATCCCACACATTGGTATGAATAATGGGAAATTCCGTCAGCATATGCTACATCCTCTCGTTTTCGTTAGGATGTGCAATTTTGTTTTAATTATTAATCAAAAAACCTTCCAGTCTGAAGACTAGAAGGCGGGTTCGCCGCTATACGTTCTTCGTGGCGGCTTCACTAATTTCTTTTCGCATTTCATAGATGTTTTGCACAATGACTTTACCTACCGCATAAGCAGGTACAGCTACTAGGATGCCTAGGAATCCTGCGAGACTTCCCGCTACTAGCAACACCGTAATGATGGTCAGTGGATGAATATCAAGAGATTTCCCCATGACGTTCGGCGTAATTAAGTTACTGTCGATTTGCTGTGCGACCAACGTAACGACTCCGACCCAAATAACTAACTTCGGTTCCTGTAAATACGCAATTATTACAGCAGGCGCTACCGCAATCCATGGCCCGATAAACGGAATAATATTCATGAACAACGCTAGAATTGCCAACAATAAAGCATACTGCAATCCGATAATGGAGTACCCAATTAAAATAAGTGTTGCCAATATTGCACTAATCAATAATTGTCCTTGAATATACGAACGCAATACGTGATCAATATCCTCTAAAGTTTTCTTCACCCATAAACGTCGTTTTCCCGAAAACAGATTGTAAATTCTTGGCGCCAATTTTTCATGATCCTTCAACATAAACAGGAAGAAGAACGGCACGAGCAAGAGTAAAGCTACAGCCTGGATGAATGATTGAACAAATTGTACGAGCCACTTTCCAAATGTTACTGCGAACGTTTGAATCGATTCAACTGCCGAATTCAAAGAATCCTGCAATCCTTCAGGGAGATTATCTTTTTCGTTAAGAACTTGATCTTTCAGTTGCTCAATTTGGCGAGTAAGAGTAGGCCCATTATCCACTAAGTTATTCACTTGTTTCGTAACCATTGGACCAATAATTGCAACTAAAATCCAAATAACAGCTACAAGTATAAGCATAATTGTAATGATACTTCCCCATCGCGGCATGTTCTTCTTTTCCAAGTAATGTTGAATGGGTACTGTAATATAATAAAGAAGTCCGCCAAAGATCAATGGCATAATAATAGTCTGTAAGATAATACCGACAGGCTTAAAAATATAATTTACTTCTAAAAAGTACTTGGTGATCAATAGCGCCAATAAGACGCCGACACCGACCTGAAACCATACCTTTTTCGTCAATGCTTCACGTCCCTTCCGTAAAATTTTATGTAGTTAGCTTAAGTATACGTTGTAGAGCCCTCTATGTCGAAAACCAACCTAGCTACTTCGATAGTATGATCACAGGTTTTTCTCTAATTTAGCACATGGCTTTGTATTAGAAAAGTCACTGGCTCGCTACTTGTACTTCTTTTGTTTTCCCTACATATAAACTTTTTCAAACCTACTAAATTATGATAAATAAGCGATACTTGGATAACAACTTGCATCCAGTTTACTCTTCACGCACGACTTAACACCTTTCGCCGCAAGCGGATCATCAATACGTAGACGACCGGTACGACAGCCGAAAACATCGCAAGTCCAGTCCAACCTGCAAATTGCCACAACGGCGTTACAAGCGTACTACCCGCTGCCATACCTACATAATAAGATACCAAGTATAGACTCGCCGCACTTCCTTTATGATGCGTCGCCTCCTTGCTGACTGAAGCCGCTGTCAAAGAGTGAGCTGAAAAGAAGCCTAAACAAATTATACAATATCCGATAATAATCAAAGGTAATTTGACGGCAATAGTCAGAAGGCAACCGATAGCCAACAAGAGGACACCCGTAAAGCGCACAGTATTCATACCATACTTGACTGCAATTGAACCAGCCATTGGAGCCCCGATAATACCAAATGCATAGGCAAAGTAGATATAAGACACTTCATCCAGCGTCAGGCTAAAAGGTGATGCAGTTAAATGAAACGGTAGGAAAGTCCACATGCCTGTGAAGCTGAGTTGTAGCACAATACCCAAGCCAAAAACAACGAGCAAGGCAGGATTCTTCAAATGATAGCCGAAGCCCTGAATATCCTTTTTTATCGACTCTACACTTGGCTCGAAGTACGCAGATTTTGGCAAGAAGAACACCAAGATAGCAAATACCACTATGCCGACAACGGTTAATAACTGAAGCGATAGTTCCCACGACCAACGTTCCGCCAAATAACCTGTCACAAAACGTCCGAGCATACCTCCTGTCCCATTAAATGAAATATACAAAGCAGTCGCCAAACTAACAGACCGTTCATGGATTTCTTCATTGATATAAGCAAGTGCTGCCGCAAGTACCCCAGACATAGCAAAGCCTTGCAGGAATCGCAGTATGAGTATGACAGTGAACGAGTCAGTCAAAAACATCGGAATGAATAAAAGCGCAGTAAGTAAAATGGATACTTTCACAAAAACGGATCTACCAAGACGATCGGAATAAAACCCCAGAACTACAAGCCCTAAAATCAGTCCGATGGTGTTGATGGACATGGCCAAACTCGCAGTGGATACAGAAACGTTAAATTGCTTTGTTAATATAGGCAATAAAGGTTGGATGGCATACATCGCAGCAAAGATTAGCACAGATGCGATACCGAGACAAATGACAATCCGCCAAAATCGTAAGTCACGAATTGTCGATTTAGCTTGTATATTCATGTTGACACTTCCTGTCCTTTTAATGCGAATACTGGAATTATATCATCATAACGTCAATTAAACAGGAAATAATCAGATAAGCAATTGCTTTATATTTAGTTTTTTGTATATTACACGGAATATGCACCATACTGTATGTCGGAGGTGTTGGACAAATGAACAAAATGGCGATGACAGCTGTCGGACTTGGCGCACTATATCTCATGCGAAATAAGCAGTCACGGGAAAAACTTATGGAGCAATTTAGTCACCTTGCAGGAATGAACAGTAAACCGTAATGCCAGACATTTGCAGACACTTGAAAACCGGAGCCTAAAAAGGTTTCCGGTTCTTCCCAATATGTGGCGTTTATAAAAACATGTTTTCACGTTCGAAAAGTGGGTATTTATATAGTAACAACGAAACGGAGGAGATAGTATGAGTAACAAAGATCATGGTACAGAAGATAAATTAAAAGGCATGGGAAACAAGCTTAAAGGGAGCGTAAAAGATACAGTTGGCGATTTAACTGACAATACAAAAATGCAAGCTGAAGGTAAATGGGATAAGGCAAAAGGAGCTGCACAAGAAAAAATTGGTGAAGCGAAAGAACATTTCAGCGATGACGAAGCGCATCCTGAAAAGTAATTTATGTACAGTAAGCCTGCTGCTCAATCAGCAGGCTTTTTCACGCCCATTAAAAAAGAAGGATCTTCCATTACAATGGGAGATCCTTCTTTTTTACAACTGGTCTGTACCTATTCGAGGGCTATTTGGAATAGGATTCCCTACTTCTTCATTTGGATCACTATCCAGATTTTCACCGCTATCCGTTTGCTGTCCAGCACTATCATGCAAGTCTACAGATTCCGCACGTTCCCCGTCTGTTAAATGATCGACAAACAAGGCAATACCGCCTTCTTTTAAATCATTATAGAATGTTTTTGATTCTTGCTTCGAAAAACCCATTTTAATAAATATCGTTAACATTTCGTCCTTACTATTGAACAACCGACGCGTATGATCCCAAACTGAACCGTCTTGTAGTCCAATCAATTCAATTTCAGAATCACTTTCTAAAACTTTTAAATCATCGCGCACGTTGGAAACTGCACACATATGATTCTTTTTAAAACCTTGCGCTTCAAGTTCCGTTATTTTATAAAGGACATTATCGAGAGAGTGAAACGTACCCACATATTGTTTATCAGCCATTTTTGCACCTCCTTTTGTTAACACTCTGCTTTACTTCTACCCATCGAGGACTATTTTCACACATGGTTTAACATACTTTACATATAACTAACACATGCATAGTTCTTCACTCCTTGCACATGCTAAAGTTATCACGATGAAAAGGAGTGGTTGAGTAGTGGGAGTAAAAGACAACGTAGAAGCCGAAATCTCGAAAATGGGTGAGGAAAAGAAAGAGCAAATTTTGCAGAACTTCAATCATTTTAAAGGTTATCTTGCTGACAAAGTAGAAAAAGGTGAAAGTCTTGGCTTAAGCGATGAGCAGTTGGCGAAAACGACTGCGTTTATTGCCAATTATTTATCACGCAATGAAGAGCCTCGTAACCGTGAACAGTATTTATTGCAGGAGTTATGGGATTCAGGTTCTAAAGAAGAGCAACATACCTTGGCGCATATGCTTCTGAAAATGGTTCGTCAAGCATAATAGGAGGCGATTTGATATGGTATCTAAAGAAAATAGTGCCCCTCACTATCATCCGAATACGTATCGTCTGATTCAAACACATCCCGAAAATCTACGAACGAATACAGTTAGTCTGTTCGATTTGCATGAAGATATGCAAACGGTCGATTCCATCTCGTTGCCCGACCAAAGAAAAGATATGATGAAGGAAAAGATCAACCACTCCCCTCGCTTAAGTGGCGGCAGCTTGTCGGATGACTACGGCGCACCCCACTGATTCGCTAATAAAAGCCGTACGGTGCAAATTGCATTGTACGGCTTTTCCACATTCGTCCGCAGTAGTTGTCGATATTTCCCGGGAAATGAGATGGATAACACACAATCTGAAAGACTATTTCCGTGATATACTATGATCCGATGGAAATGGAGGTTGTGTACATGAAACCGTGGATGTATCCGCTACTCGTTGTTTTTGGGGCTGCTAGTTATGGAATTTTATCGACAATTATTAAATTAGCAATTCAAGACGGCTTCACCGCTTCAGAAGCAGTGACGAGCCAATATTATACAGGATTTCTTTTGGCACTTATTATATTTATTGTTGTTAAGCGCTCTAAACCAACATTTCGCGGTAGTTTTCCAGTGTTGATTGCAGGATTATTTACTGCGATTACAGGCACCGTATACGGCAAATCGGTAGAGTATATGCCTGCATCGCTAGCAGTTGTCTTATTGTTTCAATTCACATGGATCGGTATGTTGTATGAGTGTGTATTAGCCAAGCGTTTACCAAAACAGTCCGAAGTTGTATCACTTCTGTTTTTATTTGGCGGGACCATTCTGGCTGCAGGCTTGATCGATGTGGACTTGAGTGGTATTCCGTGGCAAGGATGGGCATGGGGAATTGCTGCGGCATTTAGTTTCGCTGCATTCGTCACGGCAAATCAAAAGCCCGTTCCTGGGATGGATGTCGTGACGCGGTTGTTTTTGATGTCATTTTATGCAGCAATCGCGATTACATTTTTCCAGTCTCCGGAAATTTTATGGAATGGAATGCTAGGCGATGGATTATGGATTTACGGTGCTATTTTAGGTGTGTTTGGCATTGTTCTACCTATATTTCTGTTTTCAGTCGGAGTCCCGAAAGTGGGTGCCGGTATGTCTTCCATTTTGAGTGCTGTGGAGTTACCTGTGGCGATTATTGCTTCGATGTTGCTGCTTGGTGAAAGACTAACGCTGCTGCAGTTTCTTGGAATATTCTTGGTATTGTTCGGGATGACTTGGCCTGCCATGTTGCAACGGTTTGCGATGAGAACTAGAACGCGGTTAAAACGGGTGTAATAAAGGGAACAATGTTGATTAACTAGATATTGATGTGAAAAACAAACAAGACTTCACTGGATTAGTGAAGTCTTGTTTGTTTCATATTCTAACCAATCCACTCTACGCAAAGCTGCGATAAGGAATAGAAGAATAATATCCATCGCCACAACTGCAAAACTAGTCGCGATAAAAAGTGTGGAAAAAGCATGATCGCCAAAGTTCAATGAAAATGCAGTCATCAGCATCATCAAGAAATTAATACTCACATACCAAATATAGGACATGTGTAGACGATTACGAATATGCGCTTGACCGGTTTGTTGTGTCATGGATTTCCAAGTACTGAACAAGTAATATACAACGATTACTTTCCAGACGAAGAGGAATTCTGCATACAACGTCCAACCACCACTTGTGACTTCGCCTAAGTTCACAAAAACACCAGGCACTGAAATCAACATGCCAATAAACGCAGTAAGTTCCACTTTTTTCGCTATCGGAAATCGTTCGGCAAGTAGTCCTGCTCCCGAATAAATCATATAGTAACCGATCGGTGCTGCCAGTATGTCGATACCTATTTGTAAACGAAAGAATACGAAGAGATAGCCCCAGAAAAACAGCCTGAATGCTTTATTCATGATGGGCCACCTCCACTCGCTCGTCAATAATTTGTTGAATGGAATCTTTCGTCAAATCCGGTTCGTACTGGAGATGACCGACTTGTGCAGTAAATGGTTTGCCGGTTTCCGTCGTACCAGACAAATTAATCTTCACGTCCATGGCGGCATGCAGTGAAGGATCAGCATAACTTTTCACGGTCAGCCAGTCACTTTTATCCAAATGCAAAGGAAAATTCACCTCACGCACATCACTACCTGTCGCTTTATTCCACTCGGCGTTTTCTATTACTGGATTGGGTTGTACGGTTTCATTACTATTTGCATTTTGCAATTTGATGTGAAATCGATCTTGTAACGCGTCATCAAATGCTGTACTTACTGATTCTAGTGCTAATGCTTCTGTCACATTCAGACGTGTCTCTGTGTACTCACCGGATGAGCCCGACTTAAACGACAAAGGATTACGCTCTTCTTTTTCGGGTTGGAAAACGATTCGCCCTATTGGATAGTTCGTTGTATGATTTTCCGAGAAGTAGACCGTCATTTCATCGAACTTCTTCGTCTCACTGGGAGTCACATATGTTTCAGGATTAAATTGGATATACACTCTCTTTAGCGAATACCTACCGAATTGTTCCATTTCTTCTATTCCATTATCTCCACGGAATTGATCTGGCATTCCACGAATACTTCCTAATTCTACCGTTTGAATGAAAGACGTATCTTCTTTATTTGTAATAAAATAAAACGGAATATACTGTTCGTAGTCCGCGTTTAAATCCAGATAGTGATTTAGAAAGACCGGATGCTTGAGCTTATGTTTTTCCGCGTATATATAATTACCAGCCCACATAAGCACAATTACCAATAAAATTGCCCAAAACGGTTTAATCTTCATCGGACCAACTCCTTATAGTGACTGAATAAACGTCACCAAGTCTCGTTGATTTTCGGGTGTAACTCCATGTCCGTCTTGATAGGTCTTGAATGTTACATTCGCACCAAGTGATTCGAAATATTCCTTGCTTTCGACTCCTGATTGGGAAGGAATTACATAATCAAAGTCGCCATGAGAAATGAATATTTGCTGATTTTCTACTGATTGTATAGCATATTCATTTTTTACGAAATCGGGTACATACCCGCTAAGGGCTACTACGCCACGAAGTGATGGGATCAGAGTTAATCCAAGTGCTTGTGCTAACACGGCTCCTTGGCTAAAACCAACGACTGTTAAACGTTCTGGATCAAGATCGTACTCCTGGATGGCTTCGCGAATAAATGATTGAATATAAACTAATACTTTATCAAATACATTCCGTTCAGGTTTGCCTTCTTCTTCAATCGTGAAGAATGCATAGCCTGGTCCATGTACGACGGGTCCTCTTAAACTGAAAATATGATGTGTTTCTTTAAAGTCTTTGACTAACTGCGGCAAGTCTTCTTCATGACTCCCCATTCCATGAAGTAAAAATAGTGCAGGCATTTTTCCTGAGACATTCGTCGGTGCAGTGTGTACAAATGTAAATGGTGATTGCATGGATATCTTCCCCTTTTCTGTTCTATATTCCACTAGTTTACCACAGAAAAAAACGCCTGCCACTTTATCTGACAGACGCGTTGAAGAGCTTATTTCTTTTCAGGTTTCGCTAATACTTCGTCCCAGTTGATCGTTCCATCTTTAATTTGATCGCGGCGTTCTTTAGTCATTGTATCATTCGGACGGCCGCCGTCTGGCCAATCTTTGTCGTGATTTTTCCATTCAGGACGATCTTTTGATAGGACATATGCTGCCAAGTCACTTGCATCTTGGTCAGACAGAGAATCTTCTTGACCAACCGGCATGTTTTTCTGTATATAACCCGCCATTTTAGTCATACGTGCAATTCCTGCTCCGTCGTTAAATGATCCCTCGCCCCATAGTTTCGGGCCTGTGTTGGAACCAATTCCCTCACCGTTTTCACCGTGACATGCAATACAAGATTGCTGATACAAGTCCTCACCATTCTCTACGTTTGGTGTCGGTAGATCGTCAAGAGTGTTCTGGTGGCGCCAATCTAATTCTGCACCTACTGGAATTCCTTCTGAGATATACGTCATGTATGCAACCATTGCATCCAAGTCTTCATCGTCATCAGCAAATTTCTGTCCATCCATACTTCTTACCATACAACCGTTAATTCGTTCTTCCAATGTAACCATTTGGCCAGATCTTCCGATATACATCGGATACACTGCGGACATCCCGACCATGGACGAAACACCTTCATCAGTTCCGGCACCTGCGTGACAGCTTGTACAAGATAATTCGTTCACTCGTGCGAGCCCGTCTTCTACTGAAGCGGCTTCGGAACGTAAGACATTGGACGTATCATCAAATAAATCGAAGCCGCGTTTGATCGCTTCTCCTTCTTTACCTTCTGGAACATCGTCCATTGAAGGCGGGTTGTGCTGAATTCCAGCTACCTCTTCTGTCGGAGCTTTTACCTGTGTAGTTTCTGATGCTTGGTCTTTATTCATGCGCATTTGGTTGCCCATAAATGCTATAACGACTAAACAAACTACGACAATAAAGCCTAGGGCTAATCCCGTTGTTCTTTTCATGTCCACTCCTCCTATTTCCTATTATTTAGCATATATACCACTTTTAACTTACCATACTTGTATATGCCAGTCTACCCAATTATGACTGATATTCATTTTCATTTAACACTAAACCTTGTCGTGTAAGTAGTTCATTTGCCTAAACTAAATGTGACAGAATGCGAAACAATCGACGGCGTCATGCCGTCGATTGTTTATTCCACTATATAGCCGTCACGCATCGTAATAATACGATCTGCGTAAGGAAGCATTTCTTCATCATGCGTCACCATCAGCGTCGTTAAATTCAGTGTACGCGTTAATTCCTGCAGTAATTCCATGACACTTTTTGAGCGTTTAGTATCAAGACTTGCTGTTGGTTCATCCGCAAATAAGATTTTAGGACGATGAATGATTGCACGCGCAATTGCCACACGCTGACGTTCTCCCCCAGATAACGAAGAAGGATACGCATCTTTACGGTGTTCCATATCGACTAACTTTAAAATATCTGCTATGGCTGTAGTCTGCTCTTTTTTACTCATTTTCGTTTCCGATACATCGAGCATCAACTCTAATTGCTCTTCTACGGTTAGGAACGGAACTAGGTGAGAAGACTGAAAAACAAATCCAAAGTCTGTCGCACGTATATGACGAATTTCTTCTTGGCTCATTTTAGTCATGTCTTTTCCTTCGAATAAAATCTCACCACCGGAAGCTTTCTGCAATCCAGCCGCAATCGTCAGAATGGTAGATTTACCAGAACCTGAAGGGCCGACCAACGCTGTGATCTCTCCTTCTTTTAACGATAAATTTACACCCTTTAATACTTCTTCTTCAATTTCACCGTTAGAAAATGTTTTTTTCACTTCGTCAATTGTAAAGGTAGACATATTACATCTCTCCTTGTTGAATCGCTTGTAGCGGTTCGATTCTTTTCACTTGGAATCCAGAAATTGTTGCTCCTATAAAACCGACTACCATAAATACTGCCGACAGCATCAAGACGGTATCCATTGTTAAATGGAATGGCATGCCGTCAGGGGCAATAAAGCTAAATGCTTGGCTGAGCGCAATGGAAAGCACGAGTGAAATAGCTGTAATCGCAAGCATTTGATACCAAATCATCTTAAATAATGACATAGTCTTCATGCCGATTGCTTTTAATATTCCGTACAAACCAATTTTTTGCACGTTCATCATATAGAAGAAAATCGCAAACAACATACCGCTGATGATTACAAGGAACCAAACAATCATATTCAACGACATCTGTTCCGCACTGTAACTTGGAATGGCATTCAGAAATTCTTTATTAGAGAATGAATCTAGTGCACTTAGTGTTGGTGTATCTTTGCCTGGAATGAAAATCGTCTGCATTTCCATTACACGATAGATTTCTTGATAGTTAGTCATGTCGATGAATGCGACAGGTGCGTGACTATATTTTTGCTGGTCAACGAACCCTTTGACGACGAATTCACCGCTAAATTGATTATTTGTTAAGACATCCCCAACTTTAATGCCCTCTTCTTTCAATGTACTATCCAGTACAATCTCGCCTTCTTTGACGTTTTCAAACAGCTGCGAGCCGGTAGATGCAACGAACGCAACACTATGCTGTTTGTCTTCCGAATCATTGACAAAGCCCATCTGAACCGAAAATGCAGTTGCATCGGGTTGATCGATGAGAATTTGTTTCTGTACTTCTGCATCTATTTTTGAAAGATTATACGTACTGTCTGCATCCTTATCCAAATAAAACTGCCCTTGCGGTAAATCTTTGATCAACGCCGCGTTGTCCTGTGATAATCCATTCGCTAATCCTGAAATAATAAATGTCAAAAAACTGACTAAAAATATGATGGATCCTAGAATCAAGAACTTCGCTTTACTTTTCTTCATTTCTTTCCACGCGATTTTCATATCGAGCGCCTCCGTATTTTTCTTTATACTTATATCGTATCTTGTGAAGATGAACGGAGAATGAACAGCATATTACACTTCACAACTTTTATTATTCTGTTTAAAGTGATATAACTTTCTATTTTTCTGGTGATATGTGAAAATTATAACAACAAAGGAGGGATGTTAATGATTCGTTTTGAAGAAGTCTCAAAGAGTTATGATATGTCGCATTTAGTCGTGAATTCAGTGAATCTAGAAATTAAACGGGGAGAGTTTCTTGTTTTGGTCGGACCCAGTGGTTGCGGAAAAACCACAACACTCAAGATGATCAACAGGCTCATCCCACTTACAAAAGGCACAATTTGGCTTGACGATAAGAGGATTAGCGACTACCCAATCCATGAGCTGCGCTGGCAAATAGGCTATGTGCTACAGCAAATCGCTTTATTCCCTCATATGACGATTGAAGAAAATATTGCAGTTGTACCCGAACTCGTCGGTTGGAAGAAAAAGAAAGTCCGTGAACGTGTAACTGAATTACTTGAAATGGTTGGTCTCGATCCCGATGTTTATAGGAAGCGTAAACCGAATGAACTGTCCGGTGGTCAACAACAACGGGTGGGTGTCGTGCGTGCACTTGCTGCAGATCCTGAGATTCTATTGATGGATGAGCCATTCAGCGCCTTAGACCCAATCAGCCGTTTGAAGCTACAGGATGATTTGCTTGAATTACAGCGCAGAATCCAAAAGACCATTGTATTCGTAACGCATGATTTACAGGAAGCGTTTAAACTAGGGGATCGTGTCTGCATCATGAACGAAGGGAAAATTGAACAGGTAGATACACCTCAGAAAATTCTCATTCAACCTGCTTCACCGTTCGTACGTGAATTTACAGCTTCCGCTGCTGCACAAACATTTTCTATCAGGGACCATATAGAAGATATTCCAACAGATCTATCACTATCCTTTGCAATTCCAATTAATTCCGAATGGGGCCCACTGCTTCAGTTTTTGGCTTCAGAAGATCAAGTGGCGATCCAACAGGATGGACAAGTGATTGGAATGGTTACCCGAGAAGGTATTCTTCGTTTCTTGGCTGAACAAGCGGTGAAGGGAGGAGCATCCAATGAATAATTTCCTTGATGTTTTCCAAGACCGTCGTGGACAATTACTTGAAGCACTCATTGAACATATTCAGATTTCATTAATTTCCTTACTCATTGCTGTGCTGATCGCTGTGCCATTGGGGATTTATTTAACCAATCGGCGAAAAATAGCGGAATCTGTCATCGGAGTGAGTGCTGTGATGCAGACGATACCTTCACTGGCACTTCTAGGGTTATTGATCCCACTATTCGGCATCGGAAAAGTGCCCGCCATCATTGCGCTAGTAGTTTATGCATTGCTGCCTATTTTACGCAATACGTATACCGGTATTAAAGAAGTCGACCCTTCCCTTCGCGAAGCTGCTACCGCAATGGGTATGAACACGCGAAAACGATTAATGAAAGTCGAATTACCACTAGCCATGCCGATCATTATGGCGGGTATCCGTACATCGATGGTGCTCATCATCGGAACTGCGACACTTGCAGCATTGATTGGTGCAGGTGGACTCGGAGATTTAATATTACTCGGAATCGATCGGAATAATCCTTCGTTAATCATACTAGGTGCAATACCAGCCGCATTACTCGCATTGTTCTTTGATTTCGTATTGAAGATATTTGAAGGTCTTTCATTCAAAAAAGCCATTACGGCATTTACAATTTTTGTGATTGCCGCCGTCTTGATGATTGCCGCACCATTCATAGGAGGCAGCAAGAAGGACGAATTAGTGATAGGAGCAAAACTTGGTGCAGAACCTGAAATTCTTATTAATATGTACAAGTTGTTGATCGAAGACCAAACAGATTTATCTGTCGAATTAAAGCCAGGGCTCGGCAAAACTTCATTTGTATTTAATGCGTTGAAGTCAGGAAGCATTGATTTGTATCCTGAATTTACAGGCACTGCTATATCGGAGTTCTTGAAAGAAGAAGCCGTCAGCAATGACCGCGATGAAGTATATGAGCAAGCACGAAAAGGACTTGATGAACAGTTTGATATGACACTTATGACACCGATGTCGTTCAATAACACCTATACTCTCGCTGTTTCCAAAGCATTCCAAGAAGAGTACGGGCTAAAAACGATGTCCGATCTAGCTTCTGTGGAAAATGCAGTAAAAGCAGGATTTACACTGGAGTTTAACGATCGTGAAGATGGCTATCTTGGAATTCAAAAGCTTTACGGCATAACGTTTTCCTCCATTAAAACAATGGAACCGAAACTACGCTATCAAGCAATCGAAGCAGGCGAAATCAACTTGATGGATGCCTACTCGACTGACAGCGAACTTCGGGAATATGATATGACGGTGCTCGAAGATGATAAAGAACTATTCCCGCCATACCAAGGCGCACCGCTACTTCGAAAAGATACGCTGAAGAAGTATCCTGAACTCGAAGATGCGTTGAACAGTCTTGCAGGAATCGTAACAGACGATGAAATGCGCGAGATGAACTACCAAGTGAACTCTGAAGGTGCGAAAGCTGACGAAGTAGCAGAAGCATTCTTGAAAGAACAAGGTTTGTTGAAGTGAAGATAGAAAAAATCAAAAGTGAAAGGTGAAACGCTACCTACTTGCCTTTCACTTCTACGCCTAAATAAAAAACAGTCACCAGCAGATAAAATTCTGCCGGTGACTGTTTTTTTGATTTAATTAATCCATCCAAGGAACTTCTATCATTGTACGACCGATCCATTCGCGCAGCACTTCGTTTGTTGGTCCCATGATTGCACCAGCACGACCGTCACGCACGAACTTTTCCACTTGGCCTGTCATATAACCGCGGCCACCTGACACTTGCAACGCCATATTGGTAACATCAATTACCATGTCTGCCGCATGCGTCTTCAACTGCCATAACGGGTACAAACACTCGGATAACTCTTTGCCTTCCGTATTGCAACGATCTAGCGCTTCTGCTGTACGATACAACATACTACGTGCGCTATCTACTTTAATCTGCGCCTTCGCCAACTCATGACGAATGACTTGATAATCTGTAACAGATGATCCTGTATCTGCGTGGACTCTGCGTTTAGCACCGTCTGTAGCCATATTCAAAGCGCCTTGTGCAATACCAACCCAACAAGCTGCTGAACCTAGTAAGAAAAGAGGGTCGATTGTGTTATCGTTGAAATAACCCATGCCACCTTCGCCACCAATACGGTTTTCAAGAGCTACTTGCACATCTTTAAAGTTCATCGGACCACTTGCGTTTCCGCGTAATCCCATTGCATCGAACGGGAATGCTTCAACTCCCGGCTGATCATTTTCGACCAATAAAAACATTAAATTATCCGGATTATCCGTTTCAGGAGATGTCGTTGCAACTAAATAAAAGTCTGCTTCTCCACCACTTGTGACGAATGACTTTTCAGCGTCCAGCAAGTAACCATTTTCATTTCGTATCGCTTTACTACCGATATTCCAGAAGTGACCCCCTGTCGCTCGTTCACTAAACGCTAGGCCACCGATTTGTCCTTCACGCAAGCGTGGTAATAGACGCTGACGCTGTTCTTCTGTTCCCGCTTCATAGATCGTATGTGCTGTAGTCATATGCATAACCCAGCACATCGTCGTAGATGGGCAATAATGCGCAAAGCTTTCGGAAAGTACTGCAAATGCTGTGAATCCGTCTTTCAGACCACCCGCTTCAACCGGGATGGTAACAGCCGAATAACCAGACTTCGCAACTTCACGTAAACTTTCACGTGGATAACTTCTCTCTTGATCAGAAATAAGTGCACGCGGCAGCAATTCTTTCTTGCCTAACGCATGTGCAGCTTTTTGTAATTCTTCATGCCCTTCTGGACAAGTCCACCATTCAGGAATTTGCATAATTCCATCTTGTTGTTTTTGTTTTTCCATCATAGCACTTTTTACCAAAATTACCACTCCATTTTATCATTTACCTACTTTTCTATTAGCAAGCAAGCAGGCTGTTCTCTTTCAACATTATCATGTTTTATTAAATAGTAAAGATTGGTCTATAAAATAAATATCTTTTTTATTTTAAATTATAATAAAACATCTAATAAATCCATTCAATTCATCCTTTGAATTTGTGGCGTTTTCTCAAAATTAAAATGGATAAAACCTTGAAAACACTATATTACATATGATGTAACAGTCATTTCAATTCCATAATATCCATCCGAACTTTTATGTCTTTTATATTCAAGTATTACTTATTCGATAAATTCGGACACATTTATATTAAAAGCTATAAAAACACGTAACTATTACGGGCAGTACGGTAAAATGCTATAATGAATTATATATAGAAGGAGGCCTAGGCGATGAAAAAATGGACAAGTATAATGATTTTAAGCTGCCTATTAGTTCTCAGTGCATGTGCTGCAACCGACACGAATAAATTGACGATACCTGAACTTACAGATCGTGAAAAACAAATACTTGAAACAGCAACAAACACAGCGTTTGTGTTCGATTACACAGCAGATCAGACGTATACGGACGTTTCTCTTTGGGTGGAAAAGTACGAAAAAGGAAAATTAGTGGCTGAGCCTATAAGCGAGTTAAAAACTCCTTTGCCTGGCGAATCTACGAAAGGTAGTATCATCATGACAGTCACACAAACACTCGAACAGGAACTATTATTCTCCGCGAGTGTAAGTGATGCAAAAGGTTCCGCAAGTGTCAGTAATCAGGAAGAGTTGGAGGAGTTAAAGGACATGGCGTCACTGTTCAACACAAATCCGCAAGAAGGATTGCCACTTTCAGATAACATGTTGTTGGCAGGTCTCATTTATACTTCCACGACGGCAGGAGCACCGACTAGTGCATTGTCCAGTGATTTCTACGAACAAAAAGATGATTACTTGGATGAATTAAAAGAATACGATGTAGTATATATATTACGCGCTTCATTTACAAACGCGAAAAAGCCGGTCGACAAGTAACTTATGTCAACCGGCTCTTTATCCATAATTCAGTTTTGCAAATACTCTTTCACGGCCTGCGATACGGTCTTTCCTTCCGCACGTCCCGCCACTTCCTTCATTACAACACCAATTGTCTGACCCATTGACGCTTCTTTTGAAATACCTAATGAAGCAATTAACTCTTTTACTTCTTCCACATTCATCTGTTTCGGCAAATAAGATTCCACAATTGCAATTTTCGCTTTTTCTGCTTCCACGATATCTTCACGATTAGCTTTTAGACCTTCATCAAGCGATTGTTTTGTTTGCTTAAGCTCACGCTGAACGATTTTGATTTCTTCTTCTTTCGTCAGTTCGCGCTTTAATTCAATCGATTCATTTTGTAGACCTGCACGCAGTAAATTAATGACACCTTTCTTCATAGTGTCTTTTTCCTTCATTGCAGTTCGGATATCGGCCATTAAACGATCTTTTAATTCTGACATGGAAATCCCTCGTTTCTATAGTAGTATGCCTAGTATACAAAAAAAGTATGTGCTCAGTCGCGTTTTTTAACTTATAAGAGAATCGGGATTGAAACAAGTCTATCATTCTCCTCATTGATTCCCGACGATCAAATATAGCTTAATTGACGAAACTCAAGTACTAGTTTACACTTTTTACTACTAGCTCCTTCAGATAGCATAAGGTTTTCCAACACCTTATTCGCTTGGAGGAGCTCTTCGATATGTATATAAAAAAGGAGTTCATCATATGAAAAAAAGTGTAGTACTGGCGGAAAAGCCATCTGTTGCACGGGATATTGCCCGTGTGCTGAACTGCAATAAAAAAGGGAACGGCTATTTGGAAGGCGATAAATATATCGTGACATGGGCACTCGGACACTTAGTAACGCTCGCTGATCCTGAAAACTACGATACAAAGTATAAAACATGGAAACTCGATGATCTACCTATGATGCCTGAGGATTTAAAACTGACGGTCATCAAACAAACGAGCCGACAATACAATGCCGTGAAGTCGCAGCTTGTACGCCCTGACGTTTCTGATATTATTATTGGAACAGATGCAGGACGCGAAGGAGAACTCGTTGCACGCTGGATTATCGAAAAGGCAAAGGTCAATAAACCAGTAAAACGTCTATGGATTTCCTCCGTCACGGACAAAGCAATTAAAGACGGTTTCGCCAACTTAAAACCTGGCAAAGACTACGAAAATCTATTCGAAGCAGCCGTCGCACGCTCTGAAGCTGACTGGTACATCGGGCTGAACGCTACGCGTGCCCTGACTACAAAATTCAATGCACAACTCAACTGCGGTCGCGTCCAGACGCCTGTCGTCGCAATCATCGCGCAGCGCGAAGATGAAATTAATACGTTCCGTCCAAAAACATTCTACGGTATTGAGGCTCAATCCGATTCTAACTTGAAATTGACATGGGCAGATTCCAAAACGGGTGATACGCGTTCATTCGATCGGGATAAACTGTCGGCTATCGTCAAAAAAGCAGACGGCAAAGCTGCAATTATTGAAAATGTCGAAAAGAAAGCCAAAAAAACATTCTCCCCAGGCCTTTATGATCTGACGGAGTTACAGCGAGATGCCAATAAAATGTTTGGCTACTCAGCAAAAGACACACTGAATATCATGCAAAAATTATATGAGCAACATAAAATACTGACCTATCCACGAACGGATTCTCGTTTCCTCTCAAGCGATCTCGTTGCAACGCTTCCTGAACGCTTGAAGACCGTCGGCATAGGAGAATACCGGTCACTTGCAAATAAGATATTAAAGAAACCAATCAAAGCGAATAAATCATTCGTTGATGACAGCAAAGTATCTGATCACCACGCAATTATTCCGACTGAAGAAATCGTCTTGCGGGATAAACTATCGGACCGCGAGCGAAAAATCTATGACTTAGTCGTCAAACGATTCCTGGCTGTCTTATTCCCTGCGCATGAATACGAACAGCTGACAGTTCATGCAAAAATAGCAGACGAGAAATTCACAGCGCGCGGAAAAACCATTCTAGTCGCGGGTTGGAAAGAAGTCTATGACAACCAATTTGATGAAGATGAAATCGAACAAGATGCAAAAGAGCAATTGCTTCCTAAACTAACAGCAGGTGATAAGCTCGACATCAAACTTATTAAAGAAACATCCGGTCAAACAAAGCCTCCCGCTCGTTTCAATGAGGCAACTCTTTTATCCGCCATGGAAAATCCGACGAAATATATGGGCACACAGGATAAGAAACTCGCAGACACATTGAAATCTACAGGCGGACTCGGAACGGTCGCAACACGTGCGGACATTATCGAGAAATTATTCAACTCTTTCCTAATTGAAAAGCGTGGTAAAGATATTCACGTAACCAATAAAGGGAAACAATTACTCGAATTAGTACCAGATGAACTAAAATCTCCTTTACTAACGGCTGAATGGGAACTAAAACTAGAGAAAATTGCCAAAGGTCAGCTGAAAAAGAAAGCTTTCATCAATGAGATGAAAGGCTATACGAAAGAGATTGTATCGGAGATTAAAGCTAGTGAAGCGAAGTTCAAGCATGATAATATCTCAACAAAATCATGTCCTGACTGTGGCAAGCCGATGCTAGAAGTAAACGGCAAACACGGCAAAATGCTTGTCTGTCAAGATCGTGAGTGCGGCCATCGTAAAAACGTCTCACGCGTCACGAACGCACGCTGTCCACAGTGTAAGAAGAAGATGGAGCTTCGTGGTGAAGGCGATGGCCAGATCTTCACATGCAAATGCGGCTACCGCGAAAAGCTCTCGGTATTCAAAGAACGGCGTGAGAAAGCATCAAAAGGCAAAGTAAACAAGCGCGATGTGCAGAAGTATTTGAAGAAGAACGACGAAGACGAGCCGATAAACAATCCATTCGCAGATGCGTTGAAAGGATTGAAACTGGACGACTAACTTCAGAGGGATTGGCTGAACGTTGGTGTTGGGTTGGGGATGATACTATTTATTGTGCATTGAAGTAAGTGTTGTAAACCGTATTGAACTTAAATAATTTAAGACAAAACAATAATTTACACGCTAATTCCAAAGCGAAGCGTTAGGAGCACATTTTTGAACTAGCGAACCGGTTTACTCACCGCGGGCCCATGGGAAAACGTCCGCCAGCTGAAGCTTCCATCCCATCGCACTCACAAAGTCATCTCTTACAGCATTCCAACTAAACATCACTAAAAAAGCTGTCCCACGGAAACTTCGTGGGACAGCTTTTGATTTCTCTATTAGTAAGAACGTGCAAACCAAACGGTATGCTTCGACTCATTTCCACAATTAATACAAGTGGACTTCTCTGCTGGTGGATCGAACGGAATATTACGTGTCGTAAACTTCGTCTCATCTTTCACATGCTCTTCACATGCATCATCGCCACACCAACCTGCCAGAATCCAACCAGGGATCTCTTCGTTAGTTTCACTATCTTCAATATGCTTCTTTAACTCATCGAGCGTATCGATGTTCGTATGAGAATTCTCATCACGGAACGTACGCGCATTTTCAAGCAAACGCTTCTGCATCGTCTGTAATTCTTGCTCGATGCTAGCAACAGCTTCAGCCAGACTAACAGCCACTTTCTCGCCACCGTCACGCGCTTTCATTAATGCTTGATCATTTTCAAGATCACGTGGTCCAAGTTCTAGACGTACCGGAACACCTTTTAATTCATACTCGTTAAACTTAAAGCCTGGAGATTGGTCTGAATCATCAAGACGTACACGAATACCTTTAGACTTCAATTCAGCGTAGATTTCATCCAGCTTTTCCATGATTGCCGGATTCTTCTTCCAAGGACCAACTGGGATCAGCACAACTTGCGTCGGTGCAACGCGTGGAGGCAATACAAGACCTTGCTCGTCACCATGGACCATGATAACAGAGCCGATCAAGCGTGTTGACGTACCCCAAGATGTTGTATGCACGAACTGGTGCTTGTTTTCTTTAGTTAAGTATTTGATATCAAATGCTTCTGCAAATTTTGTGCCGAGATAATGTGAAGTTCCGGCTTGTACTGCCTTACCATCTTTCATCATCGCTTCAATCGAGAATGTATCAATTGCACCCGCAAAACGCTCAGATGGTGTTTTCTGACCATCATATACCGGAATCGCAAGTAATTCTTCAACAACTTCTTTGTAGATTTCCAGCATTTGCATCGTTTCATGACGCGCTTCTTCTTCATCTACGTGTGCAGTATGTCCTTCTTGCCACAAGAATTCAGACGTACGAATGAATGGTAGCGTCTTTTTCTCCCAGCGGAATACGTTTGCCCACTGGTTGATCAGTACAGGAAGGTCACGATAGCTTTTAATCCAGTCAGAATACAAATGACCAATCATCGTTTCAGACGTTGGACGTAGCGCCAAACGTTCTTCCAATTTCTCGCCCGCGGCTTCTGTTACCCATGGCAATTCTGGAGAAAATCCTTCGATATGATCTTTTTCTTTTTCGAAAAATGACTCTGGAATTAGCATAGGGAAATAAGCGTTACGGTGACCCGTCTCTTTAAAACGACGATTCATTTCATCCTGAATATGCTCCCAGATTTCATAGCCGTCCGGTTTAAACGCGATACATCCACGCACTGGTGTATAATCCATTAAATCCGCTTTCTGGATTGTATCGATATACCATTTCGTAAAATCATTTTGCTGATTGCTCATTACTTCATTTCCTCCTTAGTAAAAACCGCACTCTTGTTATTCCATACTGTTAATCATATAACAAATCAAGCATTCCTACAATTGAATGCCGTCACAATGCATGTCTAACCTCTTAAATTCCATAAAAAAACTGCCCTCAATGAAGAGGACAGCCTTCGATTACACTAATTTTTCTTCTGCAAAGACAAATTGTGGTTCGCGTTCTACTTTCACAGTATCCTCTCCGAAGCGACCTTCCCACTTCGACATGACTACTGTTGCAAGTGCGTTTCCGACTACGTTTACTACTGTACGTGCCATATCTAGCAAACGGTCGATACCCGCGATGAACGCCAATCCTTCAAGCGGAATGCCCACTGTTCCGAGCGTTGCAAGTAACACGACGAATGAAACACCAGGGACGCCCGCAATTCCTTTAGACGTAATCATCAGAACTAACACCAATGTAATTTGTTCCGTAATGCTTAACTGGATTCCATACATTTGTGCAATAAACATTGCCGCCAATGCCTGATAAAGTGTAGATCCGTCTAGATTAAACGAATAGCCAGTCGGTACTACGAAAGATACGATGTCTTTTGGACAACCGAACTTTTGCATTTTCTCCATTACTTTCGGTAACACTGTTTCTGAACTGGATGTAGAAAATGCTAGAATTAACTCATCCTTTAGGATTTTCATTAAGTGGAAGATGTTCACGCCGACCATCTTCGCGATCCCGCCTAACACGACGATGATGAAGAATATCATCGTTGCATATACAAGAACCATTAATTTACCCATCGGAATGAGTGATTCCAAACCGAATTTAGATACCGTTACACCAATTAACGCGAATACGCCGAACGGTGCAAACTTCATGATCATATTCGTTACCCAGAACATTGCGTCTGCGACCCCTTGGAAAACATCCAGCACCGGTTTGCCGCGCTCCCCGATTGCCGCTACACCTAATCCGAATAACACAGAGAAGAAAATGATTGGCAACATATCGCCATTTGCCATCGAGTCTACAATATTACTTGGTACGATGCCGACTAGCACATCCATGAAGCCACCATTTTGAACTTCTTCTGTCGTTTCTACATATTGCGAGATGTCACCTTTTTCAAGAGAAGACATATCGATGCCTTCACCTGGCTTGAAAATATTTGCTGACATAAGACCCACAATAATCGCAATCGTTGTTACAATTTCAAAATATAAAAGCGTTTTACCGCCAAGTTTACCTAATTTCTTAATATCACCAGTACCTGCTACGCCGATTACTAGCGTGGAAATAATAATAGGTACCACAATCATTTTAATCATATTGATGAACATCGTGCCGATTGGCTGTAAGTATCTCTCTACATTAGGATTACCATAGAAGATTGCACCGACTGCAATACCTAAAACCAATCCAATTAATATTTGGTAAGCCAAAGACAATTTAAATATCTTTTTCATCGATAATCCCCCTTAGATGTTCTCTGAAAACGCTTTCTTTCAGTAACTTATTCATATCTTACGGGGGCCCTACAAAATTCTACAACATCCTACAAAAACTATTTTCGTCCTTCTATTGTTTCCATATATAACACATGCAGAAACTTCTTACTGTTCACTTTAACTGGCCTGACTTCAAAGTTTTCTTCTTGAATCTGTTTCATTCTCAGACTAATCTCTTGGAAATCAAAGAAGCGTGGGGCATAGTATTCGAATTCATCGATTGTATAATCTACCGCGCCAAGTGATGCTAAATGTTCCATCGCCGTAAGGATGGAACGTCGGATTCTTTGCTCCATCGCCTTACTTTCTTTGGAGATGTCTCCATCTGGCACACCCAACTTTGTCAACGCAGCTTCATATAGTTCCTTTAGAGGCGGTAATTGAATAGCTCGCTGCTCGTTCAAGACTTCCATGATGGCTACGATGTCTCGACTCGCGCTGTCACTGAAGATTCCCATATCATGTAGCTTCTTTAGAACAATATCTTTCACTGATTGCTGTGCTTTAGGTTGTTCAACAGAACCGAATTGTGCCAGCGATTCCCGAATCGTCAATAGGGAGTTTTTTAGACGTAACTGTTCCGCTGTACGTCGCACGATGCTTTGCACTTCTATTTGATTGATTGGCTTATGTATGAAGAATTCGACACCGACTTCATAGGCTTCGCCAACCATTTCTTTGTTCACTACTTGGCTCAGCATAATAAATTGTCCATTATAGCCTTGTGTTTTCAACTGTTGAATTGTTTCGATCCCGTCAAGTTCAGGCATCAATAAATCGATCAATACGACGTCTGGTGCAAGGGAAAGTATTTGAGGAATGGCTTTCACTCCACTTTCCGCCTCACCAATCACAATTCCTTCTTGCTCTGCCAAAATATTTTTCAGCATCGCACGGCTTGCTTTATCGTCATCTACGATAAAATATCTCATGCTTCAATCTCCTCCATAATGGATTCTATAGGGATTTCCACTAGTACATTCAGTCCTTGTTCGAGACGCTTTACAACAATTGTACCTTGCATTGCATCGATAATTGCACAGACATGCGATAACCCGATACCTGTTGCTGCTGTTCCTTGATCTGTAAATTTCGTTGTATACCCTGGTTCAAATATAATGTCTTCATGTTCAAAAGGAATCCCTTTTCCTGTGTCACATACACTAAAGCGCACCCACTTTTCATCAGTTTCGACTGTAATGAGTACTTGACCTTTTTCATCAATGGCCTCCACAGCATTCGCCGTCAAATTATTCAATATTGCGAGCAAAGGGACATGTTGGCTTGTTTGAAGGTCCCCATCAATTACTGTTTCCAACGTGCATTTCTTCCCGATCATTTCACTGTACTTTTCATTCGCAGTGACAACCATATCGAGTAAATCAGACAGGTAAAACACTTCTACTTGTTGCCGTGTTGTCCACTTTGATAACCCTGCCAAAATTCGCTGAGAATCCTTTTTCACTTCATGGATCTCCTGCGCAATGTGTAACGCTTGGGTGCTAAGTTCCGGTTGATTCTCTTTTTTGAGCTTGCGGTATAAATCATGACTCGATGCAGTGATTTGTTCTATATGGTTCATGGACTTTTGTAAATACAATGCTTCCGCATATAACTCCGAACCTACCCCAAGCATCTCCTCTACACGCTGCTTCTCTTTTGATAATGCCACAGAACTATATAATCCCACCGTGAAGAAACTTCGCAATAATGCGACCCCCACTAGAATCCCCCACTCCTTACCATTAAGCAGTGAACTATGTAACCACCAGTTACGCAGTGCATGCTCTGACGTGTTGCTCACTACTTCAAATACGAAAGCTAAGGCACCTAGTCGAAGTGGTAAAGATTTATACTTTTCAAGACCGACAAAATGCCAGCCTACCGCCACGATAAAGTAAAACAAAAAGACAGGTACATGCATTTGTAAACTCTCAAGCAAATCAGCACCAAGCCATAGTTCCTTCATTACACGAAATATTACTACCGTAACTGCTGTAACAAATCCCGTGCGCAAAATAGAGACAGGTGGATAAATAAGTATTAATAAAAAGAATACTATACCGCCCAGCGCAAAACGGAACATCTCGTCGTCAAACGGCATCACTTTCAACTCGCCGGTCAGAGCTGTCAAGATTGCAATAAAGGCAATTCTAGCCGCTTCCGATTGATATATTTGGCGCCACATTAATTTTACATTCATCATTCTGCTCCTAATAAATAAGTAATCGTACACGTATTATAGCAACCAGAAAAACATTGTACAGTTTTGGACTTGGATATTACGGGTACTGTAAGAAGGTACATTTATTATATTTATATATCGAAAGGATGAAAATACATGAAAGTTTTAGTTGTAGGTGCAAACGGTCAGATCGGAAAACAGTTAGTTTCATTGATTCAAGACAGCGATACACTGAAAGCGAAAGCCATGATCCGCAAGCAAGAGCAAGCAGAACATTTTGAGAAAATCGGTGCAGAAACCGTGCTTGTAGATCTTGAAGGCGAAGTGGACGACATCGTAAAAGCAGCAGACGGCGTAGATGCGATCGTCTTCACAGCAGGCTCCGGTCCCAAAACAGGTCCAGATAAAACTATGATGATCGACCTTGACGGCGCTATTAAAACTATACAAGCAGCGCAGAAAGCCGATGTAAAACGCTTCATCATGATTAGTTCATATGACACAACACGTAAAGCGATCCAGGAAGCACCGGAATCATTTGCTCCGTACGTTGTCGCAAAACACTATGCAGATGAATGGTTACGCTCGACTGACCTTGACTATACGATGATTCATCCAGGCGCTTTAACAAACGACAAAGGAACGGGCAAAGTAGAAGCCGCAACTACTGTCGAGCCTAAAGAAGTACCACGTGAAGATATCGCAGAAGTTATCTTCGCATGTCTTGAAAACGACTCCACAATAGGCAAGGAGTTTCAGGTAATCGGTGGGTCCACACCAATTACAGAAGCGATTGAAAAACTATAATCCCAATAATTTAAAAACAGTTAAAATAAAACGATCAGAAGCACAACACTTCTGATCGTTTTTACGTAAGTTTTTTAATTATCTCTTCGTATTCAGGATATTTCTTCAATAAATCATGCCGCTCAAATAACTCAAAATCTGCAAAATCAAAACCTGGCGATACCATACAACTAACTAGCGCAAACGTATTGGGCTCTTTCACCGATGAGCCAAAGATTGTATCTCTTGGTACGATAAATTGTGGCACTTCCCCTTTGTGTAGATCAAGACCCACTGATACCTCCTCATATAGCCCTTGAGGCGTAATCATATGTACCGTTAATGAGCTGCCCCCATGAAAATACCAGATTTCATCCGACTGCAGACGATGAAAATGGGAAACATCTTCTGAACGAAGTAGAAAATAAATACTCGTATACATAGGCCGCTCACCTTGCGCACAATTCGCAGTTACCTCCGACCGATACGTCGATCTATAAAACCCTCCTTCAGGATGAGGTTCCAGCTGTAAATATTCAATCCATTCTTCTGCGTTCATATCCATCACTCCTCGTTTTCTGTATGTAGCAGTATAACAGGTTCTTTCTTACGATAATTAACGAAACAGATACTGAGAACGACGAGCAACAAGCCACCCCATAGCGTATGTGTCATCGCTTCACCGACAAATACGGTGCTGATGAACACTGAAATGACCGGAACTAAAAAGGTAAACACTGCTATCTTACTTGCCTCTCCAGCACGAATAAGAGAGTAATAAATGATGTAAGCTACTGGGATTCCCATCGTCGCACCAAATCCGAGGCCGAATAGATACATCGATTCCCACTCAATCGCAGACCAACTCTCTGCCAGGGAACCAAGTACAAGCAGGACTACGCCACCTATAGTGAATTGCATCGCGACCATCCAATATGCATCGACTTCCTCACTGACTTTCTTGACATACACAACGCCCAGTGCCCAAAAGAATGCCGTCAGCACGCCCAATACCACGCCTAGTATGGAAAGCTGGGCTGTAAAATGTTCTGCGCTAACTACTATAATGCCGATGAACCCAATCAATAATCCTGTTACCTTAATTGGTGTCATAGTCTCACCCAACCACATCCACGCAAATAATCCAAGAAGGACTGGCTGAAAATATACGAGTACCGAGAATAACCCCCCTGGTAAATAGTGTAGGCCTATCGTATGCAAACCAAAGAATAGGACGGTGTTGAACAAAGCTGAAATACTGTACTTTCGCCAATGCTGACGCCATTGTAATCTGTCACGTAGCTTGAACATCAGTAATATGATCAGACTACCGCCAAGCAGAGCACGCATTCCTGAGAATAATAACGGCGGAGCATAAACGATTGATAGTTTATAAATGGGCCAACTTACACCCCAAATCACAACTAATACTATTAGCGCGAAAGTTGATTTTGTAAATAGCTTGTTCACTCCCCCATCCTTTCTATTTACGTTGACCCGATTGTTATAGTCTATTCCCACAAACTTTTTATGACTCCAATTGAAGTCAAAGGTTTTCTTTTGCGCAAAAGTTCCTTATGATTACTAATGGAGGCGATTTTACATGAAAAAATTATTTATGCTGATGATAATTGCTGCTTTTCTCGTAGCTTGTAGTAATGACGAACCGAAAGAAGCGGTTGAATCTACTGAACCAACCGAAGAAACAGCACCGACAGAACAGACAAGTGACGGTGTAGAAGAAGGTCTTAAAGAAGATACAGTCGAACGAGAGTATGCCGCGTTCGCTAACGATGAAGTACCCGTCAATTCCAAAGTGAAGTTTCTTGGGAAGGTAGCAGCTATTGACCAAGGAGTTTATGCTGTACAAAGCGCTGCAGACGAATCTTCAGATGAAATCATATATGTGAAGGATATCCGACTTGGAGAACGTACGGATATTCTGGAAGGTTTCGACGTTTCCGTTTACGGTACGTATGACGGCAAAGATGATAAGGGTGTACCTGTTATTAAAGGAATTTTCATTGATGCTGACTGACCACTAAGAGTATCAACCCGTGTTTGGTAATTTACAAGTTTTAATAGGTTGAACGATAGGTATAGTACCTTTACAGTTGAAAATCTATAAAAGTACAAAAGTGGCATACTATAGTATGTCGCTTTTTTCGAAAGAAGGGTGATTGAATGCAACGAAGACTACTGGATTACGCCGCTTTGATTGTAGGATCATTCATCTTCGCAATTGGAATTAACTATTTTGCGATTCCGAATATGCTATCTGAAGGTGGCGTCATCGGGATTACGATCATTACATACTATTTATTTGAATGGTCACCTGGCGTTGTCAGTTTCATACTTAACTTGGTGCTCGTTGCGATTGGGTATAGGTTCTTCAGCAAACGAACAATTATTTATACTGTCATCACAATCATTTTCATGTCTATTTTCCTTGAACTGACAAAGAACTGGGGAGAACAGTTGGGCCATGATACTTTACTTGCTGCTTTATTCGCTGGTTTATTTGTAGGTGGCGGCCTTGGGTTGATTTTCCGTGTCGGTGGAACTTCTGGAGGTGGCACTACAGTTGCCCGCATGCTTCAGCAGTGGCTAGGTTGGAGTGTAGGAAAAGCGGTCCTAGTTATCGACATTACTGTCATTTTATTGTCTGCTTTTGTTATTGGTAAAGAAAAGGCAATGTTCACACTTGTAGCGGTATATGTAGGGGCAAAAGTAATTGATAAGATCGTAGACGGTGCAGATGATCGAAAAGCTGTAATGATTATTTCAAAACACCAGGAAGACATTCGCAAGGAATTGCTCACTACGATGGGTAGAGGGGTCACCATTCTTGAAGGTCGTGGCGGTTATACGCTTGAGAAACAAGCAATTTTATACATTATCATTAACCAAGGGGAAATCGTACAGCTACGACGGATTTTGGAGAGTGTGGACGAAGATGCTTACGTTACAATCAATAATGTACAAGAGATTTTCAAACGTGGTTTTAAAGAGAGACGTCCAAAGTAAGTTGTAGACCTAACGATAACGATTCAAATATTTCGAGTTCTAACGTAAACCAAAAGGGTTCACAATACCTTTCTACCCATCTAATTATAGGTGGGTTTTTTCTCGTTTTTTTATTATTCACCCTTCTCCCAAGACTCGCAACAATCTTCCAATTTAATTATTTCAATAAAGCATTTAACTAAATGCAATTCTCTTATATACTTGACTTTGTCTGAAAAATTAATACTTTTTCGTGATAGTTAGAATAGCATTCTTTAAGCGAAAGGAGATCATCATGAATACGCAGAAAAAAGGATTTTTCCAGAAGTTTTTGGATATGATCGAAAAGACCGGCAACCGCTTGCCGCATCCGGTTACATTGTTTGCCCTTTTGGCTTTACTAGTAATCGTCATCTCCGCAATCGTTTCGTACTTCGGTGTTAGCGCAGAGCATCCAGGTAAAGAAGGCGAAATGATTGAAGTACATAATCTCCTTAGCAGTGAGGGTATACACTATATCATTACGAATATGACCGATAACTTCATCGGTTTTGCTCCACTTGGTGTCGTATTGATTACGATGCTTGGTATCGGGGTTGCAGAAGGATCGGGCTTGATCAGTGCATTGCTTCGCGGCTTTGTCATGTCCGTACCAAAACGTTTAATCACCCTCGGACTAGTGTTTGCAGGGGTAATGTCTAGTGTTGCTTCTGACGCAGGATACGTTGTTTTGCCGCCACTAGGTGCTGTATTGTTTGCGGCACTCGGTAGACACCCTCTTGCAGGTCTAGCCGCAGCATTTGCCGGAGTTTCCGGCGGGTTCAGTGCAAACTTGCTTCTTTCCGGTACGGATGCATTGCTTGGTGAATTAACCATTATGTCTGCAGCGATCATCAATCCCGAGTATGCAGAAGGTATGAACATTGCCATGAACTATTACTTCATCGCATTTTCCGTTATCGTTCTGACATTCGTCGGTGCGTGGGTTACGGAAAAGATTGTGGAGCCACGTCTCGGTGAATATACTGGTGAATTCCGTGAGAAAGTTGAAAAACTAACTCGCCTTGAAAAGAAAGGTTTGATTTTGGCTGGTGTTTCTGTTGTAGTGGCAGGAATACTCGTTGCACTTCTTGTCGCTTTCCCAGGTGCTCCATTGCGTGGGGATGAAGCGGATATGCCAATCATCAAATCGCCGTTCATGAAATCGCTTGTGCCGATCATCGCGTTCATGTTCTTCGTACCGGGTCTCGTATACGGTAAAGTAACGAAAGAAATTCGCAATGATAAAGATGTCGCAGCTATGATGTCTACGACAATGGCTGCTATGGGTATGTTCATTGTTCTGTCGTTTACAGCGAGTCAGTTCGTTGCATTCTTCTCTGAGTCGAATATGGGCTTGGTATTAGGAGTCTACGGCGCAAACTTCCTTGACAGTATTAATTTAAAAGGAATACCACTATTACTGATGTTCATCGTCATTGCGGCGTTCATCAACTTGTTTATCGGCAGTGCATCTGCGAAGTGGGCCATGATGGCACCAGTCTTCGTGCCGATTATGATGCAACTTGGTTATTCTCCTGAATTGACGCAAATGGCGTATCGTGTAGCGGATTCTTCAACGAATATCATTTCACCGCTCATGACATATTTTGCGATCATCATCGCGTTTGCGCAAAAGTATGATAAGAAAATGGGTATCGGTACGCTCGTTTCCGTTATGTTCCCATATTCCATGTTCTTCTTGCTATTCTGGAGTATCACGTTAATCATTTGGATGTTACTAGGTATCGATCTTGGTCCTGGTTCCCCTATTTATTACTTAAAATAAGAAGATCTTTACCCCGTAAGAGCTTACTTTGCTCTTGCGGGGTTTTTTATGGTAGTATAGTAGATGATAATGATTTTCATTTAGCGGGATTTTATCTATTGAAAAGGAGTTTTCAATTATGAGCTATGAAGCAAAGAATGACGTAGAAAAGTCGATCATGGGTAGACGCTCGATCAAGAAGTTTAGTGCTGACCCAGTCGATATAGACGAGATCATCGAATTACTGAATGTAGCTAAATGGGCACCCAATCATAAACTGACAGAACCTTGGCGATTCCAATTATATGCGGATGAAGGCAAAGAGAAATTTATAGAAGCATTCCTAACTTCTCAGAAGAGAGATGGAGAAGTGACAGATAAAGCAAAAAACAAAGCGGCCTACTTCCGCACTATACCATTGCATTTAGTTGTCATCATGCCCGAAGATTCACGTAAAAAGCGTTGGGATGAAGATTACGCTGCGGTTTCTGCAATGATACAGAACTTCCAGTTAGCAGTATGGGAACGTGGTATCGGCATGATCTGGCTTACGAACGACTGGACGCATGATCCTGTATTTAAGGACGCAATTGATGTGAAATCAGATGAGAAAATTGTTGGAACCTTGATGATTGGTTACCCAAAACATGTGCCTCGACCTGAAGAGCGCGCGGATATCCGCAAGGTCTTGAAAGTTATCGATAAATAAAAAATACGATTACCACTTCACTTTATAGAAGCTGGTAATCGTATTTTTTATTTGATACTAGTATATTATTACTTGATTTCTGTACAATTAGGAATACACTAGAAAAAGAACTTTTATAAGGGGCAACGATCCAATGAAAAAAATGATTCAACCTATTTTCCAACGCTATTGGAACCCTTATCTCGTCTTATTGATAGCTGGTATTCTTAGTGCAGTATATTTCGGCTTAACTTCGACCGTTTGGGCAGTAACTGGTGAATTTACAAGACTGGGAGGCGACCTCTTATTATTATTTGGAGTCGATATCTCAGGCTGGCAATATTTCGACATGGTACATCTGCAGGGAGCGACATGGAACCGACCAGATGGCTGGATTGTCTGGGGAATGTTCGCGGGCGCACTCATTATGGTGTTGCTTAGCAATAGTTTCAAAATCCGATTGCCGCAGCAGAAACGTCGTTATGTACAAGGATTAGTTGGTGGAATTATTGCAGGATTCGGTGCACGCTTGGCACTCGGCTGTAATCTAGCTGCATTCTTTACAGGCGTTCCTCAATTCTCTTTTCACTCATGGATCTTCATAATGGCAACAGGCATCGGTACTTTCTTCGGTGCCAAACTGACGAAAACGCGCTGGTGGAAAGGCAAGCCTTCGTTGACTCGAGGTAACGCGAAGCCGACACAACTTAAAAAGCGCGTAATCCAACCGTATGTCGGTGGAACAATCGCAGTCCTTTACATAGGACTCATTATATACTTCTTTGCATCCGGACAAAAACTGCTTGGCCTCGGTGCGCTTTTCGGCCTTGCCTTTGGTATTCTAATTGAACGGGGACAAATTTGTTTTACTTCTGCATTCCGCGATTTATTTCTCGTCGGACGTAGCATTATGGCAAAAGCAATTATTATGGGTATGGCCGTCAGTTCCATTTTGACGATCGTTGTCATTTCCATCTATGACTTAACGCCAATCACGCAAATTGCAGCACTTAGCACATTTGTAGGTGGCATATTATTCGGACTTGGCATTGTCATGGCGTCAGGTTGTGAAACAGGTATGATGTATCGCTTGATGGAAGGACAGTTACTGTTCTTGCCAGTATTTGCGGGCAATATTATCGGGGCTACATTCCTTGCCTATGCTTGGGATCACCTGGGTGTCTATAATATATTGGTCAAGAGCGGTGCAAAAATCAATTTACTCGATACATTGGGACCAATTGGTGCAATTTCTGTCACCTTGCTCATGCTTGGTGGACTCTATTCATTAACGGTATATGGAGAAAAACGCTACCACCGTAAGCTAACAATAAAGAGAGGAATGAATGTACATGCAAGCTGAAATAGAAGCGGACTTCACACTCGATCTTCGTGGCGAGTCGTGTCCCTACCCTGTGATTTACACTTTAGAAGCACTTGAAGGTATGAATAAAGGAGAGTTACTGCAAGTCATCACTGATTGCCCCGGCTCTTTTCGCAACGTACCGGAAGAAGCGATCGCTCACGGTTATAAATTTGCGCAGGATCCTGTAAAGAACGGACAGGAATACTTGTTTCATATTTACGCATGAGAAAAGGCAACTATCCGCGGATAGTTGCCTTTTCATATTGAATTAAATACTTACAATATGCGTTTTCATAGTCGTTTCTTTTATTCCAGCTACAATGACACTATTAATCGCGTTTATATAAGCTAGTGCACTCGCTTTCAAAATATCCGTGTCTGCTGCTTTTGCGATATAGTTTTCTCCTTCATGCGAAATGGTAATTTTCACTTTTCCTAGCGCATCTTTGCCCCGTGATACACTGCTAATATCGTATCCAATCAATTTCACTTGAATATTCGTAATTTCTGCAATGGCGGAATATAGCGCATCAATCGGACCTGTTCCAACAGCACTCGATTTAAAGACTTCTTCACCTTTGCGAATCTTAACGCTCGCTGATGGGAAACTTGAGTTACTGACAACTTGCAGATCTTCAAATTCAAAGAAATGATCGCTGTAATTTGTTACATTGTCTTGATCATGTTTTTCGTAATAATTTTCTACAATGATATACAAATCATGATCATATACTTCCTTTTTCATATCTGCCAACAGTAAGAACCCTTCAAAAATCCCTTCAAATTCTTCAGGTTTCATATGAGTAAATCCAAGCTTTTCAAGTGCATTTTTCACCGCATGGCGTCCTGACCGCGCTGTTAAAATCAGTTCCATATCATCCAGTCCTACATCTTCTGGATGAACAATTTCATACGCATCACGGGATTTCAATAATCCGTCCTGGTGTATTCCGGACGAATGGGCAAAAGCATTGTCTCCTGTAATCGCCTTATTCACTTGCACATCCAATCCCATGAAGCTAGATACTAGACGTGATGTATTCATAATCTCTTTCGTGTTGATTTGTGTATTGACATTATAAATGGAGCTTCTTGTTTTCAATGCCATTACTACTTCTTCAAGTGCCGCATTTCCTGCTCGTTCCCCAATTCCGTTAATTGTACACTCTACTTTATCTGCGCCGTTCTTCACCGCCGCTAAAGTATTGGCAGTCGCCATCCCCAAGTCATTATGACAATGGATACTTAATAGTACATCTGGATTCAAGTTTTTCATGCGATCATTTAATTTATGAATTAACGCCCCAAATTCTTCCGGCTCCGCAAAGCCAACTGTATCAGGTACGTTGATCATCGTTGCGCCCGCTTTCATGACGGATTCGATTGTATGCCACAAGTACTCAAATTCTGAGCGTGAAGCATCTTCTGTTGAATACTGTACTTGAGGCATTAATGACTTTGCATACTTTACTGCATCAACACCTATTTGAAGGATCTGATCTTTTGATTTATTGAACTTTTTCTCCACATGAATATCTGAAGTACCCAGCACCATATGAATCATCGGATTTTCTGCGTACTTTACTGCGTTATATACTGAATCGATGTCTGCTTGGACTGCGCGTGCCAGTGCAGTGATCATAATATCGTTTGTATTACCTACCCTCTGCGCGACAGCTTTCACCGCATCGAAATCTCCTTGAGACGAAGCAGGAAATCCGGCTTCGATAATATCGACACCAAGCTTTTTGAGTTGTTGCGCAATCTCCACTTTTTCATATAGATTCAATTTAGCCCCTGGCACCTGTTCTCCATCGCGTAATGTCGTATCAAATACCCAAATTTTTCTACTCATCTCTATGCACTCCCTTTTTATAAAAAAATAACAACAAAAAACCCCGCCTCTATATCGAAATATAGAGACGAGGTTATACTCGCGGTACCACTCTAATTGATCTGCCTATGAGACAAATCCACTTATCGACAGCCATCACTGTCTATCCCATTAACGGAGGAAACCGACATCCCTTACTGTAAAACTTTCAGGGAGTGACTCATGGATGAGTTCAAAATGTGCGCCTACTGATTTCCACCAACCATCAGTTCTCTACAAAGACACAAAACATTTCTACTAGTTCCACTCTTAGTCTGCGATATACTATTGAACGTTATATTACATATCCCTGAGATCTTTGTCAATAGATTTAAGTAAATTATTTATATTTTCTGTCAAGACCTTCGTTCTAATGCTGCGTCAAATAGCTAGGACGTAGAGGCGACATGGTGAAAACTAGGAAAGCCAAATATCTTTGTTTAGAAATTTAGTAACTCCATGTAAATAGCGAAAAAGGCAGAAGCCCGTCGGCATCTACCTTTTTTCTATTTATTCACTTCATCATTTCTTCTATAAGCGCCACTGGGACATACGTTTTATTCGGTTCGAGAAGCTCTGGCGCTACTTCAAACTTCATCAATGATTTATTATAGCCGTATTCCTTCTGACCACGGGTAATCGTGTAAGATGGTGCCCCCTTTGATACTATGGCACCAACACCCGTAGAGTCTACTACATATCCAAGTTTTTCGGCAAGCAGACGTAGAGGAACCATCTTCACACCATCGACCATGTACTGATCATTTTCGATAATCTGCTCAACTGTAGCATCCTCATCTACTGCTTCCATCTTATCAAGCAAAACAACTTTTTTTGGTGTAGTCTGCGCAGGAATACTTTTTGTTGTTTCTTTATAGAATACTAGCAAGTCGTTCCCTTTCAAATCATCCACCTTCACTGGATCACCTGAAGAACTTGAAATATCTGAACTATCATCTACATTTAGCTGCAATTTCAAGTATGGATCGACCAATTCATCGTCAAATATTCCAACTACCGCCGTGCTTTCTTCATCCTTTTCCACAATGACTACATCAGGTGTATACTGCGGAGGAAAAATCAGGATCATTGGTTTATTCGAATCTGTATACGCAGATACGCTATCTCCTATTTTCAGTTTGGTCTTTTTTCCGGCATTATCGTAAATGAGCGTCTCTTCATTCACAGCCAATACGAATTGTTCTTCTTTTCCTTTAAGTGTATAAAGAGTCAAGCCATCATTTTTCTCAACATCTTCAATTGTTCCTTCCACTTTAATAAAAGCTTTTAAATCCGATGTCATTTCTGTCTTCACATTCTCTTTTGCAAAAGTCATTCCAGGCACCGCTACACTTCCTACAAGTAATGCAGACAGCGCAAACGGGATAATTTTATTCAATTTCATGAAAGACACGCTCCTTTATATATGTTCTATTTAGTAGTCGTATGAAATATGAAAAGGTTACAACGTTTAGAAAAGCATTTGATCTAATCGCTTCTTTAGTACGCTCTTTTGTTAGCTCCTCTACTACCTTCTAAACAATTCCCCTCCATAAGATCCGATCCAATTAACTATAATCAATCAGGTTAGTACTGAATGTTTTCAATAAACTTGTAAAACAAGAGCCAATCGAGAAACAGGTTTTTTAATTGATAATATAGTAACTACATCCAAGGCTACAAACTTCCCTTTTCAATAACGATACAGGTAGTTCATAATAGTAAAACCTTTTAAAATACACATTACATATCAATGATATCCACTCTTCAAAGTGTAACTGTTGACAATCAATTACACTTATACGATAATGATTATGTAATTAGAATTATTATAGTTAGTTGATGGCGATTAACTTTTATAGTGAATGCGGTTTAGATTTTAGCAATATGGCCAAAACTAGCTATAAATATCATTTAGGAGGAATTTACTTATGTCACAAATTGGTAAAACAGTAGAATCATTTAAAGCTTCAGCTTACAATGCAGGTAGCGGAGAGTTTATCGACGTTACGGATGAAAACTTGAAAGGTCAATGGAGCGTTGTTTGCTTCTACCCAGCTGACTTTACTTTCGTTTGTCCAACTGAACTAGAAGACCTTCAAAATCAATATGCAACACTAAAAGAACTTGGCGTAGAAGTGTACTCTGTTTCAACAGATACACACTTTACACATAAAGCATGGCATGATCACTCAGAAGCAATCAGCAGCATTAGATATATTATGATTGGTGACCCATCACAAAAGATCTCACGTAACTTTGATGTGTTAGATGAAGAAGCTGGTCTTGCTCAACGCGGTACATTCATTATTGACCCAGATGGTGTTGTACAAGCAGCAGAAATCAATGCTGACGGCATCGGTCGTGACGCAAGCACTCTTGTAGGTAAAATAAAAGCAGCTCAATATGTTCGTAACAATCCAGGCGAAGTTTGCCCAGCAAAATGGGAAGAAGGCAGCAAAACACTTAAACCAAGCCTAGACCTTGTAGGAAAAATTTAATTTAAACAGCGGGGGCATCCCCGCTTTTTTTAAAAGATAAAAATATTGAGGAGTTTGATTAATCTTGTTAGAACCAGATATAAAAGCACAATTAGCTCAATACCTCGAAATGATGGAAAATGACGTGCTTCTGAAAGTTAGCACGGGGTCTGATCAAGTTTCTAATGACATGAACGGTTTAATGAATGAATTAGAAATGATGTCACCCCACATTAAAGTAGAGAGAACTGAGTTGGAAAGAACGCCTAGTTTTAGTATAAATCGTATCGGAGAAGATACTGGCATCACTTTTGCAGGTGTCCCACTTGGACATGAATTTACTTCATTAGTACTTGCTTTATTACAAGTAAGTGGACGTGCTCCAAAAGTTGATCAAAAGCTGATGGATCAAATCAAAGCAGTTGAAGGTAAATACCATTTTGAATCGTATATAAGTTTGAGCTGTCAAAACTGTCCTGAAGTTGTCCAAGCTCTCAACATTATGAGTGTCCTAAACCCTAACATAACTCATACGATGGTTGATGGTGCGGCATTCAAAGAAGAAGTTGAAAGCAAAAAAATCATGGCTGTTCCAACGGTATTTTTAAACGGGGAAGAATTCTCAGGCGGTCGTATATCACTGGAAGAAATCCTTGGCAAAATGGGGAGTGCTCCAGACGCTTCGGAACTTGAAAATAAAGAGCCGTTTGATATGCTCGTCGTCGGAGGAGGTCCAGCAGGTGCAAGTGCTGCTATTTATGCGGCGCGTAAAGGGATTCGTACAGGTATTGTAGCAGATCGTTTTGGTGGTCAAATTTTGGACACGGCTACGATTGAAAACTTTATTAGTGTTACTCGCACTGAAGGTCCAAAACTTGCCGCAAGTCTTGAAGAACACGTGAAAGAGTACAACGTAGACGTGATGAATTTACAGCTTGCGAAACGTTTGGAAAAGAAAGACCTAATTGAAATCGAACTGGAAAACGGTGCTGTTCTAAAGAGTAAATCCGTTATCCTTTCAACAGGTGCCCGTTGGCGCGACATTGGTGTACCTGGCGAAGCCGAATTTAGAAATAAAGGGGTCGCATACTGCCCACATTGTGATGGTCCATTGTTTGAAGGCAAAGATATTGCGGTCGTTGGCGGTGGAAACTCTGGCATTGAAGCAGCAATTGACCTTGCTGGTATTGTAAAGCATGTTACAGTTCTTGAGTTTGCTTCCGAGTTGAAAGCCGATTCTGTTTTACAAGATCGTCTTCATAGCCTTTCGAACGTCACTGTACTGAAAAATGTTCAAACGAAAGAAATTACAGGTACCGATAGTGTAAATGGCATTACGTACATTGACCGTGCCACAAATGAAGAACATCACATCGAATTAGCTGGCGTCTTCATTCAAATTGGACTCGTACCGAACACCGACTGGCTAGGCGACTCAGTTGAACGTAATAAGTTCGGCGAAATTGTTGTCGATAAGCGCGGTGCAACAAACGTGCCTGGCGTATTTGCTGCAGGAGACTGCTCGGATAGCGCGCACAAACAAATCATTATTGCAATGGGATCAGGCGCCACTTCTGCTTTGAGTGCGTTTGATTATCTAGTTCGAAATTAATGGCTGGGCATGATTTATTGCAATCATGTGCCTAAAGTAGGGATAAATAAACGAATCAGACTCATGACTCGTTCGACCCTTTCACCCTATCGTACGTACAAGCTCACATACGGCAATTTAATAATTTGAGCGTACGAACGGGTACAATTCGGATCTATACATATATCCGAATTGTACCCGTTTTCTATCTGTTAAAGACCTACGGAGTATAGAACCTACGAAAATCCCCCAGTAACCCTTACGATGATTTACTTGAAGAAGACTTCCACGCTTCTCTTTCAAATAAATTAATCAAACACTACATTATGCGATAACCCGCACGTCTATTTTAGCTGTATTTCCTTGTAGTAATAAATTCCGCACATTTTTTTATATCGAAGTACTTATAGGGAGCACTAGGTTCCAAAATATTTCTGAGTTCAATGAAAACTAGGCATCCTATAACAATATACTTACAGACTAGCCCTCCGCCCCTGAATAAGCTATCATTATAGGATAACTAATCTTTGTATATCTGAAAGAGGTGCCCCATGAAACCAGTAATCCTAGCCGAAAAACCAAGCCAGGCAAAAGCGTATGCCGATGCTTTCACTTCTCGAAAACATGACGGCTATATGGAAATCAATCCGTGCCCGACATTTCCGGAAGGGGCTTTTTTGACGTGGGGTGTCGGGCATCTCGTGGAATTAAAAGAACCGCACACGTACAACCCGTCCTGGAAACGTTGGTCGCTTGGGAGCTTGCCCATCTTACCCGAGCGTTATGAGTTTCAGGTAGCCCAGGGGAAATATAAGCAGTTTCAGGTCGTGAAGAAATTGATTCGCGGAACGAATACTGTCATCAATGCCTGTGACGTGGACCGAGAAGGATCAAATATCTTTTATTCGATCTACTATATGACCGGTGCCCGCAATCAATTGATCCAGCGACTGTGGATTAACTCGCTGGAAGCAGATGAAGTGCGTAAAGGATTTGAAAATTTACGTGACAACAAGAAAGACCTGCAACTATACGAGGAAGCGAAAGCCCGTCAAATTAGCGATTGGTTAGTTGGAATGAATGGTTCTCGGTTATATACCCTTCTCCTAAAGGCAAAAGGAATTGAAGAAGTATTTCCGATTGGCCGCGTTCAATCGCCAACAGTGTATTTAATTTACCAACGTCAACGCGAAATTGAAACATTTGTGTCTGAACCATTTTTTGAAGCAGAAGCCATTTTTACTGCGGAACACGGTACATATAAAGGAAAAGCAAAACTCAAGGAACCAAAACGTGAATTAATTGCGGAAGCATTAAACAGCCGCAATATTACGAAGCGGACCCCTGGTGTAATTAGCGAGCTGACGAATACTGATAAACGAACACCACCGCCACAGTTGCACTCTCTTTCGACGTTGCAGGCAACAGCCAACAGACGCTGGAAAGCAAGTCCCGCAACCGTGTTAAAAACGATGCAGACGCTCTACGAGAAAAAACTAGTATCGTATCCAAGAACCGATACACGTCATATCACGCCCAGTGAATTCAATTACTTAGTTGAGGCGGTTGAAGATTACCAAAAGTTAATAGAGCATCCGTTTGAAGTTGCTTCACGTACACCCAAAAAACGCTATGTTGACAGTTCAAAAGTACAAGAACACTATGCGATCATCCCGACTAAAAAACTGCCGACTCCTGCCGCACTGACAAAGTTGTCACCACTCGAGCGCAATCTGTATGAAGAAGTTATACGCACTACACTCTCCATGTTCCATAGGGATTATCTTTATACTGAAACGAAAGTGATAACAGACGTCAACGGATTGCCATTCTTCACAACAGGTAAAACAGAGCGCGATAAAGGCTGGAAGGAACTTTTTGCTGCACCCACCAAAGCAAAAGATGCAGAAGAACCTACCCTACCGCCACTTGCGAAAGAAGAAACGGTTCAAAGTGAAATCGGTATAAAAGAAGGCGCGACACAACCTCCGAAACCGTATACTGAAGGTCAACTCATCGCCATGATGAAAACGTGCGGGAAATTAGTGGAAGATCAAAGCGAAACGGATATTCTGAAGGAAATTGAAGGTCTCGGAACAGAAGCAACACGAAGCAGCATCATCGAGACTATCAAAAAACACGGATACATCGCTGTAAACAAGAATATCGTATCCATTACAGATAAAGGACGCGTACTCTGCCAGACAATCGAAGGCAGCCTGCTTGCCAGCCCTTCCATGACCGCAAAGTGGGAAACATACTTAAAGAAAATCGGCAATGGTGAAGGTACGGGGCAGCACTTCCTCGGCAGCGTAACAAAGTTCATACAAAAGCTGATTGAAGATGTACCCGTCCAATTAGAAAAACAAACGATTGATATCGTGCTGCCGCCACGCCCTTCTTCAGGAAGGAGCTCGTACACCCGAACTGAAGTTGCACCTTGTCCAAAATGCGATAAAGGCATGATTATTGAACATCAAAAGTTTTTCGGCTGCAGTAACTATAAAAACGGCTGTAAACAAACTTTTCCAGGTCTGTTCTTGAAAAAGAAACTGACCGTCCCACAAGTCAAATTGTTATGTACCAAAGGTAAGACTAACGTCATCAAAGGATTTACCTCCGCAGATGGCAATAAGTTCGATGCTTCACTGGAACTGAAAGAAGGAAAATTGAACTTGGTCTTTACATAACGTAAAAATATAAAAAGGAAGCAGCCCCATGCTGCTTCCTTTTTATATGATCGTATGCACATCTACATTAATCAATTAATAGTGCATTACGCACTTACAACCATTAGAGAATAGGCGATAATAAACGAGAAATCGATTGCTTAAACTTAATGAGCAATGATCGCTCTTCATAGCGCTCTTTCGTCAGTTTCGAACTCAACTCGGTGTCTTGACGGAATAGATCAGTTAATTGCGCCGCTACTATCTCATCATAAACAATAGCAGTTACTTCGAAGTTCAAACGGAAACTACGTGAATCAATATTCATAGTACCTACTACTGCTACTTCTTCATCCACGACAATTGTCTTCGCATGTAAAAAACCATTTTCATACAACAATATTTTCGCTCCATAATTAAGCAAATCACCAACATAAGACCAAGTAGCCCAGTAAACAAACGGATGATCCGGCTTACATGGAATCATAATCCGTACATCCACACCAGATAATAATGCAATTTTACAGGCGTCCATAAAGCTAGTATCCGGGATAAAATAGGGTGTCTGAATGTAGACAGTCTTTTTAGCCGATAATAATAACTTGATGTACATATTTTTTAGATGTTCTGTCTCGGAGTTTGGTCCACTTGAAACAATCTGTACTGGACTAGTGCCACTTTGTTTTTCTGTCTGGAATAAGTAGTCTCCCCAATCACCTAGCTCTTTCTTACCCGCTTGATGCCAATCAAGAATGAACTTTCCTTGGATGTGATTGACTGCCCCACCTGTCATCCTGAAATGTGTATCACGCCAATACCCAAATTTCTTATTAAGACCTAAGTATTCATCCCCCACATTGAAACCACCAATATACGCAATTTCACCATCAATAATACAGAGCTTCCGGTGATTTCTATTATTGACCCGGAAGTTCACTAGACGGAACATGGATGGAAAGAATACTTCTACATTTCCACCTGCTGCACGTAAATCATTATAGAATTTAGGTGGCGTCTTCTTAGATCCTACTTCATCGTACAAAAGTCGAACTTTAACTCCTTCTTTTGCCTTTTGAATTAGGAGATCACGCAGTTTAGTACCTAAGGAATCGGACTGAATAATATAGTACTGAATATTAATCTCTTTAGTCGCCAAACTGATATCTTCGAACAACGCAGCAAATTTCGCATGTCCATCATCAAAGATTTTTATATGATTATCTTTGGAAAGTAGTGCGTGAGAGGATTTTAAATTCATATGAATTAATTCCCTATGTTCTTTTAATAATGCATTATTTTCAAGTATGGCCAAGTTTTCGGGTAGTAGTTGTTTATCCACTTCCGTTTTCTCAGCCTTTCTTTCTGCGGCTGAAAGATTATAGAAGTTTTTCTGTTTCAAACTGCGACCGAAAAACAGATAAATAAAGAATCCGGCAATAGGAATGAATACCAAGAGCATGATCCAAGCCCACGTATTTCCAATATCTCTTCTTTCGATAAATAATACTGAGGCCAGTAGCAGAATGTTTAATATGGTTATAATAGATAAAAGAGTTGTTAGAATATTACCCAATTCCATACCGACCATCATTCCTCCAAGCTCTATCATTTCTTCCACCCCTTTCTATTAAAAGGTAGTCTTTAATATAGCATAGAGCCTACGCTATCGCAGTAATTTAAAATATACTATGTCTAGTATTTTAAATTGACTTCCTTATTACTATATTATTGAAAGGGTACGTATTGATACATAGAATGGCCGTTTTTAATGTAATTAATTCTTCTCGTAGCAAAAAGCCAGTCCTATGGGAGACTGACTTTTCTTTATAAGCAAACCCATACTATACAATCTCTTAGCTTATATAGTATGAGTTTAGTAATTTCCCGGGAAATGTCGCTAGTTATTCCTTCAAACTTTCAACTTACGCATCTCTTTGTATTAACGCTCTACTATTACCCGTGCCTAGCAAGTTCCAAGTGTTACACTATGACTAAGCTTCATCTTCCATACTTGTGAAAAACTCTTCCTTAATCCGTTTCCCATAAGCTTGTCCACTCTCTCCACGTTCTCTTGGAAACTCTTGCATAACAAGTGGCAAAACTCTTTCCCATAGTACATTCATCACATAGACATCCCTATCGAAATAATAGTCCAGTTCATTCAATGTTAATTGAAGGGACTTCGCATACTTTCGTTTTTCAGCATCCCAAACTGTCGAAACATTCTCTTTGATATAAGCGTCTATTTCATCTTCCGTTACCGTAATACCATAAGCTTCTTCCGCTATTTCCAGTGCATCTTGATAATGATCCGTTTGCTTCTCCGCAATTCCTTTTAGGAATGGTGAAGAGTGCTCCTCTCCTGTCAGATTATTGTTCACACGCAAACGAAACTCTGTCTTATTTGTTGAAAATGAGCTTTCAAGTTTGTTGCTACGAATACCAGATTGAATAGATGTCAGCTCTTCTACCATTTCAGGCATATCTTTTAACACTTTCTCAACCGATTGGTTCATTTGAGCATAATCAATTCCTATCGTTTCTATCTTCCGTTGTTCTGAACTTGCTGTCTGTTTAATCAACAACGTCCCGGCAATCAAGACAGTAAAACAAATCATAATGAGGTGAAACCGATTGCGAGCAGTCATGGTCATTCGCTCCTTCATTTGTTAGGTCGTTCTAGTATGTCATAGGTGTCTTGAATTATTTGTTGAATCCGCTGATTATCACTGAAAACTTTCCCTTATAATTCGACATTAAAAAACCCAAGACCCCGAATGAACCGGATTCTTGGGTGATGATTTATTTACGCACAGCAGGTGATTTTTCAATCATAAACGTTACTACTACGAATAAAGCAAAACTTACTAATAGTACAGTACCGCCTACAATGTAAAGCACAAGAGAGAATACTTCATTGATATTAAACGGTTGAAGAAATTGTAACCACATGCCTGCGGTTAAACCAATTGCACCAATAATACCCGTCCAGCCTTGAAGTGTTAATAACTTTCTTGCACGGACACGGTAAATCTTGTAGAACACTCCCCAAGAAAATACCGACAACCAACCCACTAACAAAATATGCGCGTGAATTGGACGAAACGCATAAGAACCTGCTCCCGCCATATGTGAACCTAAAACTGTACCTATCAAACCAAAAATTGCTGCAATACGTATTAATCGAATACTCCACTTTTCTTGCATACTATATTTCCTCCCGTCATCTTTCTACTACACTCATTATAACTCACCAAGATGAACGGAAGATGAACTTCTGGTTACAGCTTTGGCAAGTGTATGATAAATTCCGTACCTTCACCAAGCTCACTGACTACTTCTACACGCCCATCATGGAGACGCACAACTTGTTCAACAATTGACAATCCAAGACCCGTACCTTCTACTTCACGCGTTCTTGAGTGATCCGCACGATAGAAACGGTCAAATATTCTATTCTTTGTTTCTTCAGTCATACCAATGCCGGTATCTTTAATCGAGAAAGTGACTTCATTTGACTGCTCGGTCAGCTGGATATCAATCGACCCTCCATCCGGTGAATACTTCAGGGCATTCGACAATAAATTCTCCCATACTTTCTCTAGAAATGCAGGATCCCCTTCAAAAATGATGTCGTCAACCTCAAGCATGACAGACATCTCTTTCTCTTGCACTAACCACTGGAATTTACGAACCGTTTCTTTCACTTGTTGATCCACGCGGAAGTCTTTTTTTTGCAGCGGTGATATCAATTGATCAAGCGACGTCAATAGTAGCAGCTGCTTAGTCAATGTCGAGAGTCGTTCCGTTTCAGATTGAATGATTCCCGCATATCGTAAACGTTCATCTGTCGGCAACGCTTCATCCGATAATAAATCCGCGTAGCCTTTAATATTTAGTAAAGGCGATTGGAAATCATGCGATACATCACTAATAAACGCTTTACGTATCTGATCATTCTCATTAAGACGATGAATCATCTGCTGAAAACTCTTCGCAAGCTGCCCAATTTCATCACTTCGATCAATAGACAGCTCACTAGTAAATTCTTCTTCGCCAACCTTTTTCGTTGCCTTAGTCAAAGCTACAATCGGCGCAATCAACTTACGCGCTACAACGAGCATCGATAGAATACTGATGATGGCCATGACGATCACCATACCACCTAGCAAATAGTGAATTTCTGTGAACAGCATCTTAATATCTGGTCGCAAGAACAATGCATATGTCTGCCCACCGTACGTAAAAGGTACTCCTACTGTATTGGCAGATTCATTGGAAAAGTATCCAGTCACAAATGTCTCCGCCTTTAAATCGCGCATACCGTGATATACTTCGCCAGCGTAGACTTTTTGAATCGCTTCTTCTTCGAGATTATTATCACGGAACGCTTCGCCATAGATAGTGGGGCTACTTGTCGGTGATATAACCAATAGCTTATATCCCACATCGGCTAGCATATCAAAGTACGAGGATAGATCCATTCCATCATTTTCTTCAACAAAAGACGCAATCCCCTCAGCCACTTTGACATTCTTCGTATCGTTTTGTGCTTTTAAATATCGATGATAATACGTGTTCACTGAAAGAAAGGCTAGAATTGCACTTAGCATCATAATACCAACCGTCAACAGCAAAAACTTTCCGTACAGCGATTTCATTCAGAAACCTCAAGCTTATAGCCAACACCGCGAATCGTAACGATCTTCACCTGATCTGTTAGCTTCTCCAGCTTATCGCGCAACCGCTTAATATGCACACTCAATGTCTGCTCATCCCCTTCATAATCAAAGCCCCACACGCGCTCTACTAGCACCTCGCGCGTGAACACTTGGCTATGACGTGATGCGAGCACCGATAGCAATTCAAATTCCTTCAACGGAAGCAGCAACGACTTCTTTCCAAGCACAACTTCATAACTCTTTCGGTTAATCAGTAACGGTCCAACCTGAATCATCTGATCTACCGCTTTATCATAACGACGTAAAATGGCATGGATGCGGAACAATAATTCCTTCGGCTCAAACGGCTTCACCAAATAATCATCTGATCCAGCTAAAAAGCCGCGCTCCTTGTCCTCCATCTCACCCTTTGCTGTCAATAGCAACACGGGAATCTCCGTATCTTCACGGAGCCTCTTCGTCAGTTCATAGCCATCCATACCAGGCATCATCACATCCACCACAGCTAAGTCGGGCCACTCTCTGTCGACTACTTCAAGTGCCTCCAATCCATTCATCGCCTTCACAACGGTATATCCCGCCTGCCGCAAGTGAATGCTAACCAAATCTAAAATATGTATATCATCATCTACCACTAAAATCTTCATTTAGACCGCCCTTTCCTTCTCCACTCTGCATTCAATAGTCCTGAAAGAATAATAATCACTGCTGTTAAGTAAAACCATAACACAAGCATGATAATTCCTGCCAATTGTCCATACAGCCTCGAATAATCTACCCGTGATACATACTCCCCAAATAACAATGAAACAAACTGCCAGCCAAATGCTGAGAGTATTGCACCCGGTAACGCCTCTTTCCACTTCATCTTTCCAGTTGGCATCAATTGATAAAATAATAAAAAGAACAAGAACAAGAAAAACGTACCGAGTCCCCATTTAATATTCGGCCAAATATATAACCAGCCTTCCCATGCATCCAGCACATCATAATATGCAATCACGGTATGTAAAAGCTTTTCAATCAAAGGCAAAAATAGCGACATCGGAACGATAAGCATGAATAGAATCGTTACACCTATATTACGGATTATATTCACCCACAACGGCTGCTGATAAAGCCTCCTGTTTGCTAAATCCAATGATCGGGCAAAGGATTGGACCGCAACAGACGTCGTCCACAACGCGGCCAACGCGCTCAACACGAGCAACTTGCCATGACTTTTATAAAGCATAGACTGAACACTCTGCTCAATCAGCCGAAAAGACTCCTCTGGGACGAACGGACGTAATAACGCTAAAATACTAGCCTCTTGCACAGGCAGAAATTGTACAATCGATAGCACTACAAGTAAAAAAGGCAACACGGAAAGCAACATGTAGTAAGCATTCTGAGCCGCCTGATCAAAAAAGCGTTCTTTAAAAAACCGCTTGATTATCGTTATAACCATAAAATCCCCTCCCCTGCTATCGTACGTCTCTTACTATCAATATACCCTAACTTTCCATAGACTATTAAGTTAAATGAGTTTTTGTAGGGGAAATAAATAGTCTGGTTTTTTTGTTTTTGAGAGTACATGACAGTGAGTTGCTGGTTCTGGAAGATAGTTCGTCTGTATTTTGGATAGAGAAGGGAGAGTAAGTAAGTAAACACGTAATGGGAGCTATGAGCGATCTTGGGGGATTATAGAGCCGTGAGCGTGATTGATAGAGCGGACAAGGTGAGGGATAGAGCACTTAGCGGCGTCAATAGAGCGGTTATGGGGGATGATAGAGCGGTGAGCGTGTCAGATAGAGCGGTCACGGGGAGGAATAGAGCACCCAGCAACGCCAATAGAGCGGTCAACGCAGTAGATAGAGCGCTTATAGAGGATAATTGATCGACACAGATAATCATAGTGGAAAATGAAGGCTATGGGCGGTTTTCAGAGGCTATAGAGCGTTGAGCACGGCAGATAGAGCGGCCACGGCGAGGAATAGAGCACTCAGCGACGCCAATAGAGCGATCAACGCAATAGATAGAGCGCTTACGGGGGACGATTGATCATAATTAAATAGAATGGTAACACAAGAAATAAAGGAATCATCCATCCATTAACGATGACTTATTCTCCCTGAAAGCACAAAAAAGCCACTCCCCAAAGGGAATGGCTTCGCGTGCCTAGCAACGTCCTACTCTCACAGGGGGAAACCCCCAACTACCATCGGCGCTGAAGAGCTTAACTTCCGTGTTCGGTATGGGAACGGGTGTGACC